>JANWHN010000065.1 GCA_025450445.1 Anaerolineales bacterium | reverse complement strand
GAAGGTCTGACCACCTACACCACACAAGAATCCGCTTACAACAATATTTGGATCATCACGCTCGCGGAAGATGGTCGCTGCACTGAGTTTCGTGAGCAATGGGTGCAACAACCGGAGGAGAATTGAAGAAAAAAGATTTCGAGAATTGGTTGAAGGCCTATGTAAAAGCATGGAAGAGCAACAAACCTGAGCAGATCACCAATCTGTTCACTAAGAATGCTTTGTATTCAACAGGTCCGTTTGACGAGCCATGGAAGGGTCGAGAGGCAATTCAAGCGGGTTGGATCGCGATTGGTGATCAGCCGAATGACTGGAAATTTGACTACGAAGTGATCGCGGTGGATGGTGACCTGGGAGTGATGCACGGCACCACGGTTTACAAGAGCGCGGGCACGTTTAGCAATATCTGGTTGATCAAATTGAACAAGGATGGCAAGGCCAAGGAATTTCGCGAGTGGTTCGTGAGAAATAGAGACAATTGAAAAACCTAGGCCAGATCGGGAAGATGATTGCAGGCGGCGCTTTAGCGGCCAGCATGCACCTGACCATCGTGGGATTCTTCTTCGTATCGGAAATGCCGATTTTTGGGAGCATGGCGATGATCGACCTGGGGCTCTCGATCCTGATCGCCCGCTTTGTCACGCCAGATGCGCCTGATTTTGTGCTGCCCGGCATCTTTTGGAGCTCGCTGATCTGGGCGGCGATCGGGGCGCTGCTGATCAGCGGCGTGCGGCGCTGGCGGAATATTGGGCTGGCGCTGATCGCGTTGAACTGGGCGATCGGGCTGGTGGTTCTGCTGACGATGCCGGGTTTGGAGTGAAGAATTCCAGGACCTTATTCCCCCAAATGCGTCCTTAGGGATTCCTCGCTGTGAGGATTTCGCCAATTTTGACACAACCCAGTCCCTTGACAAGAAGGTGAGTTTTCTCCTTTTATTCCAAATTCATGCATTAATAGGGCAATTGGAGGGGGCGTTCAAAAATGATGACAAAGATAGAGAGTATCCGCCGATGAAACCGGCGTAGCAAATTTGCATGAGAAGAATAATTCAAACCTATAGGTTCCCGTTAACGTCTTTGGTCCTCGCCATCCTGGCTTATGGGTTGGTGATCCCGTGGCTGGGTTTTTATTGGGATGACTGGCCGCTGGTTTGGTATGCGCATCACCTAGGCGCGGATGTGTATCAGGATTTCGCGGCTTATCGGCCAGCATCGGGCTGGATCTATTATTTTTCGTTTCTATTTGTAGGCTACAGCCCGCTGGCGTGGCAGGTCTACGCGCTTCTGGCGCGCTGGCTTAGCGCGCTGGCGTTTTGGTGGCTGCTGAAGTTGCTATGGCCGAAAGGCGGGAAAGCAGTGACGGCGATGGCGTTGCTGTTTTTGCTTTATCCGGGCTTTGCGCAACAAAGCATTTCGGTGACATATAGCGTCTATTTTCTATATTACGCCAGCTTTTTAGCTTCGCTGAGTTTGATGATCCTGGCGTTGCGGGCTAAAGAGCGGAAACTTTTTTACATCGCAGGATCGATCGTTCTGGCTTTGGTGACCATGCTTTCCACGGAATATTTTTATGGGCTGGAGTTGCTGAGGCCGCTGATCTTGTGGTTCGCATTGCCGCCGGGAAAGGCGCGGATTAGGGGAGCGTTGCGAGCCTGGCTGCCGTATGCAGCGCTGGTGCCAGTAGTCTTCGCCTGGCGCTATTTGGCGACGCAGCAAGATGATGCGCTTTACGGTACGGGCTTATTGAGCGCCATTGCCGCTAACCCAATGGGCGCGACAGTCGAATGGCTGGGAATCGCGGTTACAGATATTTTCGAGGCAGGCGCGCTGGCTTGGCTGCGGGTTGGCGAGGTGTGGGGGCAGATCGCGAGCGGATCACGGGTCGCGCTTTTGTATTTCCCGGTAGCAATTATTGGCGTAGCGGTGGCGATTTTTGCGCTGCGACAGCAGAAATCTGCCGCTAAAGGGTACAAGGCGCTTGGACGGCAGGCAATTGGGTTGGGGTTGGTGGCGCTGGCGGTGGCGGGGATTTCTTTCTGGGTGGCGCAGCTTCCGTTGCGCCTGGAGCTGTCGTTCGATCGGTTTACGCTGCCCATGATGTTCGGGGCCAGCTTAGTGCTGGGCGGCGGGTGGGCGTTGCTGCGCGCGCCAGATCGGGTGAAGATTGGGTTGCTGGCCCTGCTGCTGGGGCTATGCGTTGGCCTCCATTTCTTGACCGGTAATCGCTACCGGTTGGAGTGGGAGCGACAGGTGGAATTTTTCCAGCAACTGGCATGGCGGGCGCCGGCATTGGCGCCGGGCACAGTTGTGATCAGCCCCGAGCTCAGGACCTTTGTGCACTATTCGGATAATTCGCTGACCGGGCCATTGAATTGGATGTATACGGATCCGCAACCAGGGTCGAGTGCGTTGAGTTACGACTTTTTGTATGCCGATCTGCGCGCCGGCGCCGGGTTGCAAAATCTGGCAGAGGGCGGCCGGATCCGAGACGGTTACATTTTTGTGGATTACCAAGGCGGGCCGGAAAATGTGCTATTGCTGATCTATGAGCCGCCGGGATGTTTGCGCGTGCTCGATCCAAGACTTGATGAAAATTATCCGCAATTACCAGCGGAGGTGGCCGACTTGCTGCATTTCTCGCACCCGGAATTGATTACGGTCGAACCGGATCTAGTGAACGAGCGGATGCCATTTTGGAGCGTGGAGTGGCGCGAGACGTGGTGCTATTATTTTGAGAAAGCTGACTTGGCGCGGCAATTGGGCGACTGGGAGCAGGTGGTGGCGCTGGGCGATGTGGCTTACGCGCTCGAGGATGACCCCAACCATCCAGCGGAACACACGCCATTTATTGAAGGTTATGCGATGCTGGGGGAATTAGACAGAGCGCTGAAACTAGCAGAGCAAGCGGTGAAAGATAATCCCTTGATGCAGCCAATGCTGTGCGATTTGTGGCTGCGGATCAGTAAGGCAAACCCAAGCGCGCTGGCCGCCGCGAACGACGTACTCGACTGTGCTGAATAGTATGAACCCACCCTTTCCATCACTTCTGATTGCGAACCGCGGCGAGATCGCGGTGCGGATCGCCCGAGCGTGCCGCGAGCTGGGCATCCGCTCGATCGGGGTGTATTCGGAAGCGGATGCCGGAGCGCTGCACGTGCGCACAGCGGATCAAGCGGTGAAGATCGGGCCGGCCGAGGCGAGCAAGTCATATCTAAATATCGAGCGCATTCTTGCTGCGGCCAAGCAAACGGGCGCGATGGCGGTGCATCCGGGTTACGGATTTTTGGCCGAGAACGCTGATTTTGCTGAGGCGGTTATTGCGGCAGGCTTGGTGTGGGTTGGTCCTCCGCCGGCGGCCATGCGGGCGATGGGAGATAAGGCTGGGGCGCGGGCGCTGATGGAGCAGGCCAGCGTGCCGGTCGTTCCCGGTTACCAGGGAAAAGACGATGCGAATTTACTCGAAAAAGCTGCCGCGAAAATTGGTTTTCCATTGCTAGTGAAGGCGGCTGGGGGCGGTGGCGGCATGGGCCAACGGGTGGTGAACGCGGCGGGCGAGCTAGGCGAGGCGATCGAAAGCGCCCGACGTGAAGCGCAGAGCGCGTTTGGGGACGGACGGCTGATACTGGAAAAATATTTGCCGAACGCGCGGCACATCGAATTCCAAGTGCTCGGCGACCAGCATGGCAATTTGCTGCACCTGTTTGAGAGGGAATGCTCGCTGCAGCGGCGTAGACAGAAGATCGTAGAGGAGACACCTTCGCCGCTATTGGATGGCAAGTTGCGAACCGAGATGGGCGCGGCGTCAGTGGCCGCGGCGAGCGCGGTCGGCTACACTAACGCTGGCACGGTGGAATTTCTGGTCAACCCTTCGACGCGGGAATTTTATTTTTTGGAGATGAACACTCGCATCCAGGTGGAGCATCCGATCACCGAGATGGTGTGCGGGATCGACCTGGTGCAGTGGCAGCTACGCATCGCCGCTGGCGAAAAGCTGCCGTTCGCGCAAAAGGACATTAAGCAAAACGGGCACGCGATCGAGTGTCGGATCTATGCGGAGGATCCGGGTAGCGGATTCCTGCCGCAAGCCGGGCGCGTGCTCAAATTGCATTTGCCGCAAGGAGAAGGCGTGCGCGTGGACGCGGGGGTTGAAGAGGGCAGCGAAGTTGGCGTGCACTATGATCCACTGCTGGCGAAGCTGATCGTGCACGCTGATGACCGCGCCGCAGCGCTGACGAAGATGCAAGCAAGCTTGCGCGAGACAGCCTATTTGGGATTAACAACGAATATCGATTTTTTGCAGGACCTGCTGGCCCACCCGCGCGTGCAAAGCGGCGACTACGATACGCGGTTTGTCGAAAGCAACATGGATGAATTAACACGTGACGACGAGCTGCTAATAGAAGTCTTGCTGGCGGCAGCGCTTGTGGATATGCAGCCGGCGAGCATGCTGGCAAACGGAGATGGCAACCAGATCCCGGATCCGCATTCACCATGGGCAAATCCGAATAACTTTCGGATTGGCGACAATTAATGGTTAGAGATAATCGCGGAAGTTATCGCAAGCATTCTATGTCCGGGTCGCCCTTATGATGTCGGTGTTTGCCTATCGAGGTCAAAGTTTCGCGATCGGTATGAGTCAAACAGGATCAGAGTATTCAGTTGAGGTTGAGGGGAAGCTTGTTTCGGGGCGGATTATAAAAACTGCCCAAAACCAAATGCATTTAGAAATCAAAGGCATTCAACAGCGGGTGATCTGGGCTAAACAGGGACGAAAGATCTGGCTGCATTTTGATGGAAGAAGCTATTATGTAGAAAAGCAAGCCGGATCGGCGGTTGCCGGCGGGTCGGCCACAAGCGGCGAGCGAACCCTGCGGGCGCCGATGCCAGGTCAGGTGCGCCAGGTGCTGGTGCAGGATGGGCAAGTGATCACGGCTGGCGAAACGCTGGTGTTGCTGGAGGCGATGAAAATGGAGATTCGAATTCAAGCACCGCGCCAGGGAAAAGTGGCGCGGGTTGCCGTTAAACAAGGACAAAGTGTTGAAAAAGAGCAAACATTGGTGGAGCTGGAATGAGCGGCAAGTATTTCGAGGAGCTTGAAGTTGGGCAGGTAATGCTGCATAGCCGCACGCGCACCGTGACTGACGCGGACAACCTGCTGTTTTGCGGCCTGACGCTCAATACGCAACCCTTGCATCTGGATGCGGAGTTTGCAAAGCAAACCGAATTTGGTAAACCGATCGTAAACGGAATTTATACATTTGGGCTGGTGATAGGGATGACTGTTCAAGACCTGACCGAAGGCACGATTGTCGCCAATCTTGGGTACGAAAAGGTGCTGCATCCGGCGCCAGTTTTTGCCGGCGATACGCTCAGAGTCGAGACCGAGGTGTTGGAGAAACGTCCGTCTGAAAGCAAAAAGGAACGCGGGATCGTGAAACTTAAGCACACGGGTCGCAAGCAGACCGGCGAAGTAGTTGTAGAAGTGGAACGCTCAGTGATGTTCTTGATGAAACCAAAGGTCGAATGAGAGCGCGGCGTGCTCTGCTTTACGTGCCGGGCAGCGACTGGCACAAGATGGAGAGGGCGGCCGCATCGGCGGCGGATAGTGTGTGCCTGGACCTGGAAGACGGCGTGGCGGCAAACCGCAAGAGCGAAGCGCGCGAGCTTGTCGTGCGGGCGCTGAACGAGCTTGAATTTGGAAAGAGCGAACGGCTGGTGCGAATCAATCGGGTTGATTCGGATCTAGCCGAAAGCGATCTCAAAGCCGTGATTGCGGAGCGGCCGGATGGGATCGTGCTGCCAAAGGTGGCAAGCGGGGACCAGGTGCGAACAATAAGCGCAAGGATCGGCTTTGCGGAACAAGCTCAAAAATTAGCTAAAAATTCAATCGACTTGTTGGCTCAGATAGAGAGCGCGATTGGACTGGTGAATATAAAAGAAATTGCAGGCGCTGATGAACGGTTGGATGCGTTGATTTTTGGCGGCGAAGATTTTGCGGGTGATGTGGGCGCCAAGCGCACAACCGAGGGCAGCGAGGTCTTCTACGCGCGCAGCTCGGTGGTGGCGCACGCAGCCGCGTTTGGGCTGATGGCGATCGACATGCTCTGGATCGATTTCAAGGACCACGCCGGGCTTAAGCGGATGGCGGAGCAAGGCGCCGGGCTGGGATTCAGCGGTACTCAAATTATTCATCCAGACCAAATCAAGCCGGCGCAGCTGGCATTTACCCCAACGGCTCGGGAGATCGAAACGGCCAAGCGTTTGGTCGATGCGTTTGAGCAAAATTCAAAAGAAGGCCGCGGGGCATTTGCGCTGGATGGCAAGATGGTGGATATGCCGATGCTGGTGAGTGCGAGGCGGGTGTTGGCGAGGGCAGAGTTGAAATAGGAATCAAAAAGAGACCGCTTATGCGGTCTCTTTTTATTGAGAGATTACTTGCTGCGGCGGGCAACTGGTTTAGCTTGGCGGCGACGGAGCAATCGTAGTACGCCACGTCCGATCAACCAGAGCGGCAATGCGATGACGAGCACGATCGGGAGCACGTAGAGCAGGATCCAGATGACCGCGTCGACGATGTCCTGCAGAGCACGGATCAAGGCTTCGACTGCATCCTTGGCTGCGCCAACGGGCGTCCACGGGCCGATCGTGAGCGGCTGAACGCTTTCATTGGCGACCAACTCAACAGTAATGGCCGACATGGCGGCAGATTCTTCGTAGTACTGGATCTGGCCTTTCAGCACTTCGATCTGCTCGGTGATGTAGTTCAGTTGATTGAAGGCAGCCAGCACATCTTCGGTGTCCTGGGCTTCTTCCATGATGGCGCGCAGCATTTCTTCGGCGGATTCCAGATTGCGTAGGCGGGATTGCAGGTCGGTGTATTCGGCAGTCACGTCCTGGCCGGTGCGATCATCGCGGGTCACGTCAATGGCCTCGGCGCGAACGGAGTTCAGCGCGTCAACGAAGGTCGCAGACGGCACACGAATGGTGATGTATGCACCTGGAACCTGGACATCGTTGATCGTGGTGGTTTGATAAATGTTCGAGCTGACCACAAAGCCGCCCAGTCTTTCGGCTAGCTCGACGATGTCTTCCATGCTGGCTTCAGGATCTTCGACCACGATTGACAAGTTGGCGTTACGGATAACGAGTCGTTCCGCGGCTTGGGCAACGGTTGTGTTGCCGACTGAGCCGTCAAAACCGCCGTTGGCCGATTCTTCAGCCCGTTCGCCTGAGAAATCGGCTTCGGGCGCGGGTGCGCCGATAGCCAGCGGCTCCTGGTAGAAAACATCAGCGGCAGCCGGAGCGCAAGCAGCGATGAAGATCGAAACTATTGCCAGCGTTGAAAACAAGTACAAAATTCTCTTCTTCATTCCAAACTCCTCTGGTAAGGCGGCGTTACCGAATAAGACGGAAGGGATGGGTAAAAAGTTCCGCCAGGTTACGTGATGGTGGGGGCGTAGACAGCCCTGTCGTTGTAGGCGCGGATGGTTGGGAATAGGGCGTGCGCCAGTTTCCAATCCCGCCGTGATTTCCAACGATCGTCGTAGTAAATACCACTCATTTTTTGCGCGCTGGCAATCATTGGATTGCCCATAAAAATGTGGCTGTTGGTTTGTTTCGGCAGGAAAGCGGCCCTTTGTAGAGCCTCGGTTCCCAGAAATTTGAACAGCTTGGGAAGGATGATTTCGGGGGATTGGGCGAGCTCGTCATAGCCAACTTGGATCCAGCCGATTTTCTCGTCTCGCAGGTGGTTTTGCAGGGCCAGGTTGCGCAAAAACCACTTCCAATAAAGGTAAACAGGGCTCTTGAGCGTCGTTCGGTAAACAAATTGGCTGAGAGTGGGCGAACCGAGAAGGAGGGGTAAATGATGATATTTCAATTCGGCATCGAGTGAATCGCGCTGGGAGACCGTGAATGAACGGACATCTTTCAGCAAGTGAACGGCCTTTAGGTCGACACCTGGCAAGCTAGTGGCAAGTTGCAATGGAGCCAAGTACTTGGAAGAATCTATCAATTGCTTTTCTTTCCCCAAAATATTTTGGAGGCAATCCAAGACGGTCAGATACTTTTTGGCCAGCGGATTACCCGACCCTTTTTGGAGGGCGGCGATGGTGGGGTTCCAAAATATGCAATCGGCGACAAGCTGACCACAGGTGCAGCGCATTACCTTTTCGCTTTCCAGTTGCGCCGGACTCATTTGGATAACTTTGTAAAGTTCTCCAAGGCCAACGAAGTTGGGGTGTGCGCCTAGTAATAGATCGAGCAGGGTGGAGCCAGAGTGAGACAGACTGGCGATGAAAACGATTCCGGGCATAACAGGAGAAGCGGAGTCTACCAGCCGCTGGCGAGGCGCAGGATGTGGCGCTCCGGCAGGCGGGCTGCTTCCATGCGCAGCTGGACTTCGCTCACGTCGTACTCGACGCGATGATAGCTCCAAGTCCTGGCAGCATCGTCATAAATTGCGTAACTTGCGCGCGGGTCACGGTCGCGGGGCTGGCCAACGGAGCCGGGATTGGCGATGCTGCGGCGCTGCAACGTAAAAGTCGTGTTTGGAACGGGCACCTCTAACGAGACGCCTTCGCTGCTCAAGGTGAACAACACCGGCACATGAGTGTGACCGACGAAGCAAAAATCGGTAGCGAAGTAGGAAAAGTTTTCACCGGCAGAATACGTGTCCAATAAATATTCAAGCATGGGCTGACGCGGGCTGGCATGCACCAATGTGACCCTGTTTATTTCGCTACGGGGTTTCAGCCCCTTTAAAAAATCCAGTGAGTCCTGGCTCAGGTAATTGCGTAGCCATTCAATGGAACTGCGCGCCTCGGCATTGAAACTCTCCAGCGGCAGGTCGCCGACGGCGGCTGCATCGTGGTTCCCCTGCAGGCATACCAAATTGGAAAACGTTTTCAAAATGGCAACGCACTCGTTTGGATCTGGACCATAGCCAACAATATCACCCAGGCACCAGACCGCGTCAACGGCGCCGGCGCTAGCCAGAACGGTCTCCAACGCGCCCAGATTGGCATGAATGTCGCTGATCACCAGAGCGCGCATAAAAAGAACGGGCTGCTTATGGATTTACGTTTAGGTTTTGGGGACCGAATGCGCCGGGCAGCAACTCGTGCAGCGGTGATTCGCGCACAACCTCACCCGCCTCATTAGCCACGATCACGACAGTGTTGGGCGCAAATTCTGCGAGGACCTGGCGACAGGAGCCGCACGGGGTGCCGCCATCGCGAGTGACAACCGCAATGGCGGTGAAGTCGCGCTCGCCCTCAGTGACCGCTTTGAAAATGGCGACGCGCTCGGCGCAAATGGTGGTGGGGTAAGCGGCGTTCTCTATGTTGGCACCTAAATAAACCTTTCCAGATTTAGTAAGGAGCGCGGCGCCGACGTTGTATTTGGAGTAAGGCGCGTAAGCAGCGAGGCGCGCTTTTTTAGCCGTCTCTATCAGGTCTGTGCGCTGGGTGTTATTCAGCATGGGCTTCCTCTGTGGCGTTGATGTTGGCCGTAGTGCGTTGTGCGCGCACGCGGCGGATGCGGCGGCCGACGATCTGCTCGATTGTGAGGACAAGCCCATTCTCTTCGATCTTTTCGCCGACTTTTGGAACCCGCCCGGCGCGGCTAAAGATGTAACCGCCGAGAGTATCCGCATTTTCCGTGCTCAATTCGGAACCCATGAGCTCATTGAATTCGTCCAAGTTGATGCGCCCATGGAAAATGTATTCGCCCTCGGACACTTGTTGAAAGGCTTTCTCTTCGCCGTGGTCGTATTCGTCCTGGATCTCGCCGACGATCTCTTCGACCACATCCTCGAGGGTTACCAAGCCAGCGACACCACCGTGCTCATCGACCACGATTGCAATATGAATGCGCCCAACTTGCATCTCGGAGAGAAGCTCGTCGAGCTTTTTTGTTTCCGGGACAAAGTAAGGCGGACGGAGCAATTCTTTGAGGGAAGTGATCTCGTTGTTGCTGGGCCAGACCTTGAGCATGTCTTTGGTATACAGCACGCCCAGGACATTGTCGATATTGTCCTTATAAACGGGAATGCGCGAATAACCAGTCTCTAGAAGCTCATCACGGGCGCCCTGTAGAGGAGTTTCCACGTCGAGCGCGAAGATGTCGATGCGCGGGACCATGATCTCGCGCACGTGCGTGTCAGCAAACTCGAAGATCGAGATGATCATCTGGCGTTCGTCCTGTTCCAGCACACCTTCGCGCTGGCTGGCGTCAACGAATGAACGCAACTCGTCTTCAGTGATGGTCACTAGCTGCTTCGGTTCACTACTGGAACGCATTAGACGGAGGGGGAGAGCAAGGATAGGACCCATGAGGAAAGCGATCGTGCGGGCAAGCGGGGTCAGGCGTAGTGCCCAGCTTTCCGGGTCGCGCTGGATGCGGCGCTCGACCACGAATTCGAAAAGCCAAATGACCAGGGCGATGACCACCAGGAGAGCAGCTAGATTCTGAAGGGGGAGTGTGATTTGTTGCAGCGGAATGAATAAGCCGATGATCAAGCCGGCAATAAGGAAGCGCAGCAGCGCCAGCATGAGGCGCAAGCTATCGCGTAAATTGGCGCGCCGCTTCAATAAATCGAGGGCGCGGTCCACTTCCTGGCCGCGCTCCTGGCTCAAAGTTGCCAGGCGGGCGAAGCGCGCGTTGAGCACGCCGGCTCGGGTGGCGGTAATGAGCAGATCCAGCGCCAACAAGAAGGCGAGTAGGTAGAACAGGGGATTAATCGGAATCCTCCACTTTGCGGATTGCGCGGGCTGGGATGCCGACCACGATCGTATTGGGCGGTACGTCCTTGGTGACGACGGAGCCGGCCCCGGTGCGGGCGCCTTTGCCGATCTTGAGCGGTGCAACCAGCATCGTGTCGCTGCCGATAAATGCGCCCTCTTCGATCACCGTTTTGTTCTTGTTCTTGCCGTCATAGTTGGCGGTGATCGTGCCCGCACCGATATTTACATTGGCGCCGATAGTTGCGTCGCCGATGTAAGAGAAATGGCCCATTTTTACGCCCGGGCCAAGGGTGGAGTCTTTCACTTCGCCGAAATTGCCCATGTGGACGCCCTCGCCGAGGTGCGCATCTTTGCGCAAATGGGCGAACGGACCGATGTCAACATGATCTTCGATGTGGGCATGCTCGACATGGGCGGCGAGAATTTTGCATTCATTGCCCACGCGGCTATCGCGGATTACGGAATTGGGGCCGACAATACAATCTACCCCGATCGTTGTTTCGCCGAGCAGCATTGTGTTGGGCCAAAGGACAGTATCCTGCCCGATAGAGACATTAGCTTCGATGTATGTGGTGTGCGGGTCGAGGATCGTGACGCCGTCAAGCATCCAGCGGCGATTGATGCGCCGGCGCAACGCTGCTTCAGCTTCGGCGAGATGCTCGCGGGTATTGATGCCGATGGCATCGTCGCCATCTTCCAACGTTGCTGTGCCGACTGTTTTCTTTGCTTTTACTGCAATTTCAAGCAGATCGGTCAAATACAGTTCCCTTTTATTCTTTGAAGGCTTGAGTTCGGCGAGCGCAGGCCAAAGCCAGTCGGCGCGGAAGCAATAGGCGCCGATATTGAGCTCATCGATGGCTAATTCTTTTGCTGTGGCTTCGGCTTCTTCAATGATCGCGACGACTTTCCCGGATTTGCGCTTGACGCGACCGAAGCCGCGGGCCTCCTTTTGCTTGAAGGTCAGCATAGTGAAGACGGTTTTACTTTTTTGTTGAGTGGCGGCGAGCCTCTTCAGGGTTTCGCCAGTCAGCAAAGGCAGATCGGCGTTTGAGACCACGACCAGATCGGCTCTGCCTTTTAATAGGGATTGCGTTTGCAGCAGGGCGTGGCCTGTCCCTTTTTGCTCCGACTGTTCGACGAACTCGGCGCGAGAGCCGACAGTTTTACGAACGTCCTCGGCGCCGTGGCCGACAACCAAAACGGGCAACTCATCGCCAGCGGCCTCGGCGGCTGCAAGAGAGTGCAAGATCATCGGGTGACCAGCGAGGGGATGCAACAGTTTGGGCAGGCGAGACTTCATGCGCGTGCCTTTGCCGGCGGCAAGCAAAACAACGCGTGTCTTCATGAAATGGGAGTTGAAATCGCCAACAAGGCAACTAAAAGTTGACCTAGCTGCACTTTGAATCGGGATTTATTTACTAGAGGAAATTCTTCGGTGGGGGAAATTTGCATTCGGTGAAACCAGTCGGGGCGCCTGGGCTCGAACCAGGATCCACGGCTTCAAAGGCCGGTGTGCTACCATTGCACCACGCCCCAGCGCTCAGACGGGCCGAGAGCGGTACATTCTAACATAGCGGGTTT
>JANWHN010000064.1 GCA_025450445.1 Anaerolineales bacterium | reverse complement strand
TTGTCTACGAGAGTTTTGAATTCCTTGTGACGGATTGCCCGCCAGCAATTAAGTACAAGGTTCCTTCGAATTCCGCCATTTTTATTACCGATCTTTCACCGACGTTCGATGAAGAACTGAGGGTAAACGGGTTTAAGCTGAGGGGAATCAAGACAGACCTTGGTGGAACCTCGCCCAATTTGGGTTCTGTTACAACTAAGACAACGGGCGGGGTCTGTAAGGTGGTTGGCGTCAAAGCCACAGCTGAGGCGCCTAATAAATGGGGCCTTGTCATGGCGGGGCTGCACGGCCAGTATGGAGCCTCAGACAACTGGGTTCTGGTTGGCGAGGATGACTACGTTGCTACGAACAATGTCAGCAACTACACCAGTGGCGCCATTACTGAAAACAGCACGATGATCCTGACCGTACACAAGGAAGACACTGGTGGTAAGCAGTAGCGCATTGTCGATTCGAATCAAAACGGGCTGCGATCGCAGCCCGTTTTTGTTGCCATTTTCCTTTAAGGTTCGATCGCTACCAGTGCCTGCCATGTATCCGGCCCAACAATGCCGTCCACATCGAGGTCATACTCATCCTGCAGATCTTAGACGGCACTCTTCGTGATCGGAGCAAAATCGCCATCGACGTTGTCTGAGTTGTAACCAAATGTCTCGCGCAAGAGGACTTGTAGGGCACGGACAGCCTGCCCGGAGTCGCCTTGATTTAGAAGTTCGATATCGATCAGCGCTGCCCAGGTGAGCGGGCCAACGATGCCGTCACCGGCAAGTCCTTCGGCTATTTGAAAATCACGCACCCGTTGGCGGGTCTGGGGTCCGAAGTTGCCATCGACTCCGAGGTTGTAACCATGAGCGCGCAGCAAATGCTGGATAGCGAAAGCCTCTGCCCCTTCATCGCCCTGGCGGAACAAGGGCCAATCCGGAACCTCGAATGGCGCCTCGGTGGGCTCGTCGGTCGCGGTCGGCTCATCGGTTGCGGTGGCCTCAGGGATATTCGTAGGCACCGCGGTTTTGGTGGGGGTCGCCTCTGCTGGCGTGGCAGTGGCGGCAACTTCGCTGGGTTGAGCCAGCAATGTGAGCTGCACGCTCAAAGCGATATTTGTAGCTTCCGCGTCGGCAACCGCGCTAGCTGGCGCGCAAGCGAACAGCAGGATCCCAAAAACCACCATCAAACCAACTACGATCATCAAACCAATCAAACTTTTCATCTTCTTCTCCTAAATTGTTTTTGTCGGAGGTTGGATGATGCAAATGTGGTTTTGCTTCAGATTTGGACTGATTCAACTAATGAGAGCAATCTTAAAAAACTGAAGCTGCGCGCCAGATCAATAGGGCGGCCATGCCCAGGATGATAGTGAGGAGAAGGTTGCGGGTGCGCCAGGCGACGATCACAGCCACAAGGCTTGCTACCAATGAAGCATTGCCGGGAGAAAGCTCGAGCTCGCCGCCAGGCATAAAAACGATGGGCAAGATGATTGCCGAGAGCACCGCGGGCGGCACGTACTTGAGCGCCGATTCGATGGCGGGAGGCAGCTTGCGCCGGCTGAGCAGCATCAAAAGCGGGATGCGGGTTGCCATGGTCACCACTGCCATGCCGGCGATAAGAAAGACTTCGTTCATGTGGTGCCTCGTTGGGGGTTGCTTCGTCGCTTCGCTCCTCGCAAACGCGGAGAGGGCCAGGCTCGTTCGGTTAGCACGCCGGCGGCATTCCCAAGCAGGGCGGCCAGCAATAGACCCGATTGGTTTGGCAGGCTGTTGCCCAACAGCGCGGCCGCACCAGCCACCAGCACGGCGGCGAGGGTGGGGCGGCCCTTGATCATCGGGATGAGCATGCCAATAAAAGTTACGACCAGCGCGAAGTCCAGCCCCCAGCCTTGCGGATCGGGGATCGCCTGACCAGCGGCAATACCGATCCACGTCACCATCTGCCAATTCAAGTACATGGCGATCTCAGACCCGAGCAAATACGATTCCTTGTTTTTCTGGTTCGGATTTTCCTCGAATTGTTTCGCGGCGACTACAAATGATTCGTCGGTGAGCCAAAAGCCTAGTGGCACCAGCCAGCGAGAGGAAACTTTGCGCAAGTAAGGCGCGAGGGTTGCGGAGTAAAGCGCATGACGGGCGTTGACCACGAAGGTTGTGAGAATGATGATCAGCGTTGGCGTGCCGGCGGCAATCAATCCGACTGAAATAAATTGTGCGGAGCCAGCGAAGACAAAAGCCGACATGGCGGCAGCGGCCCAGGGGCTCAGTCCGCTGGTGACGGCCAGAGCGCCATAAATGAGTCCGAATGGGAACGCGCCGACCAGCAGCGGGATCGTGGCGCGCGCCCCAGCCCAGAATTGGGCGCGCGGATTGGGACCAGCTAGGCGGCTTGGTTTGCGTTTAGGCACGGCTGAATTGTAGACGAGGCGGGAAGGGTGAAAATTACTCGATCGGCGCGAAGGGATCGTTGTCTTTCGGTTGCGTTGGTTTGGGCCGTTGAACGAAGAAGCTGGCGCCGATGACTGCAAGAATGCTCGCCAGTGCCAACCCTACGATCCAAATGACTGTATTGTTTTGTTCCTCTATGTCTTGAGCGGACGAAGGTGCAGCATTCGAGTCTGGTTCGCTATCTTCTGCTTGCACAAGGGCTACCTGGCTGGTCGCAGCAACGGTTGGTGCAACCGTGGCTATCGCAGTTGGTTCTGCTTCTTCCGCCGGCGTCGGGGACGGTTCTTCCTGAACCGGCGGGAAAGAGCCTTCGGGAGCCACAATAATTTCATCGCCAGGGAAAATGAAAGAAAATGTTGTTAGATTGTTGAGCTGCAAAATGGTTTCCAGCGGAACTTCGTAAACTGCCGCGATCGTCCAGAGCGCCTGGCCCTGGCGCACGATGTGCACGATGGCGCCGTTCTCACGCGGCTCGGCGCGCACGACCGGGATCATCACCGGTTGAGGAGCAATCACTGGCGGAGCACCTTCTTCGGGGACGTAAGTTGTGCCACCAGCAATGTTGCCCAATACAGCGGTGTAATAGAAGCGACCATCGGCGTCGTTGGCAACCCCAACTCCCAGATCGAAATAGTTTGATGAGAGCAAGTAGCCATTGTGCTCAGGCGAGTTCTGCCACCAGTTCAATGCGTTTTGCGGGGATCCATCGGTGCCACCGCCGGTGACCAGCTCTGAGATGAAAACAATGGCACCACCGCCGTAGCCAGCTGCATAGGCGCGATCGCGCGGGCGGCTGCCGCCCGGCCCGCCGTGCGTTATTTGCGAGATCGAAGCTTGGTAATCGGATTGGCCCTGGGCGGTTTGCATCAGGATGCTGTTTTGCTCCAGCGCATAAAGGCCCTTGGCGGCGCGGTAATCATTGATCAACGCAAAAACTTCAGCCGGGCTTTGAGGGTTGTTGGCGGAAGCAGGGTGGGGAGCCAGCAGGGTTGCAAAAACTAGCAGCAGAACGGAAAAAAATCTACGCATCGATGGTTGAAAATATACCATCCGCGATTTTTGCTGGTTGCCGACAGGCTAATCGATTGAGGCGAAGGGATCTGGCTCGGAGGATTCGGTCGCGCGCGGGCGCTGAATAAAAAAGCTTGCCACGATCACCGCCAAGATACTGGCCAGTGCCAAGCCGACTACCCATTTCACCGTGTTGTTCTGCGATTTTGCTTCTTCCGAGCTGAGAGTGATCACTTCCGGCGCGGTGTCGTTGTTTGCGGATTGCAGCGCGGCTAATTCTTGCAGGGTTGGCTCAGCAGTGGGGCCAGCGGACGGGGTTGCCGTCGCCTCTAATTCGGCGGTCGGGCTCGGCTCCACCTGTGGCGGCGCGGCCGAACCTGCGGGAGCAACGATCACTTCGTCGCCCGGAAAAATAATCTGCGATTCAGTGTATCCGTTTAGATCAATGATTTGCTGTAAAGGAACTTCATAAACAGCAGCGACGGTCCACAGCGTCTGACCCTGACGGATGATGTGGACGATCGAGCCATCTGGCTGGGGGTCAGCTTTGGTGACAGGAATCATCACCGGCGCGGCAGCCGCTTGCGGAGCAGCCTGCGCTTGCGGATTTGTGGTTGCACTCCCGCCTGCAACGTAGCCAGTGAGACAAATGTAGTAATAACGTCCGTTGCCGTCAGTGGAGACTCCGCAACCGATCTCGACGTACGTCGATGCAATCATCGTCGGGTTGTGATCCGGCGACTGTTTCCACCAATCCACCGCGCTTTGTGGTGTCTCGCCGATCGAATATTTGCCGATCTCTGAGACAAAGAAAGATTGACCGTTGCCGTAGCCGGCTGCCGCGGCCCGGTCGCGCGGGCGCGTGCCACCGGGTCCGGCGTGCACGTCGCCCGGCGTGCCCTGCGAGGCAAGCCAATCGGCTTGCCCTTGGGCAAGCTGGGAAAGCAAACTGTTCTCGACGTATGCGGGCAGGCCGTTTTCGGCGCGGTAGGCGTTAATGATCGCGACAACTTCGCCGGGGCTGCCCTGCGCGGCAGGCGCGGCCAACGCGGAGACCGGCAAGATGCTGAGGATAAAAATAGTCGCGATGAGGAATTTGCGCATTGAAATTAAAAAAGAATTTAGCCGCAGAATGTTACCATCCTCCTTTGCAAGCATAAGATTCATTGCATTTTCGTAGCTTAGCGTCTGTTAATGTTGCAAAGTTGTTTGGACGTGCATACGGGGCGGTTCTGTATCATGGTAGGACAATTCATAGCAATGAAAACAAATTCTGCTCGCACACGCTTGCTGGCTTGGTTTGGTGCAGCGTCTGCTTTCGCGATTCTCGCCTTGGCGGCATTTGGCGCGAAAGCAGATTCCTCGGCATCCGCAGTCAGTAATCCAGTGTTCGAGTTAAAAAGGCAGGCTGGGCTGCAGATTGCAAATCCGTCTAACGATTCATTGAGTCTGGAAATTCTTGATCTTCAGGTTGAGCCGCTCGAGATTCTAGATGTGGTCGTGCCATCTTTGGGAACTGATGGACTAGGTGTGGATTTTAGACGGCTCTTTGGAAAGCCCGGTAGTTGGGGAGGTTGAGGACTCTACAGACGATAGCGGTCTGGATGTGAGCGGACTTGGTTTGGATGTAAACGGGCTCGGTTTGCCGAGCCTTCCCTAAGCTTTACTTCTTAAAATAAATACGCACAGTGGAACTCCCTGCGGACCGGGTTGCAGCTTGCTTACCTGCTCGACTTCCTGCCCGAGCAGGTCGGTGAGCATGTGCGCGTCCATCCGGCACAGCTCTGGGTGATCGGAAATGATTGCTGCGTAGGGGCAATTGCCCAGCACCAACTGCGGACCCTGAGGGCGGGCCTCCCAGGAGGGTTTGTATCCAAGTGGCTTGAGTCGTTGAACCGCGGCGACGAATCGCTGGGTAGTCGGGCCAGCCGATTTGGCAGCCGCGCCAAGCATTCTAAGAGCAAGCCGCTTCATTCCTTCATCGTCATCGCCAGCGCTTACTAGCAGTGCATCAGCAAGGTTCTGTAGGGTGTTTTCTTTGGCATTGTCGGATAACGCGTAGCGCTGCTCCGGCCGACCGCGGCCAGCCGCTAGTGCCCTGCCGACTGGAAGGATCAGCCCCCGTGCCATCAGAATGGCGACGTGGCGACGCACGTTAGCGGGTGTCATCCCAAAAGCCTGGCTCAGCTGGCGGGCGGATGCGCTGCCGTGCTGCTCGAGTGTATCCAGAATCCGCTGCCGAGTAGACTGCATGCGCCGAGTATATACGCAAATAAATATTTTCGTAATAACTAAGTTGACTTTCAACTTCACCGTTGTATAATGTGAATGAAAGAACAAAGGGCAAGCTATGGCGCAAGAACTTTATTGGGACGCCATATACGAGATCGTGCTGGCCCTCAAAGCTCGATATCCAGATGAAGACCTTGAGGATGTCTCGCTTGGCGATATTTTCAAATGGACGATGGAACTGCCCAACTTTGCCGGTGAGCCCGAACTGGCCAACGATGAGATTCTGGGAGCCATCTATCAGGAATGGTTTGAGGAGATCAACCCCGTATGACGACTGAAACCAGACCAAACGCATCCGCAGTCAACAACGCAGGATACGACATGCCGCCGGAGATGCGCCAGAATGTGGCCATCACCACGCTGGACAAGATCTGGAACATGGGCCGGCGTTATTCTGTGTGGCCGATGATGTTTGGCTTGGCCTGCTGCGCGATCGAGATGATCTGTACTGCAGCCAGCCGCTACGACCTGGCTCGCTTCGGCATGGAAGTGATGCGCCCAAGCCCGCGTCAGTCTGATCTCATGATTGTGTCTGGCACCGTCACTAAGAAAATGATCCCGCAGATCGTGCGGTTGTATAACCAGATGCCCGAGCCGAAGTATGTTCTTTCGATGGGCGCGTGCGCATCGGGTGGGGGACCCTTCAAAGAAGGTTACAACGTTGTTTCGGGTGTCGATCAATATATTCCGGTGGATGTTTATGTGCCCGGGTGCCCGCCAACCCCACAAGCTCTGCTGCACGGCTTGATGAAGCTGCAAGAAAAAATTGACGGTGAATCGATCACGAAAGTTCGCTGGTATCAAAAAGGCGAGATTCCCGCAATCCCAGTGCCGATCCTTGGCCCAGACATTATTGACCCGCGCGACTACGCGCTGATCCGCGAAGCGAAACCTGCTGCAGCGCAGGCACCTGCGGCGCCCGCAGCTGCACCGGCCGCGCCTGTTGCGGCAGCCCCAGCCGCTCCTGCCGGAACCGCGAGCTAGGATGACCGACCAGACACCTAAGCCGGATTCATCGGCTACCACTCCGGCTGCCCCAACCCCTAAGCCAGAATCATCGGCTACTGCTCCAGCGGCCCCGCCACAGGCAGCGCCGGTTGAGAAGAGCGAGCTCGAAAAGAAATTTCCCGACGCGGTAAAACGCGATGCGCGCCCCGGTTATGAGGGTGATGTTGTAAGCGCCGATAAGCTGCGCGATGTTGCCATGTATGTGCGCGACGACCTCGACTACGACTTCCTCTCTTCACTCACCGCAGTAGATTATTTTTCTGACCTACCGAACGCGGCTTCGCACATGGAAGTCGTGTATCACTTATACAAGTCCACCGGTGGCGGTTCGCTTGTCTTCAGAGTCCAGGTGCCGCGCGATAACGCGGTGGTGCCATCGCTGATCGACATTTATCCCGGCGCTGATTTCCAGGAGCGCGAAGCCTGGGATCTGTATGGAATAAGGTTTGATGGACATCCCGATTTGCGCCGCATCTTGATGTGGGAGGGCTTTGCGGGCCACCCGATGCGCAAGGATTGGAAAGAAGCCTATTTCGAAGAAGAGTTGAAACCATATAAAAATCGCTGGCCCGAAGGCCAGGTCTATCGCATTGAAGACCGCAACCCGTATGGCAAGAACAACAAATATCCGCAGGGACTAAACCCAGAAACCGTCACCGAAACCGCCGACCCGCTTCTCTATGAAAACCTGGAGAAAGCAGCGCGCGAATACAGCGAAGACATCGACACCGAGCAGGTCGTCGTAAACCTCGGCCCACAGCATCCGAGCACGCACGGCGTGTTCCGTATGGCAGTCCGCCTTGACGGCGAAACCATCGTGGCGCTCAAACCGGTGATGGGATATCTGCATCGTAACCACGAAAAGATCGGCGAACGCAACACCTGGATCATGAACATGCCGTTCACCGACCGGCTCGACTACTTGTCTTCGATGAGCAACAACTTCGGGTATGCGATCGCGGTCGAGAAATTGATGGGACCGAAAGCCGCTCCGCCGGAGCGCGCCGAATATATCCGGGTGATCATGGCCGAGCTAACGCGACTAAGCAATCATTTGTGGGCCATCGGCTTCTTGCTCAACGACCTGGGCGCGTTCTTCACCCCTGCGCTGTATGCCATCACCGAACGCGAATTGATCCTAGATATTTTCGAAGCCACCACTGGCTCGCGCATGATGTGCAACTATTTCCGCTTTGGCGGTGTGGCTCGCGACCTGCCGGCCGGGGTTCTCGAGAAGATCAAGGACTTAGTGCACGAGCGCTTGCCACGCAAGATCGACGAGCTCGACCTTTACCTTACCGAGAACGAACTGGTGCGCAGCCGTGGCGAAGGCGTCGGCGTAATCACGCCCGAGCAAGCCATCGCTTACTCCGCTGCCGGCCCCGTGCTGCGTGCCTCGGGCGTGCCTTACGACGTCCGCCGCGCAGACCCGTATAGCATTTACGACCGTTTCGATTTCGACGTAGCCGTCCGCTATCACGGCGATGTTTATGATCGTTACATGATCCGCATCGATGAGCTGCGCCAGAGCCTGCGCATTTTGCAGCAAGCCATTAAAGGCATTCCCGGCGGCGAGATCATGACCGGCAAGAATCCGTATCAGATCCGCGTGCCGGCTGGCGAGGCCTACGGCCGCGTTGAGGGGCCGAAAGGCGAACTGGGCTATTACATCGTCTCCAATGGCAAAGCCAACCCTTACCGCTATCATGTGCGCGCCCCTTCCTTTATCAACTTGACCGTGCTCGAAAAAATGTGCGTTGGCCAAAAGGTCGCTGATGTCGTGGTGAACCTGGGCTCGATCGATATCGTGTTGGGCGAGGTGGACCGCTAATGGCACCTCAAATGGAGATCAACTAATGTACGGCATCGGCGTTCTCAAAGGCCTGTGGGTGACGTTGGTCCACTTCTTTGAATCATTCGCGGACGACATTCGCTGGGGCGGCAAGCGTTACTACACTGCTGAAGGCATCCAGCACCGCCGGAGCAGCGATACGAAAGGCATCTTCACCGTTCAGTATCCGGAAGAGAAATTGCCGGTTCCCGAAGAATTTCGTTTTATTCCGTTCCTGCTCTACGATGTCGATGAGAATGGAAACGCACACGACCGTTGCACCTCATGCGGTATTTGCGCAAAAGTGTGCCCGCCGCAATGTATCTGGATCGTGCGCACCGAGGATCCCACGACCAAGCGTCCTGTACCTGAGCCGGTCGAGTTCTACATTGACGTCGACATTTGCATGAACTGCGGCTACTGCGCCGAGTATTGTCCATTTGACGCGATCAAGATGGATCACGACTACGAGCTCGCTTCATTCGATCGGCACGCTGAGCATATATACAACAAAGAGAAACTCTCCAAGCCTACGAGCTACTACGCCGGCATTCGCCCGACCAATTACACGCGTGAAGAAAAAGTTCGCGCGGATGAGGAAGCTAAGAAGGCGGCTGGAGCTGCTGCAAGGGCTGCGACTCCTGCCGCGGCCGCGGCTGCTCCTCCGGCAGAATAAATCGCAATCGTCATCAACTAGGATGACAACCTAAAATGTATAACGAAGACACCGAACTGCTTTTCCCGCTGCGCGTCGCTCCGTCTTTGCGCAACCTGCACGATGCAGCCTGGCGCAAGGTGGTAGATAAGGCAAGCAAGTCTGCGCCCGATTCGCCGGAAGCCGTCAGCTTCGTGTTAGCAATGGCTCGCGTAAACGGCTGCCACAATTGCAACGCCGACTCGTTCCGGGCGATGAAGGGCTGCACGTTGTGCGCCCAGGATGCAGTGCGTCGCTACCGTGGGGGCGAAAAGTCGCTGATCAAGCAAGTTGAAAAAGCTCAAAAAGACGTCGACAAGTGGGAATAGCCTTCGGTGTCATTCTGAGCCCGAAGGGAAGAATCCCCCCGAGTGAATTTTTTAGCGACAAGCCTCGAGTGCAAAGATATGAAGCGGGTGGATCCTTCGCTGCGCTCAGGATGACAAGATAGCTATGGCAAACCAAATAACCGAAGAAGCAATCCTCGCCGCGCTGAGTAAAGTACAAGAGCCCGCGTTCAACCGCGATCTCGTTTCGCTGAATGCGGTGCAAGACTTGCAAATTAAAGGCGAAGATGTCACCGTGCGGGTTGTTCTTGTCACACCTGCGCATCCGTTCGCGGCTCAGATTGAAAATGATGTGCGCGTTGCGCTCGCGGCAGCAGGGGCGAAGAAAATCAATCTAAAGATCGAAGCGGACGTGCCGCATGACGGCCGCCAGCGAGCTGGCATGGCCGCCGGCGTCAAGAACGTGATCGCCATTGCATCCGGCAAGGGTGGGGTGGGCAAGAGCACTGTTTCTGCGAATGTGGCTGTGGCGCTCTCGAAAGCTGGCGCACGCGTCGGGTTGTTGGATGCAGATATTTACGGACCGAACATCCCTACCATGATGGGCGTTGCCCAGCTGCCAAAGCCGCCCGACAGCAGCGGAAAGCTGACGCCTGCCGAAGCATACGGCGTCAAAATGATGTCGATCGGTTTCTTGGTGAAGCCCGAGCAAGCCATGGTTTGGCGCGGGCCAATGCTCCACAACGCGATGCGTCAATTTATAAACGATGTCGATTGGGGCGAGCTGGATTATTTGATTGTTGACATGCCCCCGGGCACCGGCGACGTCCAGCTTTCGCTGGCGCAAACCACCCCGCTAAGCGGTGGAGTCATCGTCACCTTGCCGCAGAAAGTATCCGTCGACGATGCGCGCCGCGGGGCAGAGATGTTCCGCCAGTTGCGCGTTCCGCTGATGGGCATCATCGAGAATATGAGCTACCTCGATCTGCCTGATGGTCAGCGCGTCGACGTTTTCGGCAGCGGCGGCGGTGAATTGCTGGCTAAGGAATTCAGCGTGCCATTTATTGGCAGCGTTCCGCTCGATCCGCAGGTGCGCGTTGGCAGCGATGCGGGTGCGCCGGTTGTGCACAGCCACCCCGACTCGGCGGCAGCCAAGGCATTCACTGGAATTGCCAAGGACATATCCCTCAAAGCATCTGTGGCAGCCCTAAGCACGCAGAGCCAGTCTATTCCGATTAGAATAGTCGATGAATAGCATGACTGAAGCCTCACAACCTGTTGACAGCAAAGCTGCGCCACTCGTAGTCGGTATTCGTTTCCAAAAGATTGGAAAGCTTTATCATTTCGACGCCAGCAAAGAACCCGAGCTAAAGCCCGGCGATTACGCCATTGTAGAAACGAGCCGCGGCGTCCAGATCGGGCAAGTGGTTCAACGCTTGGCCGAGCCACCCGCGCCCGAGCATGGCTCATGGAAAGCGATCGAGCGCAAAGCCTCTGCTGGCGACCTAGAGACTTACAAAGGTTGGCAGAAAAAAGAAGTCGAAGCGATGATCGAGTGCCGCGCCGCCGCGTCGAAACTTAAGTATGACGGGGTCAAGATCGTCAAAGCAGAATACAGCTTCGATGGCAAATCCCTAACCTTGCTTTACAACACCGAGGGCGACCAGGAAGTCGATCTGGAGAACCTGCGCAAAGAAATGCAGCGCATGTACACCAAGTCGAAAGTTGAATTACGACGGATTGGTCCGCGCGACGTGGCTAAGATCCTGGGCGGCTTGGGCGCGTGCGGTCTCGAAAGCCGGTGTTGCTCAACCTTCCTCACCGAGTTCAGCCCTATTTCTATTAAGATGGCCAAGGCCCAGGGTATTTCGCTCGACCCCGCCGAGATCACCGGCATGTGCGGGCGGCTGCGTTGCTGCCTGATCTATGAATATGAGCAGTACGTCGAAGCGCGCAAGACGCTGCCTAAACGCGGCAAAGACGTTGTAACTCCTCTTGGCCGCGGCAAGGTGCAAGACATCGTGCCGCTCAAGCAATCTGTGATCGTTTATCTGCAATCAGATGGCAAGCGGGCTGAGTTCCTCAAGCACGAGATCGAGCCTTGGGACGAGCTTGAAGCGCTACGTCGGAAAGCCGAAGCGCCCTGCGACCGCCACGAGAACGGCGGCTGCGACTGCGGCAAGGCAAATTACTCCGACAAAGTCAAGACCGACGACTAGCAACCATTGCAAGCCACGCAAGATTCTAGGGATAGAGCGGGTCAAAACCCGCCCTTTTAGTTATCCATCTTAGCTGGACCCAATTATGAGCAGTACAAAGTACTGTATAGTAGTAAGGTTAAGTAACAGATTAAAGGCATGCGCGCCCCCAACTGGCTACTCGCTGTTCTTTTCACATTGGGGACTGTTCTACCTTCAACAGCCCTAGCCGCGTCGGTATCTCCCAGAGAAGCGCTCTCCCCGCAACCGTTTCTTAATCCAGACGGCACGCTAAGCCTGCCGGCAAATTTCAGCGGCGGTTTTGACCTGACAGGTTGGAATGTGCAGCTCGATCCTTTCAAGGGTCCAGTTTTCTCTCCCCTGACTCTAAACACTGGCGAATGGGTCGCGCTCAGCAGCGCGGCTGATGGCTCGCTGGCCAGCGGCCAAGTGAATGCCCTGGCGGTGATTGGGACGGATCTGTATGTTGGCGGGACTTTTACGAACGTGGTCAACAGTGGCACAACGTTGACTGCGGCCGATCGTGTCGCTAAATGGGATGGCAGTAATTGGTCAGCCCTCGGCAGCAACGGTGCCGCGGATGGCTCGCTAAACAATACCGTGTTTGCGTTAGCCGTTATCGGAACTAATCTCTATGTGGGCGGCAGCTTCACCGACGTAAACAATAGCGGTTCTTCTTTGATTGCCGCGGATCGCATCGCCATATGGGATGGCAGCAATTGGTCTGCACTGGGAGTCGGAACGGCCGGGAATGGCTCGCTTGCCAACGGCCAAGTGAATGCCCTGACAGTGCTTGGAAGCGATGTGTATGTAGGCGGGACATTTACGAATGTGATTAACAGCGGAACAACCCTGGCCGCCGCGGATCGCCTCGCAAAGTGGAATGGCAGCGCCTGGTCAGCACTGGGAGTTGGAACGGCCGGGAATGGCTCGCTCGCCAATGGGCAAGTGAATGCCTTGGCGGTGATCGGGTCTGATGTATATGCTGGTGGGACATTTACAAATGTGATCAATAGCGGCACTACACTGACTGCGGCAGATCGCATTGCCAAATGGGATGGAAGCAACTGGTCCGCGCTCGGCAGTAATGGAGCCGCGGACGGATCGATTGGAAATAACGCAGTTCTCGCCTTGGGTGTTCTTGGCAGTAATCTTTACGTTGGCGGTAGCTTCACCGACGTGAACAACGGCGGCATATCTTTGACCGCGGCAGATCGGATCGCCCAATGGGATGGCGCCAACTGGACCGCATTGGGCAGCAACGGGGCCGCGGATGGCTCGATAATTAACGGGCAAGTCAACGCCCTGGCCGTGATTGGAACTGATTTGTATGTTGGGGGGACATTCACAAATGTAAACAATAATGCAACGTCCCTAACGGCCGCCGACCGGGTTGCCAAATGGGACGGTAGCAACTGGTCCGCACTTGGCAGCAATGGCGCAACAGATGGTTCGCTAAACAATTCTGCGCTTGCATTGGTCGTTCTTGGCGGTGACCTTTATGTGGGCGGGAGTTTTACAAATACAAACAACGGTGGGGGTGTAATAACAGCTGGAGACCGCTTAGTTAGTTGGGATGGAAGCAGCTGGTCGGCGCTGGGTAGCGGGGCTTCAGGCAATGGCTCACTAAACAACAATGTGCTTGCTATGGCTGTTATCGGCGGTGACTTGTATGTAGGCGGCAGTTTCACAAACGTTAATAACGAGGGCACCGGCCTGGCGGCAGCCGACCGAATTGCCAAATGGGATGGCAGCGACTGGTCGGCACTCGGGGTTGGAGCTGGTACGGATGGATCGATAGCTAATGGTCAGGTAAACGCGCTGGCCGTCATTGGTAGTGATCTGTATGTGGGTGGCACGTTCACAAACGTAAACAATAGCGGCACTTCTTTCACCGCCGCGGATCGCATTGCCAAATGGGACGGCAGCAATTGGACCGCGCTTGGAAGCAACGGAGCCGCGGACGGTTCCTTAAACAATACTGTGTTTGCCATGACCGCCATTGGCGCCAATCTTTATGTAGGTGGCAGCTTCACGAATGTCAATAACAATGGCACGGCTTTGGCTGCGGCAGATCGTACCGCCAGGTGGGATGGCAGTAACTGGTCTGCATTAGGAGTCGGTACCGCTGGGAATGGCTCGATTGCCAATGGTCAAGTCAATGCGCTGACCGTTATCGGATCTGATCTTTACGTGGGCGGGACTTTTACGAATGTAATCAATAGCGGCACTACGCTGGCGGCCGCAGACCGCATCGCCAAATGGAATGGCAGCGCCTGGTCCGCATTGGGAGTTGGAATTACTGGAAATGGCTCGCTAGCCAACGGCCAGGTTAATGCCCTGGCAGTCATCGGAACTAATCTGTATGTGGGCGGCACGTTCACCGATGTGATTAACAGCGGCACAACATTGACTGCGGCTGATCGCATCGCTAAATGGGATGGCAGCAACTGGACTTCTTTGGGAGTTGGGGCTGGCGTGGATGGATCAATAGCTAGCGGCTCAGTAACTTCGCTAGCCGCAAACGGCTCGGCTGTTTATGTTGGGGGTAGTTTTACAGACGTGAACAATAGCGGCACCGTGCTGACCAATGCAGACCGCTTTACAAAATGGGACGGAAGCAACTGGTTGGCTCTGGGCAGCAATGGAGCCGGCGACGGTTCGTTGACCGTCGGCCAAGTAAACGCAATGTCTAGCATTGGAACCGACTTGTATCTGGGCGGCACATTTTCAAATGTGAATAACAGCGGCACAGTCCTGGCAACCGCCGATTTCGTCGTGCAGACGGGCGCTGATTCGCCGGCGTATTCGGCGAGTCCACCTGATGGAGCAACGCTGGCTTTTATCGGGCCGACAGGCAGCCCTCCTCCGAGCTTGAACGTTTCGGTGACAAACAGTGGTGGCGTGGATTCAGATTTGGACGTCTCTTTAACTAGCATCAGCCCCGGTTACGCAGTGGTCAGCGGCTTGCCGATCGATAATTTGCAACCGGGCGACCCGGCGGCCATCATTACCGTGGAATGTAACAGTGCACCGCAGCTTGCGGGAACCTTGGTGATGGCAACCAACGACCCTGCAAATACTTCGGTGACATATGACCTGACCTGCACTGCTGCCGACCCCACCTATAACTCTGTTCCGGCTGAGGGCTCGACCCTGGCATTCACCGCCACAATCGGCAGCACAGCGCCGGGTCAAACCATCGTAGTTACCAACAGTGGAGATCCAGGCTCGCTGCTGGATGTCAGCCTGAACAGCATCAGCGCGGGCTACAGCGTGAGCGGACTTCCGATCAACGATCAGGAGCCGACAGA
>JANWHN010000063.1 GCA_025450445.1 Anaerolineales bacterium | reverse complement strand
GCGGGCAATGCCATCGCTCGTTGTAAGCGCAGGACGGGTTGTAGGCGAAGTTGAAATCCAAGACCAGCTTGCCATTTTCCATCCCCAGATCGGCCCCTTTGATCGTATCGAGTAAATAGCGCGTGCCCGGATAGCTGGCTTCGCTTTTGTCGCGGAACGGAAGGAACAAGCCGCCGGCATAGCCGAGAACACGGAACAAGGTCAGTGAAACATCCAACCCACCGATCGGCAGGTTCACCTTACCCATACGCTGCATCCGGAAGTTGCCATCAGCTTGCAAGGGAATTTCGAGAATTTCCGGATCGACACGGTCATCAACCCCTACCACAAATCGCAAAGACGTATCGTACGGATAATAGCTAAGCTGAGTAAAGCCGGTACGCTCCTCGGCAGAAAGCGCAGATTGAGGATGATTACCAATTAGCTCATTGCGAGCAGCGATCCAATAATTCCAGCGCTGATCGATTGGCAAACGATGGTCGCGCACGCCGGAATAGACCGCATGGACTTTGCGGCGATAGTCAGCGAGATCAAGAAATTCGGAGATCACGTTAGCTGCCTATCCGGATGCGTGGGTTAAGGGCGGCGTAGAGAAGGTCGGCCACCAAGTTAGCTAGGGCGAAGCCAAGGACTGTAATGAGGCTTATGGCTTGCAGCAACGGCAGATCGCGGCGGCTAATGGCGAACACCATTAGACGGCCCAGGCCAGGGTAATTGAACACATTCTCGATCACGACTAGCCCGCTGATCAGCCAGCCAAAACTGATGGCGACTACGGTGATCGTCGGCAACATGGCGTTGCGCAGAACATGCCGCCAGATCACAGTGCGGCGCGGCAGGCCTTTGAGTTCGGCGGTACGCACATAAGCCTGCTTGAGTTCTTCGATCACGCCTGCGCGGGTGAGCCGCGCTACATAGGCGAGCAGTACGAAAGTCGCAGTAAGCGCGGGCAGGATGAGACTTGGAAAGGCTTCGGCAAATGTAGCCGTCTCGCGGATGGAAGAATTTGCGGGAAGACCTAACCGGAAGGCCAGAATTTCTATCAGCAAAATTCCGGTGACAAATTCGGGCAAGCCCACAACTGCAAGTGCGCCAAGACTGATGCCATTATCGATCGCCTTTCCTTCGTTTAGCGCGGCGATGACGCCAAGTCCGATCGCGATCGGCACACCGACCAGCATCGTGAAGCCGGCCAGCATGAGCGAATTGCCAAGTCGTTCCATGACCAGTGGCCGAATTTCTGCATCGGTGCTGTAGGAATTGCCCCAGTTGCCGGTCAGGAAATCTCCGAGCCATGTGAAATAGCGAACCGGTGCTGGCTGATCGAGGCCGAGGTCAAGGCGGCAGGCTTCGAGCGCATTCTCTCCGACTTCGCGACCAAGGATCACGCGGCACACGTCCCCGGGCAGCAATTGAGTGATGACGAAAATCAATAACGAGGTCAGCAGCATTGTGAGACCCAGGAAAGCCAGCCGGCGGAGAATGTAGGCGGTCATGATTTTTTCGCGCCTTCGAATTGCAAAACGTCTGTTTGGTCGCGCAAAAGATCTTCAAGCGGAATATGACAGAAAATGCGCTTGCCATCTTCGGTTTCACGCCACGGCGGCTTTTGCTCCACGCAAATATCGCCGAGAAAGCGCGGGCAGCGAGTATGGAATGGGCAACCGTTAGGCGGATTGACCGCGCTGGGCAGCTCACCTTCCAAGCGAATGCGCTCTTGCTTCACGAAAGGATCGGGCGGCGGCACCGAGGAAAGCAAAGCCTCGGTGTAGGGGTGATATGGGGCATCGAAAATAGTTTCGGCTGGTGAAGTTTGCATGATCTGGCCGAGGTACATCACCGCAATCTCGTCGGCCAGGTAACCGACCACGGCGATGTCGTGGGCGATAAAGAGCATGGATGTTTGATGTTCGATTTGCAAGTCGGCCAGCAGGTTCAGGATGGCGGCTTGCACTGAAACGTCCAGGGCAGAAACAGGTTCGTCTGCCAGCAGCAATTCAGGCTGGCTGGCAAAGGCTCGGGCAATGGCCACGCGTTGCTTCTCGCCGCCACTGAGCTGGCTGGGCAAGCGATCAGCGTAGTCGGCGGGCAGGCGAACGGCTGCCAGCAGCTCGCCGACTTGAGCTTTGGCATCAGCAGGCTTTACGCCGCGCAGCGTGATCAGCGGACGGCTCAAGGATTCCCCGACGGTCAGATGGGGGTTTAGGGCTTCCTCCGGATTCTGGAAAACCATCTGCAAATGCGAGAGAACTACGCGATTACGGCGGGTCAGACGCTTAGGAAGCTGGATGCCGAGGAGATCGATCTTGCCCTCGCTGGGTTCGACTAAGCCGATCACAGCCCGGGCCAGACTACTCTTTCCGCTGCCGCTTTCGCCGACCACACCCAGCGTGCGTCCGCTAGTAGCTTGCACATCAACGCCACGCACCGCTTGCAGCGTTCCCCCCGGCATCTTGTAAGCAACTTGAAGACCATCGACCTGCAAAACTTGATTCGCAGCTTGTTTCGTAACCTGGGAGGATTTTTCTACGGCGCGGCTGGGGCTGATATCGCCAGCCATGATCTCGGGCCAGCGATGACACCGGACAGTACGATCGGGCGTTGGCGCATCCAATGTGGGCCGCTTCTGCCAGCAGATCTCGATAGCGAGCGGGCAGCGCGGCGCAAAAACACAGGCGTCTATAGTTTCGCCAAGCGCTGGAATTTGACCGACAATGCCACGCAAACGATTCACGTCTTTGCGCTGACCCAAGCGCGGCACGGAATCCAACAGGCCGCGGGTGTATGGATGCAAAGGCTGACGGAATAATTCTTTTGTTGGCGCGTCCTCGGCAAGTTCGCCGGCATAAAGCACAGCGACTCGATCGGTGAGCGTGGCGACCACACCGAGGTTGTGCGTGACATAGAGCATCGCGGTATTCAGCATTTGTTGGGCGCCGCGTAGAAGATCGAGGATTGCCGCTTCGGTGGTTACGTCGAGAGCCGTGGTTGGCTCGTCGAGGACCAGCAGATGGGGATTGCCGCTGAGCGCCATTGAGATCAGCATGCGTTGCTGCATGCCGCCGCTGAGTTGATGCGGATATTGGCGAGCTACGCGGGCCGGATCAGCAATCCGCATTTGTTTGAGAATTTCCATGACGTCTGATTCGTCGCGGCTGTAGAGACGCAAAGCTTCACGGATCTGGTCGCCCACGCGCACGGACGGATTGAGCGCGGTGGCGGGATTCTGGGGAACAAAACCGATCTGGCGGCCCCAGCGTGCGCGCATTTCTTCTGGAGATAACTTCGCAAGATCTTTGTCGCCAAACATGATCGAGCCGGAACGGATAAATCCGTTGGCCGGCAAATAGCGCATCGCTGCCAGAGCTAATGTGGATTTGCCGGAACCGCTCTCCCCTACCAGCCCATAGGTCTGGCCAGCATCGATTGAGAGATCCACGTCGCGGAGCGCATCCAACGTGCGTCGGCCGACCTTGTACGAAACCGCCAGTTGTTGAAGCTGCAACAAGGGCGAGGCCATCAACGCTCCCCATCCATTTGAAAAACATGCTTCAAACCATCAGCCAGCAGGTTTACAGAGATCACCAGGAGAGAAATTGCTGCAGCTGGGAAATACAAAGCCCATGGTGTTTGCGAAACCGCGTCGCGAGCCTCGTTGACCATGAGTCCCCACTCCGGACTGGGCGGCTGGACCCCGACGCCGAGGAAACCGAGCGAGGAGGCGAGGAATATCGCGTAAGAAAAGCGCAGGGCAGCTTCAACTGCCAGGGCCGGAAGCACGGCGGGCAGGATCTCGCGGAACAAGATGCGCGCAGAGGATTCCCCTTGGACGCGGGCAGCTTCTATATAAGAACGGGTTTTGACAGAAAGAACGACCGAGCGCACAACCCGAGCGACAATTGGGATGTAAACAATAACGATTACAAACAAAACCGACTGGCGCGACGGCCCTAATGTGCCGAGCAATAAAAGAGCCAGCAACAGCGCGGGCAGCGCCAGCACGCTGTCGAAGAAACGCATCAGCAGTTCGTCAAACCAGCCGCCGCGATAGCCGCTGAGGAGGCCCAGGCTGGTTCCGATTAGGACAGCGAGTAGCGTGCCAATGCCGGCAAGGGTGAAAATATCTCGCGTGCCAAGGAGGACCCGGCTGTAAACATCGCGGCCGAGGGTGTCGACGCCGAACCAGTGCGCTGCCGAGGGCCCATCGCGGGCATCGGCGACGATCTGCTCGTTGGCGCCGTAGGGCGCCAAGAGCGGGCCAATGATCGCGATGACTAGAAAAAGGAGAGAGATGAGCGTGCCCAGCGCGTGAGATGGACGCCGCAGGAGAGTACGTGCTAATGAGAAGAAGCGCTGCCCCCAACCGGGAGCAGCGCTTTGTTTAGTTACATCTGCGGTTGCAGCAGAAGCCACTTACTTCAAACGGATCGTGTGCAGGTCGGTGCGACCGGGGAAGGCTTCGAGTTGGAAGCCGGTGAACAGATCGCTGATCGCGCCGAAGACCGGGAAGTAGTAAGGGATGATCACCGGGCCGCGGTCGGCGAGCAGGGCTTGGATCTGGGCATAGGCGTCTGCGCGCTCGGCCTCATCCAGGCTGCCGCCAGCGGTGGCTGCGAGCGCATCAAACTCTTGATCGGAGAAGTGCGACTCGTTCCAAACTGCGCCGGTCACCAACATCGTGTCCAGATAAAACTGAGGATATGGACGGGAACCCCAACCGGTGATGCCAAGATCAACTTCGAGCCAACCGTCATCGCCGTAGTAGACCTCCTCAGGCTCAACGCTGAGTTCGAGATTGATGCCAGCCTCTGCCCATTGAGACTGTAGTACAGCAGCCAAGTCAGGACGGCCACCGGTATTGGGGGTGTGCAAGGTCAGATCGATGCCGTCGGGATAACCAGCTTCGGCCAGCAAAGCCCGCGCCGCTTCAACGTCGCGCGCTGGAGGCTGAACTGCAGGATCGTGATAGTTCGTGTACAAGGGACCAATCGGGCTGTCGTTACCGACTGAGCCATAGCCCTGCTGGACAAGTTCAAGGATCGCTTCGCGATCGGTGGCAAGCTTCATCGCTTGGATGATGCGCGGGTCATTGCCAGGCTCTCGATCCGAGCGCAGGCGAATGAGATCGAAGCCGTTGGTTGAAGCAAACGTAGTTTCAATTCCTTCAACATCCTGCAGGCTTTCGAAGAGCGGAGTGCTCATGCGCATGACCAGGTCAACCTGACCACCACGCAACGCATCCACCATGGCACCTTCTTCAGCGAAGAAGATAATCTCAACGTGATCGAGAGCAGGCTGACCTTCGACAAAGTAATTTTCATTCGCAACGAGGACGATGCGATCTTCGGGGCTGTAGGTCTCAACTACGAAAGGACCCGAACCATTGAAGTCGCTCGCGTCGGTCGTGCCGTCCTTGATGATCAAGGCGTGATTGTCACTTAGGTCATAGAGGAAGAACGGATTGGGCGAGGAAAGAGTGAAATTAACTTCATTTTCGCTGGCTGCCTCGACTGAAACGATATTCTCGTACAAACTGACCGTTGCGTACCCGGAGTCGGGGTTGCGCAAGCGATCAAAGGTCCACACGACATCTGCAGCAGTAACCGGGCTGCCATCGTGGAAGGTTGCTCCTTCAACCAATGAGAAAAGGTAGCTGGTGCCGTCATCACTGATATCCCAGCCGGCGGCCAGGCGCGGGGTCGGCTCGTTGGTAACGGGATCTACGTCAACCAAGTAATCGTAGACAGCATTGGCAACCAGAACTTCTGCGTCCGAAGAAATCAGAGCTGGATCGGTTTGCACCAAGCTTTGGAATGCGACGCGCAGTGTTCCGCCGGTTTGGCGCTCTTCGCCAGGTTCGGCTTGCGTGGCTTCGGGCTCACCAGCGGGACCCGTGGCTTCAGGCGAAGGGCCACACGCTGCAAGCAGCAACGCGAATACTGCTAGCGCCGGAAAAAAAGCGCGGAGGATCCTGGAGATTATCGTCTTCATGATGCTTTACTCCTTTTGGATGAGGTGGAACGGAATTTGGGATGAGTGTGAAAACGGCCAAGGGTGTCCCCGTCTTGCTTGCGGCAATCGGCGCAAAGGCCCATAAAAACATAATGCTCACCAAGTACGAGGAACCCGGTTTGCTTATCCAGCTGCGTGAACAATTTGCGCACCGTCTCGGCTTCTATCTTTGTATCTCCCCAACATTTGTGACAGATCAGGTGATGGTGGGTTTGTTCGCTGGCAAGCTCGTATAGCTTGCCACCTGCGACCTCATTGCCATGGATCAGCCGGTAGCGACTGAAGGTGTCCAAGTTGCGATAAACGGTGGCGGCGCTCACGCTGGGTGCTACGTTACGAACGTCATGAAGAATCTCGTCAAATGTGACGTGTTCGCCGCGGCGGGCAATGGCGTTAAGGATCATGGCGCGTTGGGGTGTGAGACGAAAGCCGTAGTTGCGGATGCGGCGCTGGACCTTTTCGTTTAGGGATCGAATAAACATTTGCGATTATTCTCAATTGAGAATTTTATCAAGCGGATTGTAGTCTATCTCCTAGTTTGGAGTCAACCTTTCGTTATTGACACTCGGGCTTGGTCTGGCTTATTATCGCGTTTAGTCATTGTTGATAAAGTCTATCTGGATATAGGTGTTTGATGCGATTATCTAAACGTGGTGAATATGGGATTCGTGCCCTGCTCTTGCTAGCTAAGCAAAACCCGCCGGGCGAGCTGGTGCAAATCAAGCAAATTGCGATCAAAGAGAACATTCCACTCAAGTACCTTGAGCAGATCCTGCTGACGCTTAGGCATGCCGGTCTATTGCATAGCCGCATGGGCATTGGCGGCGGCTACCATCTGGCCAAACCAGCAAGCAGCATCACCTTAGGCCAGATCATCCGCACATTGGACGGCCCAATTGCCCCAGTAAATTGCGTAAGCCAGATGGCTTATGAGCCGTGCGACTGCCCTGACGAAAACACGTGCGGTCTGCGGATGGCCATGCTCGATGTGCGAACAGGGATGACCAGCATCCTGGACACTACATCTCTTGCCGATGTTTTGCAAAGAATGCAATCAAAAGCGGCTGCTTAGACGATAAATTTTTTCAAGCGAAAGTCTACTAATCTTATGGACAATATGGACGATAAGCGCGCCGTGCGCGGCATAATCGGTGTGACCTTGCGAGACCAGTTCGTTAGCGTCGTATGTTTATACGTCTGTCTGAACAAAGTTCGCATTGTCGGTAAAAAAGCCCGTCCATTCCATCTAAAAATCCGCGCGGAGATTTGATGTCGATTGTTATCGAGTCGGTAACCAAGAGATATGGCGAGCAGGTCGTGGTCAACAATGTGTCGCTGGAGGTCAAAGACGGCGAGTTCTTTG
>JANWHN010000062.1 GCA_025450445.1 Anaerolineales bacterium | reverse complement strand
CGATGGGTCAAGTTCCTTGACATTTCAATCAGTCTTCCCCTAAATCCGCGTTTCTGGATATTAATGGGGGCATGCTCACATTCGAAATCCTTTACGCTGTTTTACCACTAGGTCTCCCCTTCTCGTCATTGCGAGCCGCTCTGCGGCGTGGCAATCTAGTTTGCATTTGCCATTCGCTTCACCCGCCATCCAAAATCCCGCCCATCGCGGGTTGGCGACCCTTGATCGAAGCCGACCAAAACCTACCAAAACAACCAAAACAACCAATGGCCGCTAACCTACCAAATCAACCAAAACTACCAACAATCGTGGTTAAAGCTGGACCTTTACAGCTACGTCACCCAGCGCACCTGGGCAGCAATCTCCAAATTGCCTTTTTCGGAACCGCCAACTGCCACGTGCGTAGGATGTCTGAATGGAAAAAAAGAACGACCCCAACTGGGATCGTTCCGTTCACTGTCTACTGTGGACTGTCTACTGTCAGCTGTTTTCTGCTTATCGCTTCTTCTTTTTCTTCGCTCCAGAAGATTTCTTTTTGGGAGCGGCCTTCTTCTTGGCTGTCTTGGCTTTTGCTTTTGGCTTGGCCTTTATCTTTGCAGCTTTCTTCGGCTTTGCCTTCGCTTTTGGAGCAGCCTTCTTCTTGGCTGCAGCCTTTGGCTTCGCGGTAGGCTTGCTCATCTGCATGGGCTTGCTGGCGCTTGGCACAGTTGGCTTGGGCGCCACGCTGGCGGGCATGCTCTGCCCGGGCGGGGTGCTGGTGGCGGCTGGCTTGGGAGCCGGCGCTGGGGGCGTGGTTACCGAAGATGCCGGTGGGGTGGTCACCGTCCCCGAAGGTGGCCTAATCGGCTCAGGGCTGGATGCTGCCGCAGGTGCCGAGGTGCCAGCGTAATCTGGGGCTGCAGCTTCGAGCTGCTCGCGGGGCACCATGTTTGGCTTGCCGCAGCGCGGGCAATAGGCGTTGTAATGCTTATAGTCGTTGGCGTTCACCTCGTCCAGCGCCGCGTGCACCGCGTCCTGGCTCAGGGTGAAAGGAGTGTAACAATGAATGCAGCGTACGAGCATGTTTTCTCCTTGGATAGTTAAAACGGCGTAGATTAATTATACATTCCTATACGTTTTGACAAGGGAATTTGATATGAAATTGTCGCTATTCTGATGGAAAAGAAGCCCTTTGCGGGCGATTTGGGACCGCCTTGAAGGTCGCGATCAGGATACCCACCAGGATCAGCGCCGCCCCAACCACCTTCAGCCAGCCTGGCACCTCCCCCAAAATGAGGATAGCCAGCACCGTAGAGCTAACCGGCTCGCCCAGCAGCGCTATGGAGACGTACGATGCGGGCAGGTGGGCCAGCGCCCAATTGAAGCTCGAATGCCCCAGCAACTGGGGCAGCAACGCTAGGAGCAGCATATACACGTAGGTCACCGGCGAGAAGCCAAAGGCGGGCTCTCCCGAGAAAGCCACCATCACCACCAAGATCGCCCCCGCTATACCGTAGACCAAGAATATGTAAGGGGTCAGCGAGAGAGTGGGGCGCAGCTTGCGCCCAATGAGGATATAGCCGGCTCCCGTCCAGGCGCCCATCAGTGCCAGGAAATCGCCCCAGAACGCCTCGCCCTGCACGAACTCGGAGAGCGGCGGGCACTGCAGCCCGGCCGGACCTTGCACGCAGCTATCACTCGCCCCGATCACGATCGTGCCGGTCAGCGCAACCAGCAGCCCGATCACTATGACCGGCGTCAGCTTCTCCTTAAGGAAGAACGGCGCCAGCAGCGCAACCCACAATGGGTTGGTCGTCACCAACACAACCGAGCTCGCTACAGATGTGTATTCGAGCGAAAGGATCCACGTGGCGAAATGGATGGCGAGGAAGAAACCTGCCAGCGCCCCCAACGCAAATTCTTTGCGGGTCAGCTTTTGCAGTTCGGCTTTGTGGCGCGGCAGCGCGAATGGTATGAGGATTAATCCGCTGAGCGCCATGCGATACGCTGCGATGACCAGCGAGCTGGCCTCGCGCTGCGCGAAACGTATGAGCAATGACGCGCTCGCCACCGCGAAAATGCCCAGCAAGAGCACCAGTTGCGGCGGAAATTTCGGCGACGACGGCGCGTTCACGGGCTTGCTTGTGATTTTCTTGACAAACGAATAGGGCAGGCTTACAATCGATTTAGTCGATTAAATTGTAACGCAGCACTTTGGTGCACGTTCGCTAAAGTAGACAAAGGAGCACTTCAATGGCTTTTTCACTTCCCAAACTTCCTTACGATTTCAACGCTCTCGAGCCGCACATCGATGCCAAGACGATGGAAATCCATCACGGCAAGCATCACCAGGCTTATGTCAACAACTTGAACGCCGCAATTGAGAAACATCCTGAGCTCGCCAGCAAATCCATTGAAGATTTGCTGACCGATCTCAACTCGGTTCCCGAAGACATCCGCACTGCCGTTCGCAATAACGGCGGCGGACATTGGAACCACAGCATGTTCTGGGAGATCATGTCGGGCTAGGGCGGTGGCGAGCCGAAAGGCGCGCTGGCCGAGGCGATCAAAGCAGCCTTCGGGGATGTGGCTGCGTTCAAAGAGAAGTTCAACGCCGCCGGCGTTGGCCGCTTCGGGAGCGGCTGGGCTTGGCTGGTGAAAGATGGCAAAGGCGTGGCCATCATGTCGACCCCGAATCAAGACAACCCGGCGATGGAAGGCAAGACCGCCATCATGGGCGTCGACGTGTGGGAACATGCCTACTATCTCAATTACCAGAACCGCCGCCCGGATTATCTGGCTGCGTGGTGGAACGTCGTAAATTGGGACGAAGTCGGCAAGCGCTACGCTGGCTAGATTAAATATATAATCGCATAGACGGAGGAACATCCTTATGACTCATATAATTACCAGCTTGTGCCTGCGCGATGGCGGATGTGTGGATGTGTGCCCGGTGGAATGCATCGTGCCCGGCATGCCCCAGGATAAATATCCCTGGTACTACATCGACCCGGTGACCTGCATCGATTGCGGCGCCTGCATCCCCGAGTGCCCGTTCGAAGCGATCTTCACCGAAGACGAAGTCCCCGAAGCTTATGCGGCCAAGGGTGGCGAGAAAATCGCCCAACCCGTTGGCACGGCCGGCTTCACCGAGACCTTCGAAGGCAGTAACCATCACGGCCATCCAGTCAAAATGGAAGGCGTGCGCACTTTGGCGGCCGGCGAGATACTCAACTTCAAACCCGACATCCAGCCGAACTACGATTACTTCACCAATGGCCCTGGCTATTGGGACGGTTGGCAGCAGCACGGCAAATGATTAAAAGAGGAAGCGAAAGCTTCCTCTTTTTTTATCCCTTAATCGTGTTCTGCATTACCGGCTTCCTTGCATTAGAATCTAGGCAACCATGGCCGCAAAAACATCTCATCGCATTGAAAAAGACTCTCTCGGAGACGTGAATGTCCCCGTAGATGCCCTTTACGGCGCACAGACCCAGCGCGCCGTCGACAACTTCCCGATCTCCGGGCTAAAGCCCTGGCGGGCATTCGTCTGGTCTATGGCGGCGATCAAACGGGCCGCCGCAGAGGTGAACGCCGAGCTCGGCTTACTGGAAAAGGACAAAGCAAAAGCCATTGCCCATGCCGGCAGCGAAGTGATGGAGGGTAAATGGGACGACCACTTTGTCGTCGACCCATTCCAGGCTGGTGCGGGCACCAGCCACAACATGAACGTGAACGAAGTCCTCGCAAACCGCGCAACCCAGATCCTGGGCGGCGAGTTGGGCACGTATCAGGTCAATCCCAATGACCACGTCAACATGGCCCAATCAACGAACGACACGATCCCAACCGCGATCCGCTTGGGCGCATTGTGGCGTTTAGATGAGCTGCTCAAGGTCGTAGATGTACTAGCCAAGGCATTGGCCAGCAAAGCCAAGGAATTTGACTCGATCGTGAAATCCGGACGCACGCACTTGCAGGATGCGGTTCCCGTGCGCCTTGGCCAGGAGTTCAGCGGATATGCAAAAGCTGTTGAGCGTGACGGCGATCGTATTCGCCGCGCCGCCGAAGGCTTGCGCCGCCTGGGTATCGGCGGCACCGCTACAGGCACCGGGCTCAATGCCCACCCGGATTACCACAAGCGCATGGTAAAACGCCTCACCGAGATCACCGGGCTGGACCTGCATACGTCTGACAATTTATTCGAAAGTATGCAATCGCTGGCGGATGCGGCAGATTTTTCGGCATCGCTGCGCACGCTGGCGCTAACAATGACCCGCATCGCCAACGATTTCCGTTTGCTTGCATCGGGACCGGCAACCGGCCTCGACGAAATTCGCTTGCCGTCGCTGCAGCCCGGCTCCAGCATCATGCCCGGCAAGGTGAACCCGGTCATGGCCGAGATGACCAACATGGCCATGTATCACGTCATTGGCTGCGACACCACAGTGGCGCTGGGCGCACAGGCTGGGCAGTTGGAGCTGAACGTGATGATGCCGGTCATTGCCCACAATTTATTTGAAGAGATGCAAGTAATGATCGGTTCGCTGCGCGCTTTCACAGAAAAATGTGTGGTGGGGCTAACTGCAAATAAAGAGAAAGCGGAAGCCTGGCTCGGCAAGAACGCGATCATCATCACTGCCCTTAACCCGCTAATTGGCTATCAAGCCGGCGCGGCTTTAGTGAAACAGGCATTAAAAGAAAATCGTGCCATCAGAGAGATCGCTATCGAAAAGGCGACGTCCGGCGAGCTTAAGCATGTAAGCGAAAACCGCTCCGTAAACCCAGGAGAGATCAAAACCGCGCTCGGTGATCTGCGCAAACTCACCGAGGGCGGCATCGTCAAATGATCCCAGAGATCCGTCATTATCTTTCCAGTCTGGATGATATGCGCTCACAGGTGGGCGGCATCATTCAAGGTCTGGATGCTGAAGCGCTCAATTGGCGACCGTCAGTGCCGCCAGGCGCCGATGGAGTCAACTCGCTGGCTGCGCTAGCCGTTCACGTCGCTGGCGCCGAACATTTCTGGATCGCCGAGTGCATCGGCCGTTACCCAGCCACTCGCGTGCGCGACGATGAATTCCAATACGTAGCGACCTCGCCGGACGAAGCGCTGGAGCGATTGCGCAAAACAGGCGAGGAAACTCACGCCGTGATG
>JANWHN010000061.1 GCA_025450445.1 Anaerolineales bacterium | reverse complement strand
TGTCGCCGCCCTCAGCTTCCGCCGCCTCCATCGCTGCCATAAGTTTTTCCATCAATGGACCTTTGCTGGCTTCATATGCCGCGGCCATCGCCGCCGGCACGGTGTCCTTCGTCATCATGTTGGCTTGGACCGAATAATTCTCGCCCGTCTTGTGCCCGAAAAACGGAATGCATCCCGATCCGGTGTGCACCGCCACTTTTCCTTCGCGATCAACCAACGCCACCTGCCGCCGCTCGCGTCCGTCGTCGCCAGCTAACAATGCCTTCAGTGCGTTCTCCGCGCTCATCCCGCCCGCCAGCAGCTCGATCCCCAGCGGCCCGAACGAAATATTGGTCAGCGATTGCGTCGCCACCGCCCCCACACCCGCCAGTACCCACGGCACCACCGCCCCCACCGCCGGCTGGTGCGTCTGCACCGCCACCCCAAACTGCTTCGCAACTGGATCGTATGCAACGATGGAGTAAGTCATCTCAATTTCCTCTTATCAAATTAGACCATGCCTTTTTTCGGAAGCAAATCGACATTGCGCTTTGGGAACGAACCAATCTCGCAGTAATTGATCAATCGCAAAGACTGATTCGTAGTCGCTCTTCAAATTCTCCCCAACATGCCGATCTATGCGAAGGGAGTCCGAGGGCAATGCAATGCTCTCGGCGGGTGTCGGGCAGAGCCCGACGAAAAAGAAAAGGTAAACGAATTACCCGATCCGCTAACCCAAGCCTTCTTGCCGAAACCTATAAGGCGAAAAGGAATCATGGATAACAGCCGCTTCTCAGCAAACCCTGTATTGGAGCCAGCTCCCCCAACTCCTTGACACCCACACCAAATCTCCCCCAATCGAGCACTTATCTGCGTTAATAGCACCTAGAACTTACTAGCAACCCTGTCAAGTTGCCACGAGGCCGTCGCGAGCGGCTACAAACAACCGCAAGCTCGCCTCTTGGCACGCAAATTGCACCTTGGAGGTCACTATGTCCCTAACCGGCAAAGGCTATTTCCTTTGGCAGGTAAAAGCCGCCCAGCAGGGTGATCCCGCCAAGATCGCCGACCTCGCCCAAAAGGCCGGCCTCAGCCACGTCCTCATCAAAGTGGCCGATGGCATCTTCAACTACAACATCACCAATGGCGTCGACATGGTCCCGGCCCTGGTCGCCGCTTTGCGCGCCAAAGGCGTCCAACCCTGGGGCTGGCAATCTATCTATGGCGCCAAGCCAGTGGATGAAGCCCGCCGCGCCGCCGACCGCTACCAGCAGCTCGGCCTGGCTGGGTTCGTGGTCAACGCCGAGATGCAGTTCAAAGCCGCGGGCATGGCCAGCGCCGCCCACAAATACATGCAGGAGCTGCGCCGCCTGTTGCCCGCGGTCCAGATCGGGCTTAGCACCTATCGCTATCCCACCGTCCACTATCAATTTCCATTCACTGCTTTCCTCAGCTATTGCGATTTCGCAATGCCCCAGGTCTATTGGGTCGAATCGCACAACCCGGCCCAGCAGATCAAAAAATCCCTCAACGAATATCGCGCCATCTTTCCCACCAAGCCCATCATTGCCACCGGGGCAGCTTACGCCCAAGGCAGCTGGGCGCCTACCGCAGCCCAGATCATCGAGTTCCTCAACGCAGCTCGCGAGCTTAAGATCCCCGCCGCCAATTTTTGGGAGTGGCAGACCGCTTACAACCAACCTGGGTTATGGAATGCCGTGCGCGATTACAGTTGGGCCGGTACCAATCCCCCGACTCCGCCTCCCGCCGCACAAACCGCAACAGTTACAGCCAATAGCCTCAATGTGCGCGGCGGCCCCGGAACCAACTACCCGATCATTGGCAATCTAAAGGCTGGCTATGTGGTTCCCGTTCTGGAGAAAAGCGGATCGTGGGTGAAGATCGAATTCGGCGGGAAAGAAGCCTGGGTCCACGGAGATTACGTCAAGCTATCCACCGCAACTACGCCGCCCCCGCAGCCTCCACCTCCACCAGTGGTGGATCCGCCCACTCCCAAACTCGACATCGTCAAGCGCTACTTGGCTGCCCTGAATAGCGGCGACCCAGCCATCGTGACCAGGCTTTACGAAAAGAACGAAAGTAAACACAATCACAACGGGCAGACCCGCAAGGGGCGTTCGGAAATCTTCGCCTTTTACAATCAGCTGCTCAAGAATTCTCTGCCGAATGGCAAATTCACCGAAGTAAGCTCATCGTCAGATGGCAATGTTTGGAAATTAAGCTGGACTGCAAAGGGCAGCTCGGGCAAGGTGCTCAAGGCCAAAGACACCATCACCATGAGCACAACCAACCCCAACCTGATCGCCACGCATTCCAGTGATTTCACCGTAGTGAAATCACTGTTGCAGCGCATGGGTCTGTCGCCGAAAAGAGAAATTGAAGGAGTCGAGCCCAGTTAGGTTTGGAGAAGTTATTGCTCCTCCTTAAGCCTTCCAAAAAAGGAGCAATAACTTTTACAGAAAAAAATCAATATAGGCTGATTAGCCGGTTAGCCTTTGAGCTTGCTTTCTAGCTCCCTCACCAGCGCCGCTTGGGCTGGGTTGATCTTTTCCACCGCATCCTCCACCGAAAACCATTCAGCCCGGTCGATCTCCGGCACCATCATCCGCTTCCCGGATCGAGGCGGCCATTGCAGCTCGAATTCATTGCTCTTCACCTGGCTGACATCCAGGTCGCCTTTAACCGCCCAGGCCTGAACCAGCTTGCCATTCTTCTGCACGATCGCCTTTAGCGGGATGAATTCGCCGTCAACTTGAAACCCGGTCTCCTCAAAGAATTCTCGTTTCGCTGCGGCCAGAGCTTCTTCATCCCCAATTTCGCCCTTCGGAATGGTCCACGCGCCGGCGTCTTTGTTCTTCCAAAACGGCCCGCCGGGATGCGCCAGTAGGACTTGGATCTGGCCAGTCTTCTGGCGGTACATCAAAATTCCGGCGCTTTTTTTTGGCACGATTCTCATTATATTCGCTAGATACAGAAGCCCAATCCGACTCACCCCCATACCCAGCGCTTGACTCTTGTGTACGTTTGTTCTATATTTTGTTCTACCTTAGAACAGATGTTTGCCCTATCGGGGCAAAGGACGTACGCCAGAGGAGGCGTTTAACATGGTCAATCGAGGATTGTTTAGTCAGCTCAACTTATCGGCCCGTTTGCAGCGCAACCTGGTTTGGGGTTTGCTGATCGCCAGCGCCCTGGTGGCTTTTGAGGTTTTCAACTACAGCACCACCGAATTTGCCATGCGCGACCTGCTGGGCAACCTGCAGTTTGGCGGCATTGGCTGGGCTACGATCTTGGCGCTCGCCTTCTGCGCCATCGATTTCGCCGGTATTGCTCACATGTTTAGCAACCACACCAACCTGCGTGCGAAGCAAGCGAGCGAGACCTGGTACCTGTTCGCCGCCTGGCTGTTGGCTGCCACAATGAACGCAATGCTCACCTGGTGGGGCGTGTCCATCGCCATCATCAACAACGGCAGCCTGGGCAACGCCATTTTGAGCCGCGAAGCTCTGATCCAGATCGTCCCGGCTTTCGTAGCGGTTTTGGTCTGGCTGATCCGGGTGCTCGTTATCGGCACACTGATCACAGCCGGTGGCAAGCTATTCGCCCCCGCAACCGAGAAACGCCAGATGCCGGCAACAATGCGCCGCAACGTGCCCGCACCTAAGAACGGCGTTGCTCAGACGGCTATGTATCAGGGCTTGGTGGCACAAAGCTCCAACGGGCACAACGGTCATGTAGACCAGGGCGAATTTTAGAATTGCAACACGAGGAACTTCTCTCCTCCTCCAAAGATCTGTACGAAGACAGAGAGGCAGCCCTGGGCCAGAGCTGCCTCTCTGTCTTTCTGTTTCCGCCATTCAGTGTTTTATTTTTCGGTACGCTTTTGTTTTGGGGATTGACCAGTATCCCGGTCCAGCCGGCGCATGCTGCAGAACCGACAACGCAAATCGCTTCGTTCTTCGCAGCATCGGTCCAAAGATGGGAACCGCAAATCATCGAGTGGGCGGCCGAACACGATCTCGATCCGAACTTAGTAGCCACGGTCATGCAAATCGAATCATGCGGTGACCCGCAAGCGGTCTCCCGCGCCGGGGCAATGGGATTGTTTCAGGTAATGCCGTATCATTTCACAGAATCAGAAAACAGCCTTGTCCCCTACACTAACGCACAACGCGGGCTAAGTTATCTAAAAAATTCGCTGGAGCATTTTGATGGTAACGCTAGCCTGGCGCTCGCTGGCTACAACGGCGGGATCAACGGTGCCAGCCGGCCCGCAAGCCAGTGGGCGCAAGAAATAATTGATTATCGATATTGGGGAGAAAATATTTATGCAGATGCAATTGCGGGCAAAAACACCAGCCCGGTGCTGCAAGAATGGCTGGAAGCCGGCGGCGCTAGCTTATGCGCTCAGGCTGAGCAACGGCTCGCGGTAGTTCCCTAAGATCAGAAGTAGTCGGTTCGGCGCAATCCTTAGTCGCCAACGGCAACCAAACGGTGAACGTGCTGCCTTTGTTCACCTTGGATTTCACTTCGATGGTGCCGCCATGATTGCGGATGATCCAGTACGCAATTGACAAACCCAGTCCAAAGCCAGCCCCATCTTTACCGCGGGTGCGGGACTTGTCGCTGCGATAAAAGCGTTCGAATACGTGCGGCAGATCATCACTCGGAATTCCTACGCCCGTGTCTTTGACCGAAAATTTCGCCCTTTCCCCATCCTTCGAAAGGCTGACCGTAACAGTGCCTCCATCGCCGGTGTATTTTATGGCGTTAGCCACCAGATTAAGTACGACCTGCTTCAAGCGGTCACGATCACCGCATATCAAAACTTGGTCAATTTTTCCAATCTCAAGCGATACCCGGTCACCAGAGAGCACATGCGCCTGATTGAATACTTCCAGCAGCAGAGTATCCATTTCAACTCTGTGACGCCCCATAGGCAATTTGCCGGACTCAGCTTGGGCAAGAATCAACAGATCTTCCACTAGTCGAGCCAGGCGATCGACCTCAAGTTCGATGCTGTGCAGCGATTGTTCATCATCCGCGCCTACGCGGCGCATCAAGTCTACATTTCCGCGAATCACGGTAAGCGGCGTGCGCAATTCGTGACCGATATCAGCGACAAAGCGGCGCTGGGTAGCAAACAATTTTTCGAGGCGGCCCATCGTGTCATTGAAAGCTGTGATCAACTTGCCGACTTCGTCCTCGGGTCCTGCCTGGATTGGGATACGCCGCGACAGATCATCAGCGCGAGTGATCTGCAATGCAGTTTCGGTTACCGCACCCAACGGGACAAGCGCCCGCCGCCCAATAACCAAGCCAAACATACCCGCGATAAGGATAGCAATTCCGCTCAACACGATCAGGTAGCGGACCAGATCGGCGCGCAAGCCTTCAATGATGCGAAGCGAACTGCCTAATTGCATGACGCCAATCGACTCACCGCCAGTGATAAGCGGCACTGTATAAACACGGTATGGAGTTTCGCCTACTGTGACGGAACGGAAGACTTCGTCCGTTGCGGTCAGATTTTCCGGATCAAGTGGGCTGCGCAATGGGCTGTCCGGCTCAACAGATGGATTGACTCCGACCAAGTGGCCTTCACTATCCCATATCTGAGTGATGACGCTGGAATCGAGCGAAACGCGTTGGGAGAGAATGAAGTTTCCTTCGTCGTCCACACGGGCGACGAAGATCAGATCGCGGGCAGTGCGTTCGAGGGTAGTATCAACTTGGCGCAGCAAGACTACCGAGATAAGCCCATACACAGCCAGCCCAAATAAAACCAATACGGCGGCAAGCACCGCGGTGTAAAAAATAGTTAGCCGGGCCCTCAAAGACATTTAGTTATTCGTCTTCGCGAAGTACGTAACCCATGCCGCGCACTGTGTGCAGCAAGCGGGCTTCTTTACCCTCTTCCAGTTTTTGGCGCAGGTAGCGCACATAGACTTCAATGATGTTGCTTTCACCGCCAAAGTCGTAACCCCAAACGTCATCATAGATCATCTCGCGGGTTAGCACCTGGCGCGGGTTGCGCAGAAATAATTCCAGCAATTCGTATTCCTTGGCAGTCAGGTCGATCACGCGCTCGCCGCGTTGTGCCCGTCGCGTGCCAGTGTCCAGCACCAGATCAGCAAAAGTGTAGGACTTCTGCTTGGGCGCCTGGGTACGGCGCAGCAGGGCGCGGATGCGAGCCAGGAGCTCATCAAGATTGAACGGCTTGACCATATAGTCATCCGCCCCAGCATCCAAACCCAGCACCCGGTCGCTGACTGAATACTTGGCGGTCAACATTAGGATCGGAACCTTACCAGTCGAACGCAGACGCTTGCAGACTTCGAGTCCGTCCATGCCAGGCAACATCCAATCCAAGACCACCAGGTCGGGGCGATTGCCGCCAGCCAGGGCTAGACCCTTTTGACCAGTATCCGCTGTGTCTACCTCGTACCCTTCGTAGCCTAACCCCCTGCGTAGAAAGGCCAAAATTGCTTCATCGTCTTCAATTACCAGTATTCTTGCAGGCATCCACTACTCCTGTCATGCTCTATTTTCATTAATGATAACGAATATTAATAAAAGTTGTCGCCGCCTTAAAAGCAAAAAGCCGCCATTTTGGCGGCTTTTTGCCTGAATTGATGACTATTTGACGTCTACTGCTGCGCCAGCTGCTTCGAGCTTGGACTTGGCGTCGTTTGCCGCATCCTTACCAACGCCTTCGAGAACCTTAGCGTTAGCAGCTTCGGACATGTCCTTGGCCTCTTTCAGTCCTAGGTTGGTCAGCTGGCGAATGACCTTGATGACTTCGATCTTCTTTGGACCTGCGTCCTTGATGAAGACGTCAAACTCAGTCTTTTCTTCAGCCGCGGCAGGGGCAGCGCCACCGACGCCACCGGCAGCAGCTACAGCCACAGGGGCTGCCGCGCTCACGCCCCAAGCCTCTTCCAGCTTGGTAACCAGTTCGGCAGCTTCAACTACCGTCAGCTTGCCCAATTCATCTACTAACTTGCTCAGATCAGCCATTCTTTTCTCTCCTTAAATTTTGATAATCGATTTATTAGGCCGCAGCGCCCTTATCGGCGTAGGCCTTCATTACTTGCGCCACACGACGGCCGGGCTCAGCGACGAGGCGGACAAACGTCGATGCCGGCGTGTTCAACATCGCCAGGAACTGCGCGCGAACGACGGGCAGCGGCGGCAATGTGGCCAGCTTGGCAACTTCTTGCTGAGTGAAATGCTGTTTGCCGAGGAAGCCACCTTTGATCTTGACCGCCTCCTGATCCTTCGCAAAATCAGCAATCACTTTTGCAACTCCGGGTGCGTCTGAGAAAGCGACACCTACCGCAGTGCTGCCATTCATGTAATCGTCAGGAACCTCGTAACCAGCTGACTTGAAAGCCAACTTGCCTAACGTGTTCTTGACCACATGGAACTCTCCACCCGCTTCGCGAATGCGCTTGCGCAATTCATCGAAAGCCGGCATGGTGAGACCGCTGTATTCTGTGAGGAACACAGCTTCGGAGCGCTTCAGCCATTCTTCGTATTCAGCGATGATGGCTTGTTTCTTTTCCTTTGTCAGCGCCAAGAGCAATACCTCCTAAAACAAAAAGTCTTTGCTCCGAGACACGAAGCAAAGACTTCTAATGCAGACTGAAACTGCGCTAGTTATCTCCACCTCGGCAGGCAATTAAGCAGCGAAAGCTGCACCTGCTGTCTCGGGTAGACCGCCCATCTGGGCGGTAAAAGCACGAGATTGTACTACAAACTTCTTATTCCACCGCGCCGATTGTTTGAGCGGCCTGTGGATCTACGTGTATAGCCGGACCCATGGTGGCAGCCAGCGTAAGGCGTTTGATGTAAATGCCTTTGGCGGCCGAGGGCTTGGCTTTCACAACTGCGTCCATCAGAGCTGTGAAGTTTTCGAATAACTTCTGGGTATCAAAAGAAGCTTTGCCGATGGTGACATGCAGGTTAGCGGTCTTGTCCAAACGGAACTCGACCCGGCCTGCTTTGGCTTCATTGATCGCTTTAGCAAGATTCTGCTCCGTCACGACGGTTCCAGCCTTGGGATTGGGCATCATGCCGCGGGGACCCAAAACGCGGGCCAAACCGCTCTTGCCGAGCTGACCCATCATTTCCTGGGTGGAAAGGGCGACGTCAAAATCCAACCAGCCGTCTGTGATCTTCTTTAACGCGGCATCATCGTCAGCGACTGTGTCAGCGCCAGCTTCGCGAGCGGCGCGTGCGGCCTCGCCTTGAGCGAAGACGAGCACGCGAATTTTCTTGCCCAAGCCGTGCGGGAGCACTACTACATCACGGACTTGCTCATCTGCCTGACGGGGGTCAACGCCCATGCGCATGTGAACTTCGATGGTTGCATCAAACTTGGTGAAGGCGGTTTCCTTTGCTAGGGCAACTGCCTCTTGTGGAGCATATTGCTTGGCCGGATCAACCTTCGCTGCGGCGGCCTTGTATTTCTTTCCTCTTCCTTGCTGTGCCATTTGTTTCTCCTTTTGGTCCTAACGGGTGCGGACTAAGCCGCAACCCTCCCAATCAATTAGTCAATAACAACGATGCCCATGTTGCGGGCAGTGCCTTCGATCTGCTTCATGGCGGCTTCAATGTCATTGGCATTGAGATCGACCATCTTCGTTTCAGCGATTTCGCGCACTTGCTTGCGAGTCACTTCGCCAACTTTCTGGCGATTCGGTTCCCCGGCGCCTTTTGGCACACCGGCTGCCTTGAGCAGCAAGGTGGACGAGGGCGGCGTTTTGAGAACGAACGTGAACGAACCGTCCGTGAAGATCGAGACTTCAGCAGGAATAATGTCGCCAGCGCGGTTTGCCGTGCGGGCGTTGTACTCCTTGCAGAACCCCATCAGGTTGAGGCCGTGGCCAGCCAACGCCGGACCAATCGGTGGCGCCGGGCTTGCTTTGCCTGCCTCAATTCTGACTGTCACAACTACTTTTAGTTTCTTTGCCATCTTTTCTCCTTTGCGGTGTTAGCGATCCGCGCTTTGCGCGTGATCTCCCGCTGAACGCTAGGCCTTTTCGACCTGCAAGAAATCCAACTCAACCGGTGTTTCGCGGCCGAAGAAATTAACCATCACGCGCACCTTGGCGCGCTCCATATCGATCTCCGAGACTGTGCCACGGAAGTCGTTAAACGGCCCATCCACAATGCGGACGCGCTCGCCCTGGCGGAAGGTGACCTTGATGCGCGGCGCTTCCGCTTCCATGCGCTTCACGATCTGCGAAACTTCTTCGGGGCGCAAAGGCAACGGGGTGTTGCCCTGGCCAACAAAGCTAGTGACGCCGGGCGTGTTGCGCACAACGTACCAGGATTCTTCGCCCAGCACCATGTTTACCAGAATGTATCCGGGAAACACGCGGCGCTCAACAGTGCGGCGCTTGCCTTCTTTGACTTCAATCTCTTCTTCGGTGGGAACGACGACGTCGAAGATCTTGTCTTTCATGCCCATCGATTCGATGCGCTGCTCTAAGTTGTGCCGGACTTTATTCTCGTAACCCGAATAGCAATGGACCACATACCAGGCGCGTCCATCGGCGCCTTCTGGCAGCGGTACATCCGCCAAATTGGGGACGTCGTCGTCGTCTCTGCGAGAAGCGCTATCTTCGACTCGTTCGCGAGTTGGTGCTTTCTTTTGCACTTCTTTCACGACGGTGTCTTCTTCAACCTGGTTCGAGGAAAGTTCAGCAACCGGTTCCTGGGCTGTGTCCTCTTGATCGGGGAATTCCCCGTCGCCTAAGCGCGCCGCCACCTCAAGTTCCTGATCGTCCAACTCGCCCGCGCTCAATTCGTCTTCGGAAGCAGGGATGGCTTCGTCCAGCGACTCGGTTACTTGTTCGTCATCCGCGCGGGGTTCATCGCCGAGGCTGACCTCTACTTCAGTCTGTTGTTTTGCAGCTTCAACCAGCATCTGATTCACATCCGCAATCGGCGCGCCTTCGCCCAGCATTTCTTGAGCAGCAATGCGGTCGGGTTCGGGGTGTACATCCGCCGAAGCCTCTTCATCCTGGCGCGTAGAAAGCTCAACCTGAGGGGCTGCTTCTTCTGGTTCGCGCTCGTTCACTGGGGCAGAAACCAGGTCTTCAGGCTGCTTGCCCTCTTGTTCATCAGTCATTCAGTTTCACCTATTGCAACTTTCCTTATCGGCCGAACAGCCAGCCAAAGAATTCAAAGAACAACGCATCCAACCCACCCAAAATAATGGCGGTGATGATCATCACGATAATGACAACCCAGGTCAGCGAAACGGCTTCCTGGCGGGTTGGCCAGGTGACCTTGCGCAGCTCAGCGATTGTTTCGCGGAACAGACGGGTGATCCTGCTCGGTTCTCGTCTCTGAATTCCAGTAGTCATTCAATCTCCTTAATTGATCAGGCAGGCGAGGCAGGAATCGAACCCGCAACCCCCGGTTTTGGAGACCGGTGCTCTGCCAATTGAGCTACTCGCCTAGGAGCAAATGGCAAAGCCATTTGCTTATTTTGTCTCCCGGTGCAAGCGATGCACTTTGCAGCGCGGGCAGAACTTGTTCATCTCAAGCCGGTTCTGATCATTGCGACGGCTTTTCTCCGATGTGTAGTTGCGCTCATGGCACTCGGTGCATTCCAGAGTGATGATGACACGCACGCCTTTTTTTCCTGCCATAGTCCAGTCCTATCTACTAAATTCTTATTCCAAGATCTGAGTAATGACACCCGCACCGACGGTCAGACCGCCTTCACGAATGGCAAACTTGCTGCCTTGCTCCAAGGCCACCGGGGTGCCCAGTTGCACCTG
>JANWHN010000060.1 GCA_025450445.1 Anaerolineales bacterium | reverse complement strand
AGCTCCTCACGAATATTGCGCTCGAAGAGCTGGCCGAGCACTTCAGCACTGTAGTTGCGCAAAAATTGCAAAACACTGCGGACAAATTGACTGATCAGGATGGCCAACACGATCGGCCAGAGCAATTGGACCTGTGGGGGACTTTCGAGAATGGCTTCGAAAGCTTTGCCGATCTCGATGGGGACAACCGCGGCCAAGGCTCCGTTGGAAGCGGCGCCGATAACGAGGATCAGCCCTAGCCACCAATAAGTGCGGAAATGCGAAAATAGCCAGCGCAACGGACCGCGGCGGCGATCGGTGCGATAGCGGGCGGGCAATGTAAATTCTGCCGCGCGATGGGCGGGGACGGTTGTGACACTCATTCAGTTATTTTTGTTGGGTTGGGTACGCGGCAAGCAATGCGTGCGCCAGCCGGGAACTGGAAACAGCCGTTAGGATACCACAGGGGAAAATTTGACTAAGGAGCTGTGTTTACGCGTTCCAAGTGAATTATGGAAAAGGCGTGATCATTTTTGGGACCGGCTGAAAATTCGTTACGTTCCAATTCTTTCCATTCAGCCCGATCGTATGTTGGAAAATGAACATCGGCCTTGGCATCAGCGTGGACCTGGGTGAGGTAAAAGCGCTGGGCGACGGGCAAAGCTTGAGCGAAAACCTGGGCTCCGCCGATAACAAACAATTCTTGTTCGCCAGCCGTGCGGGCAAACTCCACACCTTCATCAAAGGAGGAGACAACATGGGCGTCCTCGGCGGCAAACTTGGGGTCGCGGGAAAGGACGATGAGCTTGCGGCCGGGCATCTTGCCAGCCGAGCTTTGGTAAGTCTTGCGGCCCATGAGCACGTGGTGGCCCATGGTTAGGCGGCGGAAATGTTTGAGGTCGTCAGAGAGATGCCAGGGCAGCCGGTTTTCACGGCCAATGCCGCCGCGTTCATCGACGGCAGCAATAATCGAGATGATCACACAGCCACCGCAGCCTTGATGTGCGGGTGTGCTTCGTAATCGAGGAGGCTGAAGTCGGCGAAATCGAAACCGAAGATGTCTTTGACCGCTGGATTGAGCTGCATGCGCGGCGAAGGGAACGGCTTGCGGGTCAGCTGCAGGCGAGTTTGCTCAAAATGATTCGAGTAGAGGTGGCAATCGCCGAGCGAGATGATGAATTCACCAGGCTCAAGGTCGCTGACCTGGGCCATCATGAGAGTCAATAATGAATAAGAGGCGATATTGAAGGGCAGACCAAGAAAAATATCTGCGGAGCGTTGGTAAAGCTGGCAAGATAATTTGCCATCAGCGACATAGAACTGGAAAAGTAGATGGCATGGAGGAAGCGCCATGCGCGGCAGGTCGGCGGGGTTCCAGGCGCTCACAATCAGGCGGCGGGAATCGGGATTGCGTTTGATCTGATCGACAACAGCAGATATCTGATCGATGGCTTCCCCATCGCGAGAGGGCCAGGAGCGCCACTGCGAGCCGTAGACAGGCCCGAGCTCGCCGCGTTCATCTGCCCATTCGTCCCAAATGCGAACTCCGTTGTCTTTTAGATAGGCGATATTTGTTTCACCGCGCAGGAACCAGAGCAATTCGTAGATGATCGATTTGAGGTGCAGTTTCTTTGTGGTGAGAAGTGGAAACCCTTTGGCGAGGTCGAAGCGCATCTGGTGGCCGAAGATGGAGCGCGTGCCAGTACCTGTGCGGTCTTCTTTCTCGACGCCGTGGTCGAGGACGTGCTGCATTAGGTCAAGGTAATTCTTCATTAGTCCATCCTGCGGACAAAACACTCAACTGTGCGCGCGCTTGCTCTGTATCGCGCCCGATCTGAGCGAGAAGTTCCTCGACGCCCGAGAACTTTTGTTCGGGGCGCAAGCGCGAAACAAAATCCAATCCGAGAGTCTGCCCGTAAAACTCGCTCCCATCGTAGTCCAAAATGTGGGCTTCAACAACTGGCGCAGGCAGTTTGTCGTCGAAGGTGGGGCGCAAACCAATGTTAGTGACCGCGCCCCAACGTTTGCCGGCTACATAAGCCCAGCAAACATAGACGCCCGTGGCGGGCACGACGCGCTTTGGAGAGACCTGCATGTTGGCGGTGGGGATGCCGATGGAACGGCCGCGCTTGGCCCCGCTGACCACCTCGCCGGAGAGAGAATAGGGCCGTCCGAGAAGACGACCGGCGGCAAGCACGTCGCCTTCAGTGACCAAACGGCGAATACGGGATGAGGAAACGACGGCGCCATCCACTTCGACAGGCTCGACGAGATGGACAGAGAAGCTCAGTTCTTCGCCGAAGGTGCGTAGCTTTGGCACATCGCCTTCGCGATTGTGGCCGAGGGCAAAATCGTGCCCGACCCACAACTGTTCAAAACCGAGATGATCTTTTAACTGCACGACAAAGTCACGAGCTGAAGTATTGGCCAGTTTTTGATCGAAAGTTTGGACGATGAAGGCATCCGCGCCCAGCACCTCGATCTGATTGGCTTTCTCGCGCGGCCCGCTGAGATAAAAAGAATCGCGGGGACCACGCAAGACCTCGGCTGGATGCGGGTCGAAGGTAAGTACAACGGCTGGCGCGCCTGCGGCGTGCGCACTCGTTGTTAGGTCTTTGATCAATTTTTGATGGCCAACGTGAACGCCATCAAATACCCCAATGGTGAGAAGGGTTTTTTTTAAATCGGCTTGTTGCAAAGAATCAAATTGTTGCATTATCCAGATTTCACTATAGGTGAAAGCTTAATCAGAAAAGATTATAAGGGCCGCAAACGGGGAAACAACCCGGATTGCCACCCTTCGCTTCGCTCGAGGGCAGGCTCCGTCCTTCGGCCGCCTCGCAATGACGATAGTCGTAGATTGAGTTTATTCAGAAGACCAGCTTATAAAAGATTCCATTGGTTCGTTTCAGACCGGTTTTTTTGAAACAGTCGTCCCAGGAATTCCTCGTCGAGCTGTGTCGCTAAAGGCGACGCAAAACGCTCTCGCTCGGAATGACTAAGGCATGACGACAGCGGAGTCTATTGAAGGAAGACCTTGCGCGGCTTCCACTCGCCGTTATTGACTTCGACGATGGCGACCAGATCGCCCTGATTGCTGACAGCACGGGCTAAGCCGGTGTCCTCGGGCTTGGCGGGGATGCGAATGCCGTTGCGGATCTTTTGCAGATTCTCTTCGTCCAACTCGACGGCTGGCCAATCAGCGAGGGCTTCAGCAGCGGGGATCAGGTGCTGAGCCCAACTACCCTGCTCGAAGGCTTCGCGCAGACGGCGAAGGGAAACGGCATCGCGCAAGGTAAAGCGACCACTGCGAGTGCGGCGCAAGCCGACAAGGTGGGCGCCGACGCCCAACTGCTCGCCGATGTCGTGGGCCAGCGAGCGGACGTAGGTGCCAGATGAGCAATGAACGTCAACGACGACTTCCGGCGGCGCCCATTCGAGCAATTCGAGACTGTGAACATGGATGATACGCGGAGCGAGGTCAACTTCTTCGCCGCGGCGAGCCATATCGTAGGCCTTTTGGCCTTGAACTTTTACTGCCGAATATGGAGGTGGCTTCTGTTCGATCTCACCGACGAATTTCTTGAGTAACTCGGTAAAAGGTTCGCGTTCAACGTTCACAGGAACTTCGGGAGTGTTAATTCCCTCGGAGTCATAAGTGTCCGTCGAAGAACCCATACGAATAGTTGCTTGATAGCGCTTGTCCTCCGCCGAAACGAATTCGGAGAGACGAACGGCCGGACCGATCAATACGACCAGCACGCCGGAGGCGCGCGGGTCGAGCGTGCCGGTGTGACCGGCGCGGCGGATGCCGGTGCCGCGGCGGATGATCTGCACGACATCATGCGAAGTCAGGCCGACAGGTTTGTCGACGACTAAGACGCCGGAAACTAGATTATTGACTGCATCCTGGTCCATGCCACCTCGGCTTCCCCCATCAGTTGAACGGAAATCATTTTGCATGCGGTGAATTTTCCTTTGTTAGTCCCTAAGACGGCGTGGTTGGTTTTTACCACATTCCTTTTAAGCAACCGGAGTTCCTTGCAAATATGCCAACGCGGCCTGCAACACCTTGTCTTGCACTTCCTGCAAACTGCCGAAGAGCACTGCGCCCGCAGCAGGCACATGGCCGCCGCCGCCAAATTGTGCGGCGAGCTTGGAGACATCGTGATCGCCGCCCTGGCTGCGCCAACTGATCTTGATCTGGTTATCAGCTTGCTCGACAAAGATGATCGTGATGGCTGCGCCCTCCACCATTGAAAGGTTGTTAATTAATTCAGCGTCATCGTTGGTTGGATAGTCAGCAGTTCTGCGGTCAGCGAGGGACAACGAGGTCCACATGAGCTCGCCATTGCGCTGGAGCTTGGAGAGCCCGGCGCCCCAATAGCGCATAGCCTCGAATGAGCGGCGCAGCAAAGCGCGCTCGTAGAGAGCGGGCAGATCGGCGCCCATTTCGACCAGGTCAGCGGCGATGCGCAGAGCCTTGGCACTCATGCTCGATGTGTGCAAACCGATCGTATCGGTGAGGAGGCCGGTCAGTAGAGCGTCGACGACCGGCGGCGAGAATTCCAGGCCGAGCGCCGGAAAGAATTCGGTCAACATGGCGGTGGTGGAGACCGCGTCAGGATCGATTAGGTTGATTGCCGCGAAGCGGGTGTTGGTGATGTGATGGTCAATATTGATATCAACGTTAGGGAACTCGCTCAAAGCCTCACCGCAGCGATTCTTGTCTGCAGCGTCGACCGTGATCACTAAATCAACTGGGGGCTTGCCGACGCGAATAATCTGCTCGGAGCCGCGCAGGTGGCGGGTATCGGGAGTGCCGCCATCGGTGAGAACGATCTGGACGGATTTGCCTAGATCTTGCAATGCCTGACCGACGGCAAGTACCGAGGAAACCGCATCGCCGTCAGGGCGCACATGCGAGGTGACGAGAATGGTTTTAGCTCCGCCAATGCGGTCGGCGGCTTGCTTGAGAAGTCTTTTATCCACTTTTGGCGCTCTTTTTCTGCTCTTCTTCTTCGTGCAAGGTGTGAATTATTTTCTCGATCCGCTCGGCATTCTCAGGCGTTGAATCCCAGTTAAAGCGGAGCTTGGGAAAGGAACGCAGCTCGATCTTTTGAGCCAGTGCAGAACGTAGAAATCCCGTGGCATGCTTCAGGCCGGCGAGGACATCATCTTTGCGTTCGGAGCCTTCGATAGCGGAAACGAAGACGCTGGCGAAAGCCAGCTCGCGGTCGACGCGGACGTCAGTAATGTAGATCCCTTGCAGGCGCGGATCGGTCACCTCGAAGATCAACAGTTCGGAAAGGATCTCGCGGATTCGATTGGCGATACGGCCAGCGCGGGTTTCAGAAACCAAGGATTACCCCAAGCACAGAGAAAACGGGTTGGCTCCGCGAACGTTATTGAGCCGCAACCGTCTCACGAATGTAGCACTGAATGATGTCACCTTGTTTGAAGTCGTCAAATTCCTTGAGGTTGATACCGCACTCAAATCCTTCTTTGGCTTCTTTTACATCTTCCTTTTCATGCTTAAGCGAGGTCAACTCGCCTTCGAAGATCTGCTTGCCATCCCGCGAAATGCGCACAAAGGCATTCCGGCGCAGCTCGCCTTCAACAACGCGGCATCCGGCGATCTTGCCATAGCGGCTGATCTTGAAGACTTGCAGGACTTCGGCTTTGCCGATCACGCGCTCCCTAATCTCGGGCTGCAGCATACCCTTGAGCGCCTTTTCGACATCTTCGGTCATGCGATAGATAATGTCGTAGAGGCGGATGGAAACATGCTCGGTTTCAGCTTTGCGCTGGGCGGGGCTGTCAGCAGAAACATTGAAGCCCATTACAATGGCTTTGGACGCCGCAGCCAGGGCGACATCGCTTTCGCTAATATTGCCGGTGCCGGTATGGATGATGTTCACGCTGATCTCACCCGATTTATCGCGCGAGCTCATTTCCTCAAGCGAGGATACGATCGGCTCGAGCGAGCCCTGCACGTCGGCTTTGACGATCAAGCGCAATTCGCGAACTTGACCAGCCTTGAAGGCGTCGAACATGCCTTCGAGGGTTAGCGGCTGGCCACCCTTGGCCTTCTCCTGTTTTTCTTTTTCAGTACGTTCTGCAACCAGAGCGCGGGCCTCGCGCTCGGTCTCGACGACGCGGAACAACTCGCCGGCGGCGGGTACATCGCTGAGGCCGAGGACAGAAACCGGAGTTGAGGGTCCAGCTTCTTCGAGCTTCTTATTGGAGAAATCAAACATGGCGCGTAGGCGTCCGTAAGCCGTGCCCACGACCACGTTGTCGCCCACGTGCAGTGTGCCATTTTGGACCAGCAACGTCGCAACTACACCGCGGGAAGGATCGCGTTCGGCTTCGATCACCGTGCCAATGACCTGGCCTTTTGGATTGGCGAGAATCTCGACGTTGTCTGCGACCAGCAAAATTGCTTCGAGCAGATCTTCTAGACCAGTCTTGGCTTTGGCGGAAACAGGAACAACGATCGTGTCACCATCCCAATCGTCGGGGACCAAACCATTGTCGGCCAATTGTTTCTTCACGCGCTCAACGTTGGCGTTGGGCTTATCGACCTTGTTCAAAGCGACGACCAGCGGAACGCGAGCGGCGCGGGCGTGCGACAGGGCTTCTTTGGTTTGGGGCATTACGCCATCATCGGCGGCAACCACCAGGATCACGACATCTGCGCCTTGAGCGCCGCGCGAGCGCATGGAGGTGAAGGCGGCGTGACCGGGGGTGTCGAGGAAAGTGATGAGCCGATCTTTGTGGCTGGCCTGGTATGCACCCACATGCTGGGTGATGCCACCGGCCTCTTCGCTGACGACGCTGGTCTTGCGGATTGCGTCGAGCAAAGTGGTCTTGCCGTGGTCGACATGGCCAAGGATCGTCACGACTGGCGGACGAGCCGTCAGATTCTTTTTATCTTCATTAGCGATCAGTTGCCGCCAAAGTGGAACCTCGCCTACCTCTTTGGCTTCGAGCTCGTCAACTTTCAACATGGTGGCTTCGAAACCGAGCTCAGAGGCGACGATCGCGGCCGTATCGAAATCGATCTGCTGATTGATGTTGGCCATCACGCCGTTGGCCATCAGAGTCTTGATGATCTGAATTGGGCTGGCTTTGAGATTATCTGCCAGCTCGCGGACCGTCAGGCTGCCTGGCAGCTCGATGGTCTTGATTTCCTTTTCAGTTACGTTCTCAGTCATGGTTACTACTCCTTCTCCCCTGTTTCCCCTAAACTGAGCCTGTTATTTTACCGAATCATCGTCTGCGGATTTGGCCGCAAAATATTCGGTCAGGCGCTGCTTGTCTGCCTCCGTAAGCGTCGTATTGAGCGCATGCGGCAAATTTTTCTCGATACCTGGTTGCCAACACTCCGGGCGGGAGTGCAGATAAGCTCCCCGCCCGGGACGTTTACCCTTTTCATCCGGGAACACCCCTTCCGGAGTGCGCACTAAGCGAACGAGAGTGCTCGTGGCTTGCACCTGCCGGCAGGCCACGCAGGTGCGTTGCGGGATGTGCCTATGCCGAGGCGCCTGCTTGGGCGGAGGGACAGCTTTCTGTTTTGGCATCAAGCATCAGGGGTAGAAGACAGCACTATTCTTCTTCCCAGTCCTCTCGACGCTTGATCACAGTCGTGTCCGTATCCGGATCGTAGTCAAACTCACGCGGTTTCTTTTTCTTCTTTTTCTTTTCTTCAGCCGTGGGCTCCACGGGTCGAGGGGTAGAAGTCGGGAAGCGGCGTTTGCGACCCAGCAATTTCTTTTCGGTCTGGGCGAAAATTTCTTCCACCGATTTGGTTGGGGTCGGGGCTTTTTGTACAGGACCCGCTTGCATTTCAGCTAGAAGTTTTTCGTCCTCTTCAGAAAGCTTGATCGGCTCCTCGACAGTCTTCTCTGCTGGTTTCACCACTTCGGGCTCGGGCGTAACCACCTTGGCAACCGGTTCGGGTTCGGGAACGACGACCGGCTCGGGTTCGGCTTGAACTTCAGGGAACTTGAAGTTGTCAATTGCAGCTTGAATATCTTCGACGGCTTTGGGGCCGACGCCGTTGATCGACAAAATGCGATCCGGATCCAGCTTGAGTTGCAGCATCAGATCGCCGATGGTCGAGAAGCCTTCGCCGCTGATCTTGATGCTGAGGCTGGGCGACAAACCGAGATCGTCCAACGGGATATCGAAGGCGGCCTTGGGCAGTGTAGTTTCAACAGCAGCACGCTTCTCGCGCTCGGCATCGACTTCGGCTTCACGGCGATATTGCGCGCCGCGCTCGATGCGATCAACAAAGCGACTGAGCAATGTGTACTCTTCTGGCGTTACCGGGCGACCTTCAGCTTTCTTGGCCAGAACAGCTTCTAGCTGCGGCAATGTTTCTGCTATATCTGCATTCTGTTCAAGGAAAGCCGCGTCGGTCTGCGCGCGATGGACCGCGTCAGATGCCGCTTCGGTGAGACTCTTGATATCGATGCGCCATGAAGTTAGCTTGGCGGCTAGACGGGCATTTTGCCCGTCGCGGCCGATCGCCAGGCTTAGCTGATCCTCGGGGACGACAACGGTGGCTGTCTTGCTGCCGCTAACTTCTTCATCGAGATAGACGCCGGTGACGCGGGCAGGGCTGAGCGCCTTGGCGATAAATTGAGATGGATCCGAGTTCCATTCGATGACGTCGATCTTCTCGTCGTGCAACTCACGCACGATGGCTTGAATACGAACGCCGCGGATGCCGACGCATGCGCCCACGGGATCGATGCCAGCCTGCAATGCAGACACAGCGACCTTCGAGCGATAGCCGGGCTCGCGAGCAATGGAGCGAATCTCAACGAGACCTTGATAAATTTCGGGGACTTCATCCTCTAGCAAACGGCGTAGGAAATCGCGGTGGGCGCGGGACAAAATAATTTCGGGTCCGCGGGTAGTGTCTTTGACCTCGAGTAATAAGGCGCGCACGCGATCGTGGACGCGGAAGCGCTCGCCTGGGATCTGCTGGCTGCGGGGCATCTTGCCTTCGGCCTTGCGATCCATGCCGACCGTGATCATGTGTGGGTTTGAGGCTTGCACGACGCCGTTGACGACCTCGCCAACTAATGTGGAGAAGTGAGCCTTCTGCGCGTCACGTTCGGCTTCGCGAATGCGCTGTTGGATCATTTGGCGCGCGGCCTGAGCGGCCACGCGGCCGAAGTTTTCAGGGGTAGTTTCTACGATGACAACGTCGCCGAGCTTGGCGTTAGCGTCAAACTGGCGCGCCCTTTCGAGGGTCACCTCGGTGCGTTCGTCTTGCACATCTTCGACGACTTCTTTTTCGGCGTAAATCTCCACATCGCCCGTGCGTTCATTGATCTTGGCGTTTATCTCCTGGGCGGTGGAGGCGTTGACCGTTTTGCGGTAGGCGGAAACAAGCGCAGCTTCGAGCGCGCCGAGAATAATGTCGCGCGAGAGCTGCTTGTCGTCCAGGACTTCGTTAAAGGCTAAAGCAAATTCTTTCTTCATTGGTACTAACTCCTATTCGGTTGTCCCATATAAGCGAAAAAGTGGGGGTTGCCCACTTTCCAGTTCACAACTATGGGTACTGCAAGAACGTCAAGATTTTAGCATAAAAAAACTGGAAAGGCAAGCAAAGATGGCAAAATGTTTTCTCTAAACATGCTCTCAGTGACCCGCCGTGGTACAGCAGGCACATTCAACATTGGTGAATTCGAACCAAGATTGCCACGTCGGGCGGATGGCTTCGCCTCGCCCTCCTCGCAATGACGGAGTTTGGAGCGCAGGGGGACAAGGGTTGCCCAGGTTCCAATCACACAAAAGGCCAAAGGCTTTTATGGATAAATTAGAGGTTTTTGATCAGCCGCCAGCCGGGCTCCTTAACATCACGCTCCGCTCCCAGGTGATCGGTATAGCTCCACTCTCCGGAAACCTTCATAACTGGGCGGTATCCGTGCCTTTCGTAGAAACGCCGAGCGGCGGAGTTATCGTCAGCAACGTTGAGGCCGACGATCTTGAATTTACGGGCGACAAGGTCCGCTTCGGTGACTTGGAGCAGTCGTTCGCCCAAGCCGCGGCTGCGAAATTCAGGGCGGACCCGGAACGAATGAATGAAGGCACGGTCTTCACCGTTAGCAAGCTGGGGATCAAATTCGCTATTCAGCAAAACGAAAACCTGACCGATCAGGGTTTCCGCTTCGTCCACTGCAACCCACAGGACGGCCAACCCATTTTGGGCGCGCTGTAATGCGCGGGCGTAGACGCGGCGAAAATGCGAGTAAGCACCGTCCCATTCCAAAGCGGTGAGCTCATCGGGTCTTAGATGGCGAATAACTATCTGATCCAACCAATTTGTAGCGGCTTTAGTTTCAGTGCTATCCATTTATGACTTTCTTTAGCAATGCTTTTTCTTGCGCAACGTTCTTGACCTCGCCATCCAGCCGGGCGGAGCGCAAACGCTCGAGAATGTTCCGATAGTCGGGACCTGGCTTCAAGCCCAAATTTTTCAGATCGTTTCCGTCAAGATGAGAGCGGATATGACGCCATTCTTTGGCGTAGCGTTGGAGTTTTTGCCCGAACTTATTGTTGCTGTTGAGTAGATACAAGGCAAAAACGGAAATCAGCGGTTCTCGTTCGAGCGCGGAAACCAGACGGCTAGTGGACAATTTCTTGAGACTCGGCTCGCTGGCGCGCAACCGAGCGGCGGCTACAGCGCCCCCCCGCATGTCTGCTGTGAAGCGCAGGCGGTCAGTGATAGCGGCAATGACGGATGCAGGAAGCTGCACAAACCATAAAACAAAGCTGATGTCAGTAAAGGGGACATTTTCCAAGCCCCAGACCTGCAATGCTGATGAGGGAATCAGGCGGCGCAACAGAGCGCCCATGGCCGATTGCCATTTCAAACCCGCATGAATGCTTTTGAGGACACCGAGCTTCTGCATTTGCTGAAGGACTTGTACGCGCTTCTCTTCTTCGAGTGCAAGTTCCAGCTCGCGGCGAATCCGCTCGCCCGAGATCTGATTCATGAAACGGAGAGACGATTTAAGCTGCTTAAGCGTACTCGGCTCGATCTTGAATTTCAAACGGGCAGCAAAACGGACGGCACGAAGAATGCGAGTCGGGTCGTCGGAAAATGATTTCGAGTGCAGAACGCGCAGCAAGCCGCGGCGCAGATCGCGCAAACCGTCCCAAGGGTCCAGCAGCTGTCCGGCACGCAGACCGGTAAGGCAGAGCGCCAAGGCGTTGATCGTAAAATCGCGGCGATATTGATCGGCGCGGATATCGGCAAACTTCACATCGGGAAGAGAACCCGGCCGACGATAGCTCTCTTGGCGAGCGGAGACCAGGTCAATAAATTCAGGAAATTGGGGCGACGACTTTTGTTTGCTGGCCGACCCGATGTTGCGAAGAAGTTTCTTTTTGTCTTCCGGTAGCCACCAAACAGCCGTGCCGAACGACTGATGGGGCGTTAATCGGCCACCAAAGCGCTTCTGCAATGTTCGGCCGAGTTGGATGGCGTCGCCTTCAATCACCAAGTCCAGATCCAGGTTGGGACGCTGAAGCAACAGATCGCGCACAAAACCGCCGACCAGGTAGAGCGGCGCTCTCTGTCTTTCTGCTTCGCCACCTATGGCGAACAAAAGAGCAATGGTTGCCGGAGATAGCGCTTTCTTTAGGACCTTGGGTAAATCAAGAACCTTCTGCCCCGAAAGGACTTCGGCCAGCAACGTTTTGGGCGCCATCAGTTAATAATAGCCCAGGTTGCTTTGGCAAGATTTAAGGCACGGGAGTGTTCGTAGATACTGGAGTGAGCGTACTTATTGCAGTTGGAGGAAAAGTCCGAATTGAGTCGATCTGCCTTAGCCACAGCCACCAACTAAATAAACCAAGAAAAACCAGTAAGACCATAAGCAGGGCGATGGCAACGAATCGCACCCAATTAACCGGCTGGGCAAAACGAGAAGCTGGTGGCACGCCAAGAATCACCGCAGTGACATTCTGGTCAGTGCCTTTCATCAGCGCAAAATTAACCAATTCGTCAACGACGCCCTTGGAATCTTTTTTACCGAAGAATTCTAAGATTTCCTGAGGGGTTAGTGTGTCGCCGAGACCGTCGCTGCAAATCAACAGTTTATCGTTCGGTTGTAACTGCAAACCTTGATTACGAGGCGAGACCCGCTTGTTAGCCGGATCGGCGAGGCGGAAATCAACCTCGACTGGACTTTTTGAGCCAAGATAACCGCCCAATGCATCTTCCTTTGGTCCGCGCTTTTTGGATCGAGCAGGTGGGTTAACTTTGCCGGGAAGGCGACGAAGAACGTTCAGCTGGTGGATTTGGTGATTGCGCAATAAGTACAGGCGCGAATTCCCCACGGAGGCGCTAAAGAGTTGACTGCCCTGCACCCAGACGCAAAGGCAGGTGCTGCCCATGCCCTCCCATTCGGAGCGCGATTCAGAGCGAAAACGGATTGCTTGGCTGGCCTGGATGATGGCTGATTCCAGGATCCCCGTGGGTTGGCTGCCATCGCTTCGGGCGACAGTATTGCTTATGGTCTCGACCGCGATCTCTGCTGCTACCTCGCCAGCCCGATGAGCGCCGATGCCATCGGCAAGAATGGCGAAAACGGATTCCTTGCCGCTTTCCTCATCGAGCAGGAAGGTTTCGAGGCGATAGCGATCTTCATTTGTTTCCCCACTCTTGCCGGCATGCGTGGCAGCAAAGATCGTAAATTCAGTTTTTTCAGTTGGGATCATTCGGAGACTTCTGCAGAACCATTCGACGCTGGATTCAGTAAGAAACGAAATGCCACCCGGCCGATGTGAATCAAGTCGCCGTCTTGCAATTGGCTGCCTTCTGGCGAAACGGGAGCGTAATTGACCCAAGTGCCTGCTGTCGATCCGAGATCAGCCAGGTGATAGCCACCATCGCTGTATAGGGTCAGCCGCGCATGTTGAGCTTCGACAGAGTCATCCTTCAGAACAACATTGCATGCTTTGGCGGAACCAATCAGCACTTCTCCATTCTCAAGCGCGAGAAGCTGAGCGGATTGAGATGCTTCTTGAATGTTCAGACGCTGCAAAAAAGCAGGAGCATTTGGGACTGCGGTGAGTGGAGTGCTTGAATCCAAAACAACGGGATCCGCGGTGAGCGGGGAATCGGTAAGCGGGTCGGATTCTGGCGCTGGGGCCGGGACGCGGCGTGAACGACGAGGGCGGACAAGCTTGTTGGGATCGAGGCGCCCGGAAAGCAGCATCACAAGGAAAAAAGCGCCAGCGGCAATAATGACGATCGAGAGGGCCAGTGTGGGTGCGCCGCGGACGAGAAACACCTGAAACCAATTTGGCGGGGCAACAACTGAAATCTCGACCGGGAAGTCGATCGTAGTTCCGACCAAGCCCAACTCGTCTTCGACCTCAACATGCAGGAAGACCTGCTGGCTGGTGTCGTAGGAGCTCAGATCCCAAGCAAAACGAGTAAAGGGCGCAGCCGTATTCTCGGCAACGGCCTCTCCATCTACGAAAAGCGTGCTGCGCACCAGGTTGCGCTCGAACCCGTCGGGGAATTCGACAACGGCTTCGATCGGTTGGCTGAAAGGAGCCAACTGCTGTGGATCGCTTTGGGACGGACCCCGTTCGATCTGCGCGGGCGGTGAAACGAGACTTGGGCTGGGCGGCTGGATGTCGAGATCAAAGGTAAATGGCTGCGAAGTGACGTTAGCGCCTTCACGCTGGAATTGAATGGCGACTTCATGCGCCCCTGCATTGCGCAGTTGCGATGTATATTGAAAGAAGTAAGCGCTGCGCAATGAGGAGAAGTAGTCCTCAGGGCCGGGCAAGGTTTCTGGGCCGGAGAAACTAAACATTTGCCCGCCGCTTGCCTGGGCAAGGGTTTGAAGCGAAATGGCAAGATCGGATTCGAAATTCGAAGGAGAATCTATTTGCCAAATAAATAGCGGAGCACCGCTCTCGGTCAGCGCAGTGGCCCATTCGGACAAAGCTGTGAGGCCCTCTGCGCGGGGCGTGGCTGTGACCCACAAGATGGCTGTGCCCATGCCCGGTTCGGCGGTCGGCTGAGCGGCGAGCGATAGTGCTTGGCTGATCGTTTGGGTATTGACATCAAGCACGCTGAAATCAGGCTGGAACGATTCCAGTGCGGAAACCCATTCGTCAGTTTGCGCTTCACCGACCAAAACACCGGCTGGTGTGATCAAACTTAAGGTGGTATTGGTGGTCGAAGAGAGGTTGTTCGACCACGCCAGGAGAGCTTGCTCCACGTATTCGTAACGAGTGATGGCTTTGGAATCGCGAATGGCGAAAGATTCAGCGGGATTGAGAACTACGATCACGCGCAGGCCAGGCTGAACCGTGCGCAACTGATCAACAGGCTGAGGCGACCCGTCTTCAATCGCCAGCAGCTCGGTCGCTTGCAGATCCGTAATGCGTGCGCCAGCCTGATCGCGCGCGTCCAGGAATCCGCTGACGATCGGGAACGATTCGGTTTGCAGAAAACGGAGATTGAGCCTCGCCCCACTTTGGGCGCTTGCAAGGTTTGGCAGCGCAAGCGCGGCGAGAAGCAGCGCTAAAAGTATAGAAAATCTTCTCACCCGCGCGATTTTAGCATACGGGCACTGCGCGTCGACGGCACGGTCAAAATGGTAAACTCACCTACAATTAACCTCTGAATGCCTTTTTTTCGCAAACTGCTCATCATTCCGAAGGCTTTGCGCCAGCTCGGCGCCCGCTCCCTTCTTCTTTATGGCTGGTACCAATTCAAATTACGGAGTGGGCTCCTCAGGCTGCAAACTCCTACGGGCAGGACCAACAGTAAACAAAAAAATGATTTAGTCAAACTCATCAGCCCCACTAGTAAAGACAAAATAAATTCGCTTCTTGGCGATAGTGCCAAGGAATTGTTCAGGCAAGCTGACGAAATTCTGGATGGAAAGGTGCGGTTATTCGGCGGCGAACCAAGAAAACTGGAGCTAACTGTCCAGGGCGAGCTGCGCCATTGGACCGCATATCACAGCCAAATGCCCGACGGCCAAGATATCAAGCCGATTTGGGAAGAGGGCCGCTTTGGCTGGGCCACGGTGCTTGCGAGGGCTTACTGGTTAAGCGGCGACGAGCGCTACGCCGAATCATTTTGGCAAAACACACAGGAATTTATTGCGGCCAACCCTCCTAATCTTGGGCCACATTGGTCTTCTGGTCAAGAGGTTGCATTGCGGCTTATCAGCTGGGCTTTCTGCTTCAGCCTATTGGCAGAAGCAAAAGCGAGCAGCCCAGAGCGAAAACGTTTGCTGGCTCAAAGCGTGGTTGCCCACGCCGAGCGTATCCCGCCGACACTGAATTACGCGCTCGCTCAGAACAACAATCACCTGCTGAGCGAAGCGATGGGCTTGTGCACGGCGGCGGCTCTGATCCCTAGCCACCCGAAAGCCAAGCAATGGCGAAAACTGGGAACGAACCATTTTCTGGAAGGCATTGAGGGCCAGATCCATGAGGATGGCAGCTACGCTCAGCACAGCAACAATTACCACCGGCTGATGCTGCAGTTGGGAACCTGGGCGCAAAAGATTTTGAAGGAACTACCGATATCCACAGTTGTTAAGCTGGCAAGAGCCACTGATTGGCAGCTCACGATCGTGGATCGAAATACCGGGCGAGCGCCGAACTTGGGACCTAACGACGGCGCCTACATTTTGCCACTGAGCATTTTGCCATTCGAAGACTACCGGCCCGCTCTGCAGGCGGCCAGCCTGGTGTTTCGCCGGGATGCTGCATTGCCGATCGGGATTTGGGATGAAATGAATTTGTGGCTGGGTGTAAACCCGACCAGCTTTCTGCGCGGGCCCGATTTTGGTCCAGTGCGAGTGGAAGGAAAAGAAAGTTGGGCATATTTCAGGATGGCCCAATTTAAAGAGCGACCAGGACACGCGGATCAACTGCAAGTCGACCTGTGGTGGCGCGAGCTGAATATTGCGCAAGATGCGGGCAGCTACCTTTACACCGCGCCGGCACCATGGGACAACGCGCTTTCCGGCGGACGGGCGCACAATGCCGTGATGGTCAATGGCCGCGAGTCCATGACCAAGGCTGGCCGATTTTTGTGGCTGGATTGGGCGCAAGCCAAGTTGGTCGACGAGGAACGCGGCGGGGATGGACAGCTGGTGCGGGTACTTGCCGAGCATGACGGATACCAGCGCCTTCGGGTCGACTATCGGCGGCAAGTGGCTGCCGAGGCCAACCGCTGGGTGATCACGGACCGATTAACTCCGAGAGGCGCGGCGAAGAAAATTGTTGCCCGACTCCACTGGCTGCTACCGGATTGGGATTGGCAAATTGAGAATGAAGTCTTGCGTTTGCAATCTCCCCACGGTGTGGTGGAGTTAGATCTAGATGTTAGCGTGGGCGACGAATACCAAATCCAATTGATCAGGGCAGGAGAATTGGTGCACGGCGAAGGCATTGCCGATCCTATCCTGGGCTGGGTGTCATCGACGTATGGTGTAAAAAATCCTGCTCTTTCCTTTGTTGTAAAGGCAACAGGTTTATTGCCCATCACGATCACAAGCACGTTTACTTTACCTATTTGATGACCAAACCTTGGCATATCCTTTTAATCCACCAGGCTTTCGTGGCGCTGGATGAACCGGGCGGCACGCGGCACTACGAGTTTGCGCGGCACCTTGTAAACAGCGGGCACAGGGTCACGGTGATCACCAGCCGCGTCAGCTACCTGACTGGGAGCGACGCTGCCAAGCAAACAAAATCTCCGGACGGCATAAAGGTTTTGCGTGCACCAACTTTTGGAGGTTTGCATCGAAATTTCTTTTTGCGCCTCCTGAACTTCCTTAGCTTTACCGCAAGCTCTTTTTTTATCGGGCTGAGCGTTAGAAACGTGAACATTGTTTGGGGTACTTCGCCGCCGATTTTCCAGGCGGCCAGCGCGTGGGCATTGGCTCGCCTCAAACGCGTACCGTTTTTGTACGAGGTACGCGATCTGTGGCCGGCATTCGCGGTCGCGGTTGGCGTTTTGCAGAATCGGGTTCTGATCGCAGCGTCCGAATGGCTGGAGCGGTTTTTATATCGGCGGGCGGACGCGATTGTGCTGAACTCGCCAGGCTTCATCGACCATGTGCGTGGCCGCGGCGGTCGGCATATCAACGTGGTGCCCAATGGGGCAGATGCGAGCATGTTTGATCCAAAATCTGACGGCGCAAGTTTTCGCGGCGAGCATGGATTGCAGGATAAGTTCGTGATCTTGTACGCGGGTGCGCATGGTTTATCGAATGATCTCGGTGTCTTGTTGCGAGCCGCGGAATTGTTAAAGAATGAACAAAAGATCGCAATCGTTTTGCTTGGGGATGGGAAAGACAAACGTAAATTACAGCAAGACGCCGAAGATAAAAAATTAACCAATGTTTTCTTCCTGCCACCCGCGCCTAAAACCGCAATGGCTGAGGCTCTGGCTGGCGCGGATGCCTGCCTAGCCATTTTGAAGCCCATAAAGCTCTACTCCACTGTTTATCCAAACAAGGTTTTCGATTACATGGCGGCCGGTCGGCCAGTTTTGCTGGCAATTGACGGCGTGATTCGGGAAGTGGTGGAGAAAGCCGGCGCTGGAGTTTTTGTGCAGCCAGGAGACGCGGCAGCTCTGGCAGATGCAATCCGGCAGGTGGCTGCGAATCCGGCGCAAGCGAAACGGATGGGCGCGGCTGGACGCGAATATTTGACAAAGCATTTCGACCGAGCCAAGCTCGCAAGCGAAATGGAAACAGTTTTGGCGGAAACTGCAGCGAAAAAAACGCAATGATGCCAAGGCTATAATTTTCTCCAATGGCAAAGAAGATCAAATCGCCTGGGCTGAGTGAGAGCGAGCTGCGGCGGATGCTGCTTGAGCAGCGCCGCGCCGACCGACAGCGACGGCTGGAAGCCTACAAACAGAGCGGAGAACTCCTGCCGGTTAATGCGGAGCGGGCTGAGTCCAAGGACGGCGATCCGCTCGGATCGCCGCGAGTGCATGCTGACCCCAAACTGCGTTTGGACGCGCCGCCCAAACCTCGCTTGCGAAGTTGGGCAGACCGCGGACTGCTGGCGATCGAGGTGATTGCAGTATTAGGGCTTGGGTACATTGTCCTTAACGGCATAAATCTGCTGGATGAGCTGAACCGCGAAGTGGCTGCGGCATTTGCCAGCGGATCGGAAGCGAGCCCCACCCCACTGATCGGGCCGGTGGTGTTGCCATCCGGACACACACCGCCCACAGAAGGCGAAGCTCCGCGGCCGAACGAGGCTGAGATCCCGGAACATCTGCGGCCGGTTGTGCAAGCTTATACGGCGGCAATTGAAGTGCCGACGCCAGGACCGGAGCAAGCGCTGGGAATCAAGATCCCGGCTATTGGGGTGAACGCCCCGATCGTGCAGGGCGATGGCTGGGAGGAGCTCAAGCGCGGGGTCGGCCAGCATATTGGCACGGCGGACCCCGGCGAAAATGGCAACCTTGTGCTGACCGGGCACAATGACATTTACGGAGAAGTGTTCCGAGAGCTGAACGAACTCAGTGTTGGCGACGAGATCACCGTGTTTACGGCGACCAGCAGCCATGTATACGTGATCACAGAAAAAATGATCGTTGAGCCTACATTTATTCAAGTTATGGACCCCACTGTTGACGCCACCCTCACATTGATCAGTTGTTACCCCTATCGAATCGATTCGCAACGCATTGTTGTTTTGGCCGAACTCAAGCCAAATAGTTAAGGCACAAACCTCCAGAGCGGAAGCTCGCGATCCGCAAACAAATAAACTTCGTAAGGTTCCAGATGCCCTTCAAGCATGGGCGCATATGGATTTGTCTCGGTGAGGATGTATTCGTTACCGAAGACGTAGTCAACGCCGAGATCCGCCAGGAATTGAGCGCCCTCGCCCGCCTTCATAGCGTCCAGATAATCCACGCTGTTCATCAGGCCATCCATGTTTACGATGGTGCGGCCATTGATGAAGTACGCCAGGTTGCCGGCGCCGGTAATTGCAATGCGAGCGCCTTCTTCGGTATGGGCTTCGAGCCAGGCTGGGCGATGCAGATAAAAATGGTTACTGCCATCTCCAGGGGCGCGAATAGCGCTGACGATGAAAGACAAGAAAGAAAAAGATAGAGCAGCAATGACGATTAGCCCGGCGGCATGACTGTACTCCGCACTCCAAGATGGAAGAGCCCGCGAAACAAGGCGAAACAGCGAGTCCAGGAGCAACCCCACGGTAAGAAGAGGGAAAATATTTTCCGCGACCCAATACCAGGGTTGCTGGGCTACGGATCCGCCGAGCTTGTAATAGGAGATCTGGGCGACGCAGCCCAGAAAGAACGGCAGCAGTCCCAGGCGGCGAGCAGCAGCGGACAGAAATTTGCGTTCGGCCCAAATGAGCGCACCTGCCGAGGCGGCCAGGACAACTCCGATAGCAAGCAGGGCGATGCGCCGAGCGGCGAGGGTAACGCCTTGGCCGAGTCCGGCTAGCAAACTCTCCGCTCCGGCATAGATGGGACCCGTGAGCAGCGACCAAGAGCCAAGCTCTGGGTCATCAGTGACGAACTGGCCCAAGAAGGCGGCGGCGTGGCGGACGGGGAAACCGTAAACCGTATTGCGCAAAGTCCCCCACCAGACTTTGACTTGACCGCTGATGGGAGTAGGGGTGCCAAATCCTAGTTGGTTCCAGGTGACGTAAATAAGAAGCAAGATGGCGATCGGGGCAGCAAAAGCCATTCCGGTTGAGAGACGCCATGGCCAAGGATCGGTGCGTTTAGATTTCTTCTGTTTAGGCGGGTTCCACAATTTCAGCCAGAGCCACAAACCGCCGAGCGCTATCAGGAAGATATTGTCAAGGCGAGCGAAGACGGCGAGAGCACCAAGCAACCCAACTGTCACCAAGCGTCGCAGGATTTGTTCGCGCTGATTGGCTTTCGGAAAGTTAATGGCAGTATTCCAGAAGAGCAGAATACAGAAGGCGTTGACCCCGGCTTCAACCCCTGAATGCAAGTTCATATCGTGGATACGCGGGATGATGAGCCAAGCAAGGCCAGCCAGAGCCGCAACATATTCAGAGACGAAGCCGCGCAGCAGGCGGTAGAGCAAAATGGCGGTGCCCCCGCTTAGCAAGGCTGAGAAGATCACCAGCACGCGCAGCGGCAATAACAGATCAATCTGAGCGAAAACGAAGATAGGAGTGATCAGAAAAAGCCAAAGCGGGTGAAAACCGTTGGTTGGATTAAGGCCATCGAATGTGAAACCGTGTCCGCTTGCCAGATTACGAGCGACCTGGAAATAATAAAAGCCGTCGTCAGAGCTGTACCAATCCAGGATGGTGTTGGGATTGCTAAAACTGATCACCAGGTGGGGGATCAGAGACAGCATCAAAAGAAATATTTCGACCTTGTACGGTTTTAGACGATTGAGCATCGGGAAGAGTGAAAAGTATATATCATCGGAAAGTTTGTAATTTGTGGAAGCATGTTAGACTGCCCTTGTCTCTTGCAGCAAACATGCTGGCCGTGGATTACGCAACCTCGTACGCCTTTACCCGCTGCGGTTAGCACACGTTTCGCGTAGTTTCCTTCTTTGTTGCCCAATCGAAACCTGATGCCGCGTCGCGGTTCCTTGATTCTGCGCGCCTTTAGCAGTTTGGAGATGTTGTGAAGAAACTTGATGCTGCTTTTGTTTATATCTTTGCTGAATTTGCGTTGGGCTTTGCGACGAAGCTCATCTTTACGATCTATGTGATCTACCGAGTCCAAGTGGTCGGATTGGACCCGCTCCAACTTGTGCTATTGGGCACGGTGCTTGAAAGCACGATCTTTATCTTCGAGATCCCGACTGGCGTAGTGGCAGACCTGGTCAGCCGACGAGCTTCGGTGATCGTTGGATTCTTCCTGATGGGAATCGGTTTCGCCATAGAAGGTGTCGCCCCGTTATTCTGGGTCTTGCTAGTCTCCCAATTCGTGTGGGGACTCGGCAATACGTTCATTAGCGGCGCCTTCGTGGCCTGGGTGACCGACGAGGTGGGGTTGGCGAAAGTGGGCAAGGTGCTGTTGCGGGCTGACCAGCTGGCGCTGCTCGGCAGCCTGCTGGCGATCCCGTTCAGTGTGATCCTTGCGCTGCAATCCCTGGCACTGCCTTACATCATCGGCGGAGCACTGATCGTGCTACTGGCGGTGTTTCTCCTCTTATTCATGGGCGAGCATGGGTTCACTCCCGTGCCGCGCGAGCAACGGCAGGGCTGGCAGTCGATGGTGGACCAGTTTACATCCGGGTTGAACATTGCACGGGCGCGGCCGGTTTTGCTGACCTTCGCGGTGATCGGGCTTTTCGTTGGGCTGTACAGCGAGGCTTGGGACCGGTTGGCGCAGCCATATCTTCTTGAAACTTTTGCGTTCCCTAAAGTGTTTGGGGTCGAGTTGAGCACGATCCATTGGTTTGGCGTGTTGAATATCATTTTCATCCTGGTGGGAATCGTGTCGGCGGAAATCGCGAAGCGAGTGGTGGACACGTCAAAGAGCCCATCGATGCTGCGTGCGCTGCAACTGCTTTATGCCGGGATGGTAGCCGCGATGCTGTTCTTCGCGTTTATTGGCAATTTCTACTTGGCGGTGGCAGCGATGATCGCTTTCAATGGAATGCGTGGGGTGACATTTCCACTGACCAACGCATGGGTCAACCAGCAGATCGATTCGAAAGTGCGGGCGACGGTGCTATCGATGGTCGGGCAAATAGACGCATTGGGAGAACTGAGCGGCGGGCCGATCCTGGGGGGAATCGGGCGGCTGCGTTCCATGAGGGCAGCACTGGTGACATCGGCGATGGTGTTGTTGCCAACGGTGCCGCTTTATCAAAGGATACGGAACATGACGCGGAGGGAGAAGACAGTGAAAGGTGGCGGGCGGAAGGCGGTTATTCCGAAGAGGAGGTAATAGGAGAACCAGATTGCCACGGCGAGCTGACGCTCGCCTCGCAATGACGAGGAATAAAAAAAGACCGCCTTTCGGCGGTCTTTAATTACGGAGCGAAGGAGGGGGCGTCGAAGTCTGCCATCCAGATCCCAGGAGAGGTTTCCTGGACCGAATCGGAGGCGTTGATCAGCTCTACAAACACTTGACCGGGAGCGAGAGCGATCGGGTTGCCAGCAAGATCGATAAAGCGGACCGGGCGTAGCTTGCCGGTGGTCTGCTCGTAATCGCCGGAAACGGTGCTCCACAAGATCTCGTAGACCTGGCCATTGCGGAACAGGAATGCTTCGCCAGATTTGAAGTCCATGCCGAGATTGATGATCGTGTTGGCAGAATTCTGCGAAGTGTGCTCGACCAGCATAACGATCACGTTTTCAAAAGTGAGCGTTTCGCCGGTAAGGCGATCGGTCATCACCTCATAGTTCTCGTTGTCAGAGGGAATATTTTTCTCCCAGACATACGCGCCGAGCTCGCCATCGTATACAAAGTGGCTGATGTTGTTTATGTTGTATTCAACGAACAATTGCTGGCCCAGGCCGCCCTCAGGCGGCTGTGTGCAGAACAGATTGCCAGTGAGGTTGGGCTGAGAGCAAGCACCCCTGCTGTTATTCGAAGCAACGGCTTGCAACTGGGTCACATCCAAGCCAGCGCCACCGATGTTGTTGGGGTCGTTGCCGAACGCGCTCGCACAAGTGTTGATCTGCGCTGCGACTGTTGGGTCAGCGCCGGCTGTCACCAGACAGCCGCAGTAGTTGATTTGCAGGTCTTGGTAAGCGACGCGGCCAGAGCGTAAGCCTTCGATGCGGTACGCCTGGCGCATACCGGCGTCGATATTTAGATGCTCACTGCTGACAAAATCGGTCGGGTCGAAAAGGTCGGTGCGACCAAGCTCGGTCACATCGCTATCGATGGCGTCGTCGGAGCTCATATCTTTATTGACCCAGTAATAATCAGCGATCGAGGGCGGAGCGCCAAAGCGAATCTGGAATTCGGTGTTGGGGTCAACATCGTTGAGGCCAAAGTAAAACTTGCCGGCCGGATCGGTGGTGGTTTCTTGGACTACATTGAAACTGCTATCCAACAAGCTGACGGGCACATCCATTACCCCGGGTTCGCCGTCATCCTGCAGGTGATTGCCGTTGCTGTCGAACCAAACGCGATCACCGAGCACAAAGTCAAAGCCTTCGGGCGCCGGATCGCCATCACCGGAAGTGCCATCAAAAAGAGGCGCGGGATATTCGCCGTGGAAGCCGGCCATCAAACGCGTGTCGCCATCGCCGATGTAAAGCTCGTAGATGATGGGCGAAACATCGAGCCCGGTTGGCGGGCGAACTGAGGGCGGGAAGATGGAAATGGAAAGGAAGACCGGGCGCAAATCGAGCAGCGACGGATCTTCGACAGGCAGGCCAGTTAGCGGCGAAATGCCGGCGGGGAAATCGTCTGGATCGGGTCCGTAGCAAACCTGTTCCAGCCCGGCGCCCGTGGAGGGCTCGGGAGTAGGCGTGGGGGTTGGGGTGTTTGTGGCGACCTGCTCCTCTTCGGTTTGTTCCTCGACGAGCGCAACCTCGTCAAATATCAAACCAGCATCTACATCGAATGAACTCGGATCGGCTGGGTTATTTTGGTTACCGGCAGCGCCGATCCGCCCATTGGCTGGATCCACATCGCTGTCCAGTCCGTTATCCCCCTTATTCTGAGCGGTAAAAACATATCCGGCAGGCGGGACAACTTCGATTACATTTCTTGGTATACAGCTTCCACATAATTCAAGATTCCAGACAATCGAGTAGGTGCCATCCGCCGCGGTGACGGCTGTTTGGGAACTGGGTGTACCGTCGCTGTTCAATACTCTTACCTGAACGCCGGGAACTCCCGGCTCGCCAGGATCCTGGATGCCGTTGCCATTTTCATCAGACCAAACAAAGCCGATTATTGCAACAGTGCATCCTGACAAAAACAAACCGAGAACTCCGAACAGGAGCAGAGCACGAAGTTTCCCTTTATTCAGCATTTAAGTCCATCCACTTCATCGATATGATGCATTTTAACATCTAGACAAGATATTACATGATTAGAAGGTGGAAAACCTTCAGAAAAAAGTACCAGAGGGGCAAGCGGTATAATCGCGCCGGAGTTTGAATGGCGAAAGATTTTTTCAAAACGCGCAAGACACTTACTGTTAACGAAGATTCCTACACCACTTATAGCCTACCGAAACTAGAAGCAGACGGCCTGACGCAGTTAGACCGGCTGCCATTTTCGATCCGCATCCTCCTCGAATCGAGCCTGCGCAACTGCAACAACGTCGAAGTCTCGGAGCAAGACGTGCGCAACCTGGCGGCCTGGGAGCCGCGTGTGAAAGAACGCCAGGCTATGCCGTTCAAAGTGGGCCGGGTGATCATGCAGGATTTCACCGGCGTGCCAGCGATCGTGGACCTGGCCGCGATGCGGGCGGCGATGGAACGCCTGGGCGGCGACCCGAAGAAAGTCAACCCGCTCGTACCAGTAGACCTGGTGATCGACCATTCGGTGCAGGTGGATTTCTTTGCGAGCCCCGATGCGCTCCAACGCAACGCCGAGATCGAGTTCATGCGCAACAGAGAGCGCTATGAGTTTTTGCACTGGGGGCAACAAGCTTTCGACAACTTCCGGGTGGTGCCACCGAACACAGGTATCGTGCACCAAGTCAACCTGGAATACCTGAGCAAAGTCGTGCTGACCCGCAAGATCGATGACGAGATGGTCGCCTTCCCCGATTCGCTGGTGGGGCTGGACTCACACACCACGATGATCAACGGCCTGGGCGTAGTCGGCTGGGGCGTGGGTGGGATCGAGGCCGAGGCGGCTATGCTGGGACGGGCGATCGACATGCTGATGCCGGATGTGATCGGCTTCAAGGTCTTTGGGAAACTGAAGGAAGGCGTAACGCCCACTGATGTGACCCTGACGATCACGCAGATGCTGCGCAAAAAAGGCGTGGTCGAAAAATTCGTCGAGTTTTACGGCCCCGGCCTGGACTACATGAGCCTGGCAGACCGGGCGATGATAGCCAACATGTCGCCCGAGAACGGCGCCACGATCACATTCTTCCCGGTGGATGCTGAAACAATTCGGTACATGCGCTTGACGGCGCGACCAGAAAAAGTAATTGCACTAACAGAAGCCTATTGCAAAGAGCAGCATCTGTTCCGCGACGAGAACACGCCTGATCCCGAATTCACTGACAAGCTGGACCTGGATCTCTCGACCGTGGAGCCGAGCCTGGCAGGGCCAAAGCGCCCGCAGGATCGGGTGGCGCTGGAAAACATGCGCACCGAATTCCGTAAGGCGCTGCTATTGCCGAAGAGCGAGCGCGGTTTCGCACTCGAAGATAGCGCACTGGACAAGAAAGTTAGCTTTGGCACGAATGGCTCGCGGGCGGAGATGGGCCACGGGGCAACGGTGATAGCGGCGATCACATCTTGCACGAATACATCGAACCCGGCGGTGATGCTGGGCGCGGGCTTGCTGGCCAAGAAAGCAGTCGAGCGCGGGCTGAAAGTGAAGCCGTATGTGAAGACGAGCTTGGCGCCGGGCTCGCGGGTGGTGACTGAGTATTTGGAAAAAGCCAATCTTATGGAGCCGCTCTCTGAGCTTGGCTTCAACCTGGTCGGCTACGGATGCACAACTTGTATTGGAAATTCAGGTCCGCTATCCGGCGAGGTGGTGAAAGCCATCAACGCTGGCGACCTGGTGGCGACGGCTGTGCTCTCGGGCAACCGTAACTTTGAAGGACGCATCCATCCATACGCGCTGGCAAACTATTTGGCTTCGCCGCCGCTGGTGGTGGCGTTTGCGCTGGCCGGAACGGTGGACATCGACCTGGCGCACGAGCCACTCGGGATCGGCAAGAACGGCGACCCGGTTTATTTGAAGGATATTTGGCCGAGCCGCGAAGAGGTTCGTAACGCGATCGAAGCCAACGTGAAGCCGGAGATGTTTGCCGAGCGATATTCGAACGTGTTCACCGGCAACGAGACCTGGAACAACATCACCGCTCACGGCGGCGAGCTATACGAGTGGGACGAGAAGTCGACCTATATTCACGAGCCGCCGTTCTTCGATGGGATCACGCGCGAGGTTCCGCCGATGGAGGACATCTGTGGGGCGCGGGTGCTATTGTCGCTGGGCGATTCGGTAACGACAGATCACATCTCACCGGCAGGAGCCATCCCGGCGGATAGCCCAGCAGGTAAGTGGCTGGTCGGCCATGGCGTAACGGTGCCGAATTTCAATTCTTACGGATCACGGCGCGGCAATGACGAAGTGTTGACCCGCGGCACATTTGGCAACATTCGAATCAAAAACCTGCTGGTGCCCGGGGTTGAGGGCGGATACACGGTTCATTTGCCGGAGGGACAACAAACAACGGTTTACGACGCGGCGATGAAATATAAAGAAGAAGGCGTGCAGCTGATCGTGCTGGCTGGCAAAGAATTTGGAACGGGATCGAGCCGCGACTGGGCAGCCAAGGGTCCGCGAATATTGGGCGTCAAAGCAGAGATCGCCGAATCGTTTGAGCGCATCCACCGAATCAATTTGGTGTACATGGGCGTACTGCCCCTGCAATTCAAGGCCGGGGAAACGCGCGAGACGCTGGGGCTAACTGGGACCGAGGTCTTTGATATTGAAGGAATAAGCCAAGGTTTGCAGGTGAACGGCGAATTGAAAGTGCGGGCGCTGGCCGTAGATGGAAAAGAAACCACCTTCTGGGTGGATGTACGGCTGAATACGCCGATCGATCTGGAAGTTTATAGGCAAGGGGGGATCTTGCACGCGGTGCTCAGGGAGCTGTTGTAGCTGCTGAAAGAGCAACCAAAGCCAGATTGCCACGGCGCTTTTTTAGCGCCTCGCAATCACGAAGAAAAAGTAACGGCGGGTTGATGGCCCGCCGTTTTGTTTAATCTGTGCGGCTGAGGTGATAACCGAGCCAAGCGCCGAGTGCGAGTGGTCCTCCGCCGAAGAGCGCAACGCCAATATGAGGATTGGAAGCTAAGCCAGATAGCAACGAGCCGACAAAGGCGAAGGGCGCGGCGATCAGGTAACCGCCGGTGGTGAAACGACGTTGACGCGAGTCTGTGGATCTATTCAGAAGATAAAGCAACAGCGCGCCCGAAAGGAGACCCATAGGCAGGAAAACAAGCGCCCCACCAAGCCCATCGGCCGGTAGGCGCTGATCAAAGCGGAAGTAGAAGACAGTTAGGTGAATAAAAGGCCAGGCGAAAGCAAGGACGCCCAGCCAGATTAAGTTAATTACCGTTTTCAATATTGTGTTCGTGCAGCAACATTTTGCCGTTGCTGTCGACATAGCTCATCTGACCCTGGGGCACATGTGGATCGATGACCAAGTCGCCAGAGTCCATCGCGTCCCAGATCACCTGAAACGGAACTTTGCCAGCTTGCCACTTCTCCACCATCACAACACCGTGGCCCGGAAGCACTGTAAATGCGATTTGGCGCGGGTCGTTTGCGTTGCGCAAAGATTCGGAACGGCTGAAGGCCGCTTTGATGCCGCGCGCTTGCGCTTCTGTTGCGCAAGAGACTAGGTAATGGTAGTAAGGCGGGTCGAGCGGAACGTATTCGACTAAGTTGGGATTAAAGCTCTTCACACCACGGTGGCCGTGCAGCTTAGAACGAATGACGGGCACGTCACTCTTAACGCCGCCTACGCTGGCGTGCTCGATCTTGGGCAGCAAATAATCCATGTCCATCATTTCGACTGCTTCAGATGACGGTGGATCGTTGCGTTTGCCATCGACTTGGCGAACTTGCGCACCGGCGCCATCAGGTCGCACGCCGACAATCAGAGCGAGATCATCATCGCTGATGTTGCCCTTATCGACCGGGCGAGCGCTGCCAGTGATAGTAGCAACCAGCGCGTTCACACGCGGATCCCAGGTGGCGAAGCAGCCTTCGCTGTATTGGCTGGCGACTGAATCCTGGACGGCGGGAACGGCAACCAAGTCTTCGATGCGAACCATCTCGGTGAAGAAGTTGCGCTTGCCGAGCTCCTGGCCGGCGTTGCGCATAGCTTCGGGCGTACTGAGACTGTCCCAGTCTTCGCGTTTGATCATGGGTTCGATCAATTCATGATCGGTGACTTCGTGGGTGCTTTCGGTGGTGACGACGCGCAAAACCATATCTGTGTAAAAAGCCTCAGGGTCTTTGGCTTCGCTGGTTGGGTATGCACCGACCAGGTCGAAGTGATACACGCGCTCAGGGTGCTTATCGCCAACGACCAACAGGACGCGGATGCTCTTGGCCTGGGCTTGAAGCAAGCGCTGCAAGGAAAGGATCGGACCGCCGCGCACGCCTTGCTCGATCAGGACGCGATGCGCTGTTTCGGAGAGACCATCGGCTTGGAAGTCTTTAGGATCGCGCGGATTCTTGGCGAGGGCTTTGCGGAAATGATCCATCCAGTGATCGAACTGCTCATTGGTGGCCTGGATCAGTGTGTAAATGACTGGTGATTCCTTCAAACCGAATTGGCGACGGGCGGAAAACAATAGCGCCTTGCGCCATGGCACCGATTCGCCGAAGGCCGCGCTGGTTAGGATGACGGCTGTATCGTTCGTAGGGGTATCGACGACTTTGTGTCCAAGATCGCGGAAACGGTTGAGCAAACCATCGGCCACCTCTTCGAGCATGGGCGTCATCGGCCCAGGCACCAAAGCGACTTCGATGTTCTTCAACCAGTTGTGGGTTGGGTTTTGGATCTTTAGAGCTTCACGGGGAATTTGCATGCGAAAACCTCGTTAGTAGGACTGGCAAGTATCATACTACGGGAGAATGAGATTCCTTACCCTTTGAAATGATAAGGGAAGGGGGCGGGCTTTCAAAAACAGATTGCCACGCCCGCTTTTTTAGCGGGCTCGCAATGACGGATCTATGGTGCGGGAGTTGGGGTCGGAGGGAAGACTTTCTCGTCAGGGACTTCGGGAACGCCAAAGACGAAGCGCCACTCGGAGCCATTTTGGGCTTGAGTGGATTCCAGGCTGAAGACTTCGTACCAGGTTTGGCCGGGTTTCAGCGGAAACAGCTCACCAGCTGGCGTGTATAGATTGAGAACGCCTTTTGCTGGCCGTACCCATACCGCATTGTAAGCCAGCCCATTGCGAAACACAATCGCATTTCCTGAATCAGTGAGGTCGATCGCGAAGATCTCGGTGCTGTCGGTTTTCTTGTAGTAACTGTGCGGGACGAAAAGCGCGACCACGTTGTCAGCTGAGATCTGTTCGTCCGTCAGAGAATCGATCAGCCGGTCATATTTCTCAATTCGGGTGTCGGCATAACCAACTTCTTCTTGAAAGCGAAGATAACGAGCTGAGTCGTAGTCATATTCCCATTTGCCATAAATCATGAGCGAATAACGAAAGAAAAGTCTTTCGGCCGGGCTGCCTTCCGCGGGAATCTGATACGAGAAGCGCATCCCATTGAGATCCGGCGCGTCGTTATGGCTGCCATTCTGGACGACTGCGGGTCCAAGTTTGCTCGTGTTGGCAAACAGGTTGTTGTAGCTTTGCAACGAACGATCGCGGCATAGAGGATAGACACCGTTAGGTGAGCAATCGTGAAACTCATCTATCTTGCCTTCAAGAGCGAAACGCGAAAAGATCTGCTCGCCGCCAACGGACCGGTAATGGTCCATCACATCCGGATCGGCATAACCAAAAACGAAGATGGCATCATACATATTGAAGACATGCTCATCGAAGAGGCGGCCCGAGCGCACGGGACCGACGCGGCTGGCATCTTGGCCGTAGTAAACGGCGATGAAACGCGAGATGCCTTCTTCTAAATAATATTCGTAGACCACATCGGCAAAGGAGAGACCGGGTTGCGGGCGGACGTAGCGTGGATAATTGGTGACCTTGATGGCAATGGGTCTGCGCAGCAGGAGGGTCGGATCGGCGACGGGCAAGCCGGTCAACGGATTGAAGCCGGGCAGAAAAGACTCCGGCCCCATTGATGTGTAAGGGAAGTCAACTTCTTTGCCGGCAGAAAAGAAAGGCGATGTGCCGAGGTCAGGTGTAGCAGATGGAGTTGTTGTCAGCAAAAGAGATGGCGCGGCTTGACTTGGCAATGCGCCCAAAAAGAGCAGAGCAAGTAAAACTAAGGCGATGAGGGCGAAGTGTTTCACGATCTCATTGTTCAGGTTTATCGAAAATAAATTCGAAACGCCAAAAATCTTCAGCCTGGATCAGGCGATTTTCTTCATTCATAACCTGGAACCAGGTGGTGCCGGGCTTTAAAGGAAAGCGATCACCATTCGCATCGATAAGGTAAAGGACCGAGCCTTCTTCTATCACCCATTCCAATGCATAAGCATGTCCGTCACGGAACAAAAAGGCAGGCGCGTGGCCGGAGAAATCCATGTCTACCACTTCGATCTCTGGCAGGATATCTGAACCGGCTTGATAGAAGAAATGGAAGTGAGGGACGTAGAGGACAACGACATTGTCTGCGGCGACCTGCCGTCCATTGAGACGATCAGTGAGGGCGCGGTAGCGTTCGCCGCCCACAAGGAAATCCTCTTGAGTGTCCTGGAAACGGAGATAGCGTCCGCTCTCGGGATCGTATTGCCAGTAGGCATAAGCCGAGTACGAATAATAGAGGTAAATCTCGTTTACCGCATCTCCGCCGGGGGGTATATCAGTACCAAAGACCATGCCTTGCAGATTTGGGCGGCGATTGTTGCCGCCGATACCTAGTGAATAATCACGAACTGCCTTTGTGCTGGCCAAAAGATAGTTGCGAGTACCCGGCTCAAAGCGGCAAACCGGGCGGGGCGGGCAATTGCTGCCTTCGAGGAGAGGGACCAACTGCCAGATCGGATGCTCCCCATTCAATCTTTCGAGGACGCGAGAATCAGCGCTGGCAAAGGTAAGAATACTTTCGTACATAGTGGTGAGATAACTATCGAAGATGCGGCCGGAGCGGATCGGGCCGGCGAGCGGAGCGTCTTGCGAATAGAAGATTGCGTAGAAACGGGTTAGGTCGTTGTTGTGATAGTACTCGTACACAATATCGGCGAGCGACAAGCCCCACTGCGGGCGGATGGACCGCGGATAATTGCTGATCTTCACTGCGACGGGCCGACGATCGAGGACCGAGATGTCATCGACGCGCAGGCCCGTAAGCGGATTAATGTCGGCGGGAAAATCAGGGGCTTTATCGATCTCCGATAATTCAGCAGTAGCGACAGTCTCTTCGTCGGGGGCGATGGTGGGCGAGGTGGGTTGAGAGGGTGCCGGCTGGAAAGGAGTGGGAGACTTCACGCCGGGAATCGGCGTCGTAGTTTGCAAATTGCAGGCGGCCAGAAAAAAAGAAAATGCCAGTACGAACGGCAAACAAAAAAGTTTCGCGGATGGCATTGGGTAAACCCGCCAATCTTACTCTTTCAACCCGCGGCACGCGAGCAGAAAATATTACGAATCATTAATAAAAGCTGAACGCTAATGAATGTTAGAATATTTTTCGATTGCGCCTGCTGGCGCAACTATGGATGCGTGCGCAAGAGGCGCGCGCAGAGGAGAACATGGAAATTTTAAGTGGCATCTTTTCTGCATTTGGGCTTTCGGCCAGCGCCGGCCTGAACGCCTACATCCCGCTGTTGGTGGTTTCGCTGCTCGCCCGTTACACGCAGCTGCTGAAACTCGAAGCCCCGTGGGACACTCTGACCAGCCCGTGGATCATTGGTCTGTTGGTGGCTTTGTCGTTGGTTGAATTCTTCGCGGACAAGATCCCGGCAGTCAACCACGTCAATGACGGCATCCAGACTTTCGTGCGTCCGGTGGCTGGCGCGATCGTGTTTGCTGCAAGCACGCAGGTCGTGACCGACATCCATCCTGCAGTCGCCCTGGCGGCTGGTTTGCTGATCGCCGGAAGCGTGCACGTTGCCAAGGCAGGCGCCTTGCGCCCAGCCGTTACAGCGACAACAGGCGGTTTGGCTAACCCTGTCGTGAGCATTCTCGAGGATGTTGTCTCGACTGTGCTTTCGATCCTTTCAATCGTTATCCCGCTTTTGATCGGCGTTGTCTTGGTGCCAATCGCAGCCTGGGTTGCCTGGGTCATCTGGCGCAGAGCCAACCAAGAAGCCGCGCGAGCTTAAGGAGCCAACATGACAGTCAAAGGAACTTCAGGAAAAAGCACCAGCAAGCCGCGCGCCTCGGTGAAAAGCGCCGTGGTAAGCAGCAGCGCCGATGAGCCGAAAACAATGGAGGGCAAGACCGACTACAAGCCGCCAGTTTCTGGCGGCGGAAGCGGCCGCAGGACTTGGGGCATCATCGGCTGCATTCTGCTGATCCTGGCCATTTGCTGCATCGGTACTGCGGCAATCGTCTGGTTTAATGGCGATGCCTGGATCCAAGAGTTAATGAACCAAATCGAAATTCAATAAATAACGAGACAAGAAAAAAGCCCCGGGTTACCCGGGGCTTTTTTGTTTGGCAAACTTTTCAGAAAACATCTCCTTCAACTGCTGCAAGCCTGCGAGGGCTTGTTCTTTATCTTCCGGCGGAACATCCAACGTAGCAAACTCATCTTCATCGAGGACGAGTTGGCGGCCGTCCGGGTAGACGAGCAAATCGAGAGCCAGATCGCGAAAGGTAACCGCCACACTGGTGATCTCGGCCGGGTACGAGACGTTGCAATACCAAGCCTTCAGGTCGCCTTCCGAGCCGGAACGGACTTCGTAGATGTTGTACCAGCGGTCGCTGTAGTAGGTTTCAATGAAATGATCGCCTCTCTTAATCGGAATATCTTCCATAGAAATACCATCTTTGTCGAAGCGAGCATCGATCACGATGTGGTTTGGGCTGCGCTCCACAAGTTGGGCAGAGTAAATGTAGGGCGGCTTGCCGGCCAAGATATTTTGCTTGGTTACTTGGATAGATGTCATTTGCGTGGAAAGAGTTGGATGGCGGTCTTGGGGTCAAAGCTGATGGTGAAATTCTCACCAATTTTTGGCAGCTCAGTCGCTGATGAGACGTCGAATTTTATAAGCTGACTTGCTGATTGGAGAAAAGCCGATGTCGCTGAACCTTGAAACTCTGCTTTCACAAGCTTTCCTGTAATTTTCGCCTGACCCCTATCGCCGATATTAATCGCATCCGGACGCAAGAGCACGGTTACTTCCCCATCCGCGCCTCCGACATAAGGAAATTCGGCGAATGGACTATGCAGCACTCCAGCAGAAATTTTGCCGGAAAACAAATTGTGCAAACCTAGAAATTCCGCGACGAATGGCGACGCAGGGCGGAGGTATAGCTCTTGCGGCGCAGCATCTTGGGCAATGCGACCAGCTTCTAGAAGAACAATGCGATCGGCGATGGCGAACGCCTCTTCCTGATCGTGAGTGACGTACAGGCTGGTTTGGCCCTCGGCGCGCAAGATGTCTGCTAATTCTTGAAGCAGGCGCGTGCGCAAGGCACGATCGAGCGAGCCCAGCGGCTCGTCCAGCATCAGCAATTTCGGCTGGGGCGCCAGCGCGCGAGCCAGCGCGACGCGCTGCTGCTCGCCGCCGGAAAGGCTGCTGACCTCGCGGCGGTCAAAACCGGCGAGGCCGACCAGCTCGAGGACCTCGCGGACGCGCTTATTGATCTGAGCGCGCGGCTGGCCAGCCATCTCAAGACCGAAGGCGGTGTTGCCGGAAACATCACGATGCGGGAATAGCGCGTAATCCTGGAACATGAGACCGAAACCGCGCAGGTGAGAAGGAACAGCGGAAATATCTTTGCTATCCCAGAGCACTTGGCCGCGATCGGGCTGCTCGAGACCGGCAATGATCGAGAGCAGAGTTGATTTGCCGCTGCCGCTGGGGCCGAGCAATGCAACGATCTCGCCAGTCTTTACTTGAAAGGAAATCCCGTCCAAGACGAGCTTGGTGCCAAATTTCTTTTGGATATCGCGCAGTCCAAGCATTAGAACTCACCGACTTCGGCGATGCGGAAACGCTCGATCAGCAATAAGCCGCCAGCGGTAACCAACATAAGGATCGTGCTAAGCGCCATAGCCTGGCCATAGTGGATGGCGCCGGGTTGGGATAGCAGGCGAAAGATCAATACTGGGATGGTTGGGTATTCGGGTCGGGCGATGAGCGCGGTTGCGCCAAACTCGCCGATCGAGATAGCAAACGCGAACATCGCCGAGACGAACAAGGCGCGGCTGACGAGGGGGAGATCGACATGACGCAAAACCTGGCGCGGAGCGGCGCCTAAAACCGCGGCGGCTTGCCGCAAGCGCGGGCGGATGCTACGGAGCGCAGGCGTGAGGCTGCGCACAACGAAGGGCAATGCAACCAATGTATGAGCAAGGGGAACGAGGACAGGCGAAGCGCGCAGATCGAGCGGAGGTGAATCCAGCGCGACGATGAAGCCAAGTCCGAGCGTAACTGCCGATGTGCCAATTGGCAGCATCAGCAGCGGACCGAGCACACGGCTGGCGAAGGCCTGGCTGCGCGTGGCGAGCAGCCAGGCGGCCGGGAGGCCGACGAGCAATGCCAAGGCAACTGTCGCAAATCCATAGATCAGTGAACTGCTGATGGCAGAGGACGGTGGCGCGAAGAAAATATCGTCGCGATCATTTTGGGCCAGCGCGGCGTAATAATCAAAAGTGATTGCCGAACCTTGCTCGTCGACGGGGGTGATTGAGCGAGCGGCGAGGCCAACCAGCGGGGCGGCAAAGAATGCGGCAAGCAAGACAAGATAAATGAAAGCAACTGGATTTTTGCGCGGCGACAATTGGTGGGCAGCGGTCGGAGTGCGCAACTCGGCCGGGCGAGAGACGCGGGCTGAGAGCTTAGTGTAGATGATAGTTAGAAGCAAAGTGCACAACAGCTGCAAGAGCGCTAGTGCAGCGGCGATTGGCAGATTGAATAGAGCCACCGTCTGAAAATAGATCTCGGTTTCGAGGGTGGCGAACTGCGGGCCGCCCAGGATCAGGATCACGCCAAAGGATGTGAAATCGAAAATAAAAACCAGCAAGGTCGCAGCTGACAGCGCCGGGGCGATCATTGGCAGCGTGATCTTGGTAAAGGTTTGCCAGCCGTTGGCGCCCAGGCTGCGCGCCGCCTGCTCGATACGCGGGCTTAGTCGCGCCCAAAAGTCGCCGACGAGGCGCAGCACAATTGTGGTGTTGTAAAAAACATGCGCAACCAAAATGGCGGTGAGCGTGTTGACGAATTGGATCGGAGGTTGATCGAGGGCGAACAGATCTATCAAACTTTGATTAACCCAGCCACGCGGGCCAAGCAGAGCCTCAAAAGCCGTGGCGACAACCAGCGTGGGCAAGACAAAAGGAATCCCGCTTAAGGCGCGCAGGAAACTTTTGCCGCGAAATTTGTAACGCGCCAATAGGTACGCGGCCGGCAAACCGAGGGCAAGAGTCAGCAGGGTCGAAAGCGCAGCTTGCCAGATGGTGAACCAGGCGATTCCCAGGATCGAGCCGCTGAGGAATATCTGCACGAACGGCTGCATGACCGTCAGCCCGCGGCCAAAGCTGAGCGCCAGGATGCTGGCGAGTGGATAGAAATAAAAGAGGGCGAGAAAGGCCAGCGGCAAAAACCAAAGCAGTCCGGCCAAGTTCTTGCGCATGAAGGCTAAAAGGTCCAGCGGGTGGCGCTTGTGGGGAAGTTGCTTTCGCGCCAGGCAAAGGCGCGCGCGGGCTTGAGCGCAAAGATCGAACCGGGACCCTGCATGGGGAGCCCATATTTTGCTTTGTAATCCTTGTCTAGCGCTTTCAGCCTGGTCTTATCGCTTACTACTTCGACAGTGCCCTCAAAGATGACGACTTCTTCGCCGCTTTCGAGGTGCACATTTACTGCTGGACTATTGGCCAGATTGCGACCTTTCTGCGAAGCAGGACCAGTGCTGAAATAAAACGCACCTTCGTGCCAAAGTCCCCACACAGGCGCAACGTGAGGCTTATTGTCTTCCTTCGTGCTCCCGATCCAATAGTTGCGTGATTTCGCCATCTGCTCTTCAACAAATGACCAGGGCAGCATGCCCTCGCTCTCAGTGGTAATGCCGTAACCGGGCATATAGGGGCGACTTTGTTTAGGTGTCATAGGCAAGCCTCGTCATGTTGTAACTTGTATCGACCCTTAAGGGGCTCGTAATTAACATTACAAGTACTAGTTCGCTAGTCTAACGGAGGACGGTTTCCGTCCAGGCTGCGATCCACTCTTCGCGATGCGTTGCAATATCTTCTGGGCTGACGAAGGCTGTAGTCTCCGGGACGACGAGGTAATTCGTAAATTCAGGCGCTAGCTCGGCATTGTAATTAACTGGGAAGACGAACATTTGCAATGGCAGATCGGTTTGGAATACAGGCGAGAGCATGTAGTCGACCCAGGCTTCGGCGAGCTCACGTTGATCGGTGCCACGCAAGATGCCAACGAATTCGATCTGGCGGAAGCAGGATTCGTCGGCGGTAACGGCGGCGGTAACCGGCGCGTCCATCGGCTCCTCGGCGAAGATCATTTCAACGGGCGGGCTGGAGGCGTACGAAATGACAATCGGTCGCTCGCCGCCCCAGCGACTGAATTCGGTGTAGTAAGCAGTCTCCCAGTCATTGACGACTTTCACGTCATTGTCGACCAAGCCTTGCCAATAATCGAGATAGCCACCTTCGCCGAAGCGGCCGATGGTGGCAAGCAGGAAGGCGAGCCCGGGCGAGGAGGTGGCGGGGTTCTCGACAACCAATAGGCCTGCGTACTCAGGCTGCAGCAAAGCTTCAAGATTGGCAGGCGGGGCGATGTTGTGGGTTTTAAAATAAGTTATGTCGTAATTCAAGCAAACGTCGCCGAAATCTACCGGCAGCGCGCCATGTTGCGGATCCAGATCAAATTCTGGTGGGATATCGGCAAGTAGCGGAGAGTCGTATATCTCGAAGATATCACCTTCAAGGGCGCGACTGAGGAAAGTGTTGTCGACGCCGTAAAAAACATCGGCGAGCGGGTTGTTGGCGGCCAGCACGGCTTTGTTGGTAGCTTCGCCCGCATCTCCCAATTTTAGGAAGACAACATCGACACCATACTCAGTTTCAAACGCAGTCACAACTTCTTCTGAAACCGCGAACGAATCGTGTGTCATTACAGTGAGAGTATCGGCACCAATTGCCGAAGCACAGGCCGTAAAGATCAAGCCCGTCAATGCAGTCAATAACAATTGTTTCATTTCGCTCCTAATTCAAATCGGGCGGAGAGATGACACAGAGCAGGACGCCCAGACGAATTTTTACTCGCGGTCGCTTGGCGACGACAACGTTGCTAACTCCGCGGCTGCTACCGAGATTAAGCATCTCATCGTGCAAGGGAAAGGCGAGCCCTGTCGTGGTTATGCCTAACGCAGCGCCACCAAGCGGAATCAGCGAAACTCTTTCGTCCAGCCGAGCATCGATCTCATTCTCACCACGCAAGATATGCAGCCGCTGCTCGCCCTGGATGAAGCATATGCGGATATCTGCGAATTGCGGCTGCGCCGCCAGCAGGAGGTTAGCAAGGCTGTGGTCCCAGCGGCGTCCAAGCCCGCCGAGGATAACAACTTCATCCGCGCCAGCGCGGATTGCATGTTCGACTGCAAGCTCAAGGTCCGTCTTATCCTTATCAGCTGGAAATGCTAAGACCTGCACTCCTTTGCTCTCCATCTCGACACGCACATCTTTTGAGATGGAATCAAAATCGCCGATGAGGACATGTGGTTGGACACTCAGGCGAGCGCAATGGTCCGCGCCACCGTCGGCGGCGACAATGAACTCAGCTTTGGCGAGCACAGCCTTTAGATCAGGCGGTTCGCTAAATTCCCCATTGGCAAAGATTACGGCTAACAAAAAACCTCCAGCGGTTGCCGGAGGTGGGATGACAAAGGCATTCCTCCGCCGGCATTATCCGGATCAGGTTTGCGGGTCGCAGGCTGCTGCCTGCCTCTCAGCCCGGAACAACGGGCTCCCCGTGCAAATTAGTTAAGTAAGTATAGCCTAGTTAGTTGCTCCTTTTGTGCGGTTTTTCATTCTTGTAGTTCTCGGCGTAATAGTTGCACATTTTTTTCAAGGGACAGGCGGGACAATTGGGCTTGCGCGCCAAACAGATCTCGCGCCCCAGGCGAATGATATTCAAATGAGCTGCATAGTAAGTTTCGGGTGGCAGGATCTGTTCGAAATATTCGTGCGCCTTCTCAACATTCATTTTCGCGGGCCGCAGACCGATACGGCCCGTGACACGATAAATGTGGGTATCAACCGGAAAAGCGGGCTTATCCAGCGAAAATTGCAGCACGATGGCGGCCGTCTTGGGGCCGACGCCTTTGAACTGGGTCAGCCAAGCTTTGGCTTCTTGGGCGAAAAGATCGCGCAGAAATTCGAGAGATAGTTCCCCGCGGGTTTTGGTGATCGAGCGCAAGGCTTGCTGAATGCGCGGGCCTTTCTGGTTGCCAAGCCCGGCGTAGCGAATAGCAGCGATCACTTTTTTTGCGGGAGCATCGCGGACTTCTTCCCAGGTGGGGAATTTTTCTTTTAGAGTGTTAAAAGCAACATCGCGGTTTATGTCGTTGGTATTTTGGGAAAGGATCGTCGAAACTAGTTCGTCAAGCGGAGGCAGCGGGTTGCGCCAGGTTGGATAACCATAAAATTCCAAGAGCTTCTGGTGGACGTGGAGCGCTCTTTTGGCGGCCGATTTCATTGATTTTCAAGATCGAAAACAGGTTCGCCACGACCCACTTCCAGACCGGCAAAGTTTTTCACAATTCTTTGCGGGCCATACCCGCTGAGTGCTTCGGCTTGTTGCGGCGAGAGCGCGCCGAGCTGGCGCAGTACCTCAAGCGAGACAGCCTCGCGCGCCCAACCGCGGGCGTCGCCATCTGCGATCTTGAGGGCAATGCCGATCGCCTCACCGCTAAGAACGCCAGAAGCGAGCCCAATACCCTGGAAACCTTCGGCGCCAGCTTTGGATAACAAATTTGTGCCGAAGGCGGGCATGATGTCCGTATCGAAGCGCTCTGGTCCGCCAACCATTTCCGGGTGGGCGATCATTGCGTCGCGTACTTGTGAGCCGGCACGTGCCTGGGCGACAGGCAACCCAGAAGGATCCATCAAGCGCGCATAAGCCAGAGCAGTGTTGTACAGCGGCGCGGACCAGTTGGGGGCGGAGCAACCATCGATGCCGATCGCCAGCTTCTCAATGGGCAGGCTGGCGATATCTGCGAACAGAGAGATGATCTCCTGCTGCATCGGATGCTGCACATCTAAGTAATCTTCAAGCGACCAGCCGCGCATTTTGGCATAAGCCAGCATGCCGGTGTGCTTGCCGGAACAGTTGTGGCGGCTGACGGTGAGCTTTTCGCCAACCTTCTCGATCCGTTGGGCGGTGGCTCGATGGAATGGCGGATGGGTGCCGCATTGCAGTTGATCTTCGGATATTCCGGTTTTCTTGTGGATGGACGCCAAGACTTTCACTTGTTCGTCCGTACCGGAATGCGAAGCGCATATCAGAGCTAATTCTTGAGTGGTGAGCCTGTAGTGTTCGACGGCGCCCGCAAGCACAAACGGCAAAGCTTGAAACGGTTTGCCGGTAGAGCGGACGAAGGTTGAAAGGTGGGCATGCCCATAGGCAGCCAGCAGCTCACCGGACGCGCTGACGACGGCGATGGCGCCATGGTGCACGGACTCCGGCCGGCCACCCCGGCTGAGCGCGTAGACGGGACGATATGCCGAATAATCCATTGTTTAGTTAATGATTGTTTTGGGATCGGCTGCCCGGCAAGTAATTGCGGGCATAGTAGTTATGCAGGCCATGCTTGAGGCGCTGTAGATAGAAAGCCTTGCGTTTTGCGGGCGCTCTGTATTTTGCAAGAAGCTTATTTGCCAGTTTGTCAATTTCGGCGTTGGCAGTCGATTTTTTCTTGCTAATTTTCTTGAGACTTGTTTCGATGCCATCGAGCATTTTCTTTTGCGCATTCACATCCTGTGCAGTTGCTTTACCACCGCGCCCAGAAATAATCGTATAGCCGCGGAAAGGGCGGGAGAGCAAAAGATCAAGTCCATCGATCCAGGCTTCAATATCGGCCTGAGCCAGAAATGGCGGCTGCCCAATAACAACTGCATCGCCAACGAAAACGATTTTGTCTTCGGGAATGACCAACCAGCACGCGCCTGGTCCTGGACCCGGATGATATTCCAAACGTAACTCGCGACCATCGAAAAACATGACGCTGTGTTCTGAGAAGGTCACCCGCGGCATGATCCACCGTAAGCCGCTCAACCCGGAGGTTTCTTCCCATTCGGCACCGCTTTCCTGCTTGAGTGCTTTAAATATCGCCGCGCGCCTACGGAACTGGCGTGCGGTTTCACGGTGGGCCAAAACTTGTGCTTCCAGAGTCTGCGTGCCGAGTGTGCGATCCGGGTGAGAATCAAGATTGATCGCTAACCGGCGCGGCTTGGCGCCAGCTTTGCGCAATTCCGAAAGCCACGAACGCGCCTCATCGGGCCGCAGCGGTGCGTCGACCAAAACTGTGTCCTTGGAGAACAGCAAGGCACCCACTGTGGCGCCGGTGTAATCATTCTCGTAATAGATCTGGTGCTTCAGCCTCTTCATTTGGCAGGCTCGAGCGCGCCTGTGCGCGCAATCGGCATGGTGAAAGCAAAACGTGAGCCTTTACCCAGCTCGCTTTCAACCCAGATCTCGCCGCCGTGCCCTTCAACTGCGAGCTTGCAGAATGCAAGACCCAAGCCGAGCCCCTTTGTGTTTCCAGACGCGCCCATTTGAACCCGGGCAAATTTTTCGAATATGCGCTCAAGCTCGTTCTTAGGAATTCCACGGGCTTCATCTTTAACCCAAAACTCTACAAAATCTCCAGCACGCCGGGCACCGACTGTGATCTTTTGTCCTTCACCCGAATATTTGATGGCATTCTCCAATAAGTTGATCAGGACGCGTCGGATCATCTCGATATCGACAAGCACCTTCGGCAAACCCTTGATAACCCCTGCTTCCAGTTTGATCTCCTTCGCTTGGGCGCCCGTCGCCACGGCATCGAGCGCGGCTTGAACCAGATCGCCGACCGCGCTTGGCTCCGGGTTCCCGATGCTTTGGCCGGCTTCCATGCGTGAGGTATCAAGCAAAGAATTAGCAAGGCGTTGGACACGCTCGGTCGAGCGCATGGCGATATCCAATACCGAGCGGATCGTTGGATCCTGATCGACTGGCAGCATCATTTCAAGAACATCCAAGCCCGAGACAACGTTGGCGAGCGGAGAGCGCAGGTCATGATAGATCATGGAGGCAAGATCTTCGCGCAGTGAGTCAAGGTTTTTGCGCTCAGTTATGTCGCGCACGATCCACTGGAGTTGCTCGCCTCCGTCCATCAAAATGCGATGGACATAGACCTCGATTCCGACTTCGTTGCTGCTCTGTCCTTGCAAAATTGATTCGTACGAAACCGATGCGCCTTCCTTTAATTTGGTCAGATCCTTGCCAAGTGCCTTGTAATCTGCCTTATGAAAATGGTGGATGTTCATTTTATGCAGCGTTTCTTCGTCAAAACCGATGAGCAATTCAGCCTGACGGTTGGCTTCGACAATATTGCCTTCCCAATCCGTGATCAAAATCGCATCGACGCTATCCTCAAACAACTCGCGGTAGCGGGTGCGGGCGGCTTCCATTTGCTCGAATAGCTGGGCATGCTCGATCGCGGTGCCAGCCAGGTTTCCAATGCCATCCAGGACGGACAATGCATCACCGGCAAACGAGCCGGCTTCGGGGTTGAGCGCCTCGAGAACGCCGATGACCTTGCCGCGCGCGCGGATCGGAGCGCAGGCAATCGCGCGAGTCTTGTACCCAGTCGCTTCGTCAACTTTTGAATAAAAGCGCGGGTCTTGCTCTGTATCCTGGACTATCAGGCCTTGGCCCTCCTTCACTACCCATCCAGCCACGCCTTGCCCGACCTTGATGCGCAGGCCAACTACTTCTTTGCTGCGTTCACCGGTGGCGGCGCGAAACACAAGCTCTTTTTCACCTGGTTCGACTAGGGCCAATGAGACCGCTTCAACCTCAAGAGCCTGCGTCGTCTGTTCCAAAATTGTCTGAAGAACTTTATCGAGCTGAAGACTCGCCCCGATGGCCGCGGCGCTCTCAGCGATAGCAGTCATCACACCAGCGCGGCGCAAGCTCTCAGCATACAGCCGGCCGTTGTAAACCGCGAAAGCAGCCTGGTCAGAAATAGCCTGGACCAAGTCGAGATGATCTTGGGTAAAGAAGCCTGTCTCGGGATGGGTCAAAGTCATGATCCCGACAACTTTTTCGCGGACGATAAGGGGCGCGGCCACTACAGACTTCGGCCCGACCTTGGCTTGCTCACCTTTTGGCGGCGCTTGCCAGCGCTTATCGAGGCTGGTATCGGTGATCAGAGCCGGTTCGCGATTCTTAAGAACCCAGCCTGCCAGCCCCTTATCGATGGTAAATTTCAACTGTTGCGTTGCTTCTTGGATGACCCTATCCTTAATAAGGAGAATTGAATCGAGAGGGTTTCCCTGATCGTCCAACACGATAATGCTGCCGCTGCTGCCACTCACGCTCTCTAAGGAGAGCTTGAGCACGCGCTCAAGAACCAGGCGCAAATCTAGCGCGGAGGCTAGCTCCCGGCTCACGTGGACAAGGAGATCTAGGAATGCGCGAGTGCGATTCCCCTCTCGTACGGCGTCAGTAGCCATCATTTTTTAGAGATTAAACAGACGCCTTTTCATTTAAACGGAGGCGTTAGGTGAGTATAGCATAGGCACCTTACGCGGGTATTTTATTGATTACAGGGAAGGAAATTCCAGCAAAAGGACTTCCATTGCGAGTCTTGCGTTCACATTTGTTGCCAATTGCTCGAGAATGCGGTCAATGCCGGTCAAAACCCGCTTTGCGTCCGCTAGAGACAGGCGCTGAGTCAGGTTCTCGATCTTTTCTTTACGGTCCGAATTGACAGTCGGCGCCGAAGAGCCGGATACGCCCACTAGAACGTCCCGCCAAAATGAGAGCCAGACCATTAGCAGGCGATTCAAGGTTTGGCGATCCTTGCTGACCCGCTCCGCGTAGGCGAATCGCTGCACGCGGTTTGAGGTCAGCATGAGATCAGCCTCGTCGAGCCATTCGATGCGTTGCTCTAAGCCAGCGGGTTGTTCGTGAAGCCGCAATGCGATGCCAGGCCGGCCGTCACTGAGGTTTGCCAGCAACTGGGCTTGCTTAGATTCAATGTTCATTCGACCTGCGAGTTCAGCGGCCAATGGCGCGGCCGCAACCGGTCGAAGGCGCAAGACCTCACACCGGGAGGCAATGGTGGCGGGCAAACTATCCGTATCGGTTGCAGTGATGCAAATCACCACCGAGCGATTCGGCTCCTCGAGTGTTTTCAAGAGACCGTTGGCAGCTTGCTCGCTTGCCTCTTCGAAATTGCGGATGAGTGCCATCTGAAATTTAGCCTCGAGTGGAGTGAGCGAAAGCGAACGAGTGAGCTCGCGGATCGCCTCAACTTTGATATCGCGGTCGCCCTCCTGTTTCTCGACTAGGAAGAAATCCGAGTGCTGCATTTTGGCAAAGCCGCGGCAGTTGCGACATTCGCCGCAGAAATCGCCGGGCTCCGGCGGGTTGGCGCAATTCAGAGCCTGGGCCAAGCGGAGGGCCAGCGTGCGGCGGCCAACGCCAGCAGGCCCGGTAAAAAGATATGCCTGGCGCAAACGCTGGTTGCCGATCTGGGCTTTGAGCAATTGCACCGCCCATTCATTGCCCAGCAGATCCCAGTTAACCGACATTAGGGGACGCCGAAACGAACGTGATCTTCAAAAAAGACGAGAGCGTGCTTGTCGCCGTTGGTGATTGAGAAGGAACCGCTGAAAGCTTTGTCGCCAACAAAAACGCGGTACGAATATGTGTTTTCGGGAAGAATCAAGGACATGTTACTGGTAAATGTATATTCCTGATAAACCGGGGAAAGCAAAATTAAGTGGATTTCAAGCTCGGTATTGTTCCTGAGCATAAGGGGAGCATTCTGGTCATCTTTATCCGACCAGGCCGTTTCTTGTGCGCTGCCGCTCATCTGCCCATAGTTTGTCGCGGTTGGCAACGGAGTCGTCGGAGTGACGAGCGCCAAGGTTGCGGTACCGGAGGGCAAGGCACTTGCTTCTTGCGTAAATGTTGTCGTAGGAGCAGAGGTTGATGTATCGCTGGGGACAGCTGTTTCCGTTGGGATTGCCGCGACAGTAAGAGCGATGCTGGTATTGGCCATATTTTGCGCTGTTGCATGCAGTTCTTCAGCATTTGGCGCCGAAGAGCATGCCGCTAACAAAGCAAGAAAGATTAAAACTATTGAAAGTTGAGTTTTGGTTTTCATGGACCCTGGAAATCAACTTTCCCATTTGAAAAAACAAATGTGTGCTTGTCTGGGTTCCCGATATGGAAGTTACCTTCGTAGGGGCCGTTGTCGCCGATCCAAGCGCGATAGTGATACTCGCCCAGCGGCAACAGGATCACGAAGCTATCCGAGAAACGATATTCCCAATAACCCGGCCCCTCAATAATGATCCAAATAATTTGATCGGTGTTGTTCTGCAGCTTGACCGCGGTGCTATTGTCCTTCTTATTGGCCAACTCAGTCGCCGAGACCGTGGTGGGGGCCACGTTGGCTTGCGTGCCCGAGGCCACAAAGCCACTCGAAGTAGGGGTTGCGGTAGCTAATTCTGCGATCGTGCTTGTTGCCGAGGGCTCAGTCGTCGAGGTTAGTGTGGATGTAGGTTCCAGCGTATTTGTGGGCAAAGCAGCCAAAGTTTGGGCCACGCCGGTAGCAGCCAGGCTTTCTGCTGTCGTTTGTATTTCTTCCAGGCTGGGTGCCGCAGGCCCACACGAAACAAGGATGAATAGGAAGGCAATTAGAACGATGAAATAGCGATGCAAAGCATGCTCCTTTTCGAGCATTTTACCCCCCACCCAATCTAGTTTTGCAAACCTACTTGCGCTTTTTCTTGGCCTTTGGCTTAGTCTTCTTTTTTGCTTTGGTTTTTGCCTTCGGCTTTTTTGCCTTGGTCTTAGCTTTGGCTTTTGGTTTCTCGGCTTTCGGCTTGGCCTTCTTTTTTGGTTTCGCTTTTGCCTTGGGCTTAGCGGCGGGGGATTTGGGCTCGGCGGTGACTAAGAACACCTCGTCGCCTTCACGAACGCGGTCTTTTACCAGGATGGCGATGTCATCGCCAGGCTTGGCGTCATCCACTGGGCTATGGTTGATCTGCATCGATGTCAACTTTTCGGTGAAATCTGTAGTGGCTCCCACTATATGGATCTTCTGGCCAAGGGCAAGCGGTTCACTCAGTCTCAGCACGGCCGCGCTGGGGCCCGCAAAAAAGTGGGTAACCTCGCCGATCTTCTTTTCCATCTCGTCCTCCCGAGTTGAAATGTGTCAAAACATCATACAACAAGCTGTTCATGCGTCAATATGACCGATTTTTCGATACAGTACAATCCTCGCATGATTGATCTTGCCGCGGGTTTAAATCCGGAGCAACAACAGGCACTCAATGTCGGATTAGGTCCAGTGTTGGTCCTGGCCGGCCCCGGCTCAGGCAAAACGCGGGTGCTCACCCACCGCATCGCTCACCTGATCAGCAATTTAGCCGTAAATCCCTATAGCATCCTGGCGGTCACGTTCACCAACAAAGCTGCCAAAGAGATGAATGCGCGGGTCGAGGCTTTGCTCGGTGGCAGACCGCGCGGGTTGACCTTAGGCACCTTCCATTCCATCTGCGCGCGGTTGTTACGGGTCGAGGTTGAGCACCTGCCCTTCAATCAAAATTTTGTCATTTACGACTCTGACGACCAGGTCGCCCTGGTGCGGAATGCGCTCAAAGAGCTGAACATTGATGACAAAATGCACCGCCCCGGCGGAGTGCATGCGCGCATCTCAGCAGCCAAGAACGATCTGTTGCTGCCCGAGGATATGCCGCTTACCAATTATCGCGACGAGGTGGTGGCGCGGGTGTACGCGCGCTACCAGCAAATGCTGATGGCTAGCAACGCAGTCGATTTCGATGACTTACTGCTCTGGACGGCAAAACTGCTCGACGACAATGCGGCCGTGCGCAAGAAATATGCTCAGCGTTTCGAGCACGTGCTCGTAGACGAATTCCAGGATACGAACCTGGCGCAGTACGCCCTACTCAAGCATCTGGCTTCATTCCATCGCAATATTTACGTGGTGGGTGATACCGATCAATCTATTTATCGCTGGCGCGGCGCTGACTACCGCAATGTGCTGCGATTTGAGGAAGATTTCCCCGACTCACAGGTGATCTTGCTGGAGCAAAATTATCGCTCGACCCAGCGGATCCTGGACGCGGCCATGGCGGTCATCGATCGCAACCCGCATCGCACCCGCAAGCAGCTTTTCACCGAGCGCGGCGGCGGCCAAAAGATAACGCTGCACAAAGCTTTGAATGAGCAAGGTGCGGGACGCTTTATCGTGGAAACGATCGCTATGGCGGTCGCCAAGAAGGAAGCCAAGCCCGGCGACTTTGCGATCATGTATCGCATCAACGCACAGTCACGCTTGATAGAAGAAGCATTTTTGCATGCGAATCTTCCTTATAAACTGGTTGGTGCGCAGCGCTTTTACGGGCGCCGCGAGGTCAAAGATGTTTTGTGTTACCTGCGCCTTGCCTACAACCCGAGCGACGAAGCCAGTTTCGGGCGGGTGATAAATGTACCCCCGCGGCGAATTGGCATAAAAGCTCAAGCTAACCTACGCGCGCTTGCGTTGCAAGACAAGACCACGCCGGGAATGCTGCTGATACGCATTGGCGATAATCCTCAAGACCCAATTTTTGCTGGCATGTCGAGCACCACGTTGCAGGCAATGACCCCCATCGGGGCAATGCTGTCAAAGTGGCACGCGCTCTGCAAGGAAACCGAGACGATGCCGCTCATGGATCGCATTCTTGCGGACGTGAACTATCACGACTATTTATTAGCCGAAGGCGACCAAGAGGAAGGCGAAGATCGCTGGGAAAATGTGCAGGAATTGCGCAAGCTTGCGTCTGAATACAAAGGCCGCAGCATCAGCGAATTCCTGGAGACGATCACGCTTGTCTCCGACCAGGACACGATCGCCGAAACCGCAGAAGTACCCACCCTATTGACCTTGCATGCCGCCAAGGGGCTGGAGTATCCAGTTGTTTTTATCGCCGGCTTGGACGACGGCACGCTGCCCCATTCGCGATCGCATGACGACCCGGAAGAAATGGCAGAAGAGCGCCGACTTTTTTACGTTGGCATCACGCGGGCGAAAGACCGGCTTATTCTGATCCACAACCTGTATCGCAACAGTTTCGGCTATGCCGAAGCCGTTGAGCCATCACGCTTCCTGGACGATCTACCAGATGAGGTCATAGATGGTGGCAACGCGGCTCGACTCGAACATCCGTATCGGCCGGATCGTTGGAGTGCGCCCGAAAGAGGTCCGGCCGCGGTCACGCAGCAGTACCGGCCGGGCATGTCTGTGCGCCACGCCGAGTGGGGAGAAGGTATGGTGCTCAACAGTCGCATCCAGGATGACGATGAGGTTGTCGATATTTTCTTTCAAGCGGTGGGCCTAAAGAAAGTTATGGCGGCTTTCGCCAAGCTTGAAACCGTAGAAAAAGACGAAGCCAAGTGAAGATCTTTATAACCGGAGGAGCTGGATACATCGGTTCGGCCGTTGCGGATGAGTTGTTGGCGCAACACCACGATGTCGTAATTTATGATTCGCTGGTCACCGGGCACAAAGCTGCCGTGCCAAAAGGCGCCGAATTCATTGAAGGTGACCTTGCAGATGACGAGACTTTAAAGAAATCACTTACAAGAGAAAAGTTGGATGCGGTGGTGCATCTAGCGGCGTTGATCGAAGCGGGCGAGAGCATGCGAGATCCCGGCAAATATTTTCGGGCTAATCTCGCGACTTCGATGCAGCTGATCGAACTGGCGCATGCAGCAGGGATTGGCAAATTTGTATTCTCTTCAACAGCAGCCTTGTATCAAAGCAACGATGAGCCGCTGACTGAAGAATCGCCATTGGGGCCGGTCAATGTTTATGGCCAAACCAAGCTGATGGTTGAGCAGACCCTGGATTGGTATCGGCAGATCCACGGCTTGCGCTACGCGGCGCTGCGATATTTCAATGCGGCTGGGGCGCAGCCCGGACGCGGCGAAGCCCATCAGCCGGAAAGCCATCTGATCCCGCTGACTCTGCAGGTGGCGCTCGGTAAACTCGAAAGTGTGGCGGTTTTTGGCTCTGATTATCCGACGCCGGATGGCACCTGCATCCGCGATTACATCCACATTGCCGATCTCGTCTCAGCTCATCTGTTAGTTCTCAACGGACTCGATGAGCACGAGAAGCTTGTTTACAACCTGGGTTCCGGCCACGGCTATTCAGTACTCGAAGTGATCGAAATGGCGCGCAAAATGAGCGGGCATGCCATTCCTGCAATGGATACCCCGCGCCGACCCGGCGATGCCCCGCGCCTGGTGGCTTCACCGGCGCGCATTCAGCGCGAGCTGGGCTGGCAAGCCAAGCATTCAGGGTTGGAAGAGATCATTTCCAGCGCATGGGAATGGCATAAGAGTCATCCCAACGGCTACGCAAAGAAATGAAAATTTATTTTGCATGTTCGATCGTAGGGGGGCGGCAGGATGAAGCTGCCTACCAGCAGATCGTGGATGCGCTGCTTGCTGACGGACACGAAGTGCCGACGGCGATGAATGCGGGACCCGGCTGGCAAACAATGGAAGGCTCGCCGGATCCGAATGAGGTCTATCGCCGTGACATAGCCTGGATCGATGAGAGCCAGGTTGTGATCGCCGAAGTCAGCACGCCATCACATGGCGTGGGGTACGAAGTGAGCTACGCGCTGGAGCGCGGCAAACCGGTGTTGTGCATCCATCGAAGCGGGGTAAAGGTTTCGAAGATGCTCACCGGCAACACGATGCCCGGAATCCGGATCGCGGAATATGCTGACCTGGATGACGCTCGCCGAATCATGCGTGACTTTATTTTGAAATCTGAAAAGTCTGCAGCCTAAGCTGGGACACCGGCGACCGGCAGCACAACTGTAAACACAGAACCCTCCCCCAGTTTTGAATCAACCCAGATACGGCCGCGGTGGTTTTCGACGATCGTTTTGACGATCGCCAAGCCAAGCCCCGTTCCGGTTACGCCATCGCCGGCATTGCTGGCTCGATAGAATTTTTCAAAGATGCGCCCCTGTTCTTCAACCGGAATGCCTGGCCCGTTGTCGGCGACGTGCAAGATCAACTGATTCTGTTCTTCGGTTAGAGTCACGCGGATCGAGCCGCCGGCCTGCGTGTATTTGATCGCATTGCCAATGAGGTTATCAACTACTTGGCCGATCTGGACGCGGTTGCCACGCACGGGTGACACATTTCCAGTCCGACCCATTTTTAAAAGCTGCTGTTTTTCTTGAACCCGTGCCTGCATTGCGGCAAGAGTGTTGGCCACGATCAGTTTAAGATCGACCGGCACCACCTCATCAACTAAACCAACTTCTACTCGACCCAAATTCAGCAGGTCATCGATCAGTCCCGTGGTCGCATGCACACTCGATTTGACGCGCTGGATGAACTGGGATTGCTGCGCATTCACTTCGCCGGCGCGCTCGATCAATTCGACGTAACCAAGAATGGCGGTAAGCGGTGAACGAAGATCGTGGGAGACCGTGTTGACGAAATCCATACGCAAACGATCCAGCTCTTTGAGATAGGTGATGTCGTGGAAGCTGGCGACAGTGCCAATGTCGTCCACATGGGAGATACGGACATCGAACACGCGGTCGAGGGAGTTCTCGACTTCGAAGCGTTCGCCGCCGGTGTGATTATTACTAAGCGCCTCCAGGACTTCACGCTCCTGGAATAAGCGCTCGATCGGTTCACCGACCAAGTCTTCACTTTCAAACCCAAAATCCCGGCGGAGGGCACGGTTCATCAGCAGAATATGACCCTGGTGGTCGAGCACGAGAACACCATCGTCGATCTGTTTGAGAATGCTCTCCAGCTCGGTAAGCCGACGTTTTAGGTTCTCGGTGCTGCGCCCGGTTTCGCGCTTGACCCATTTGTGGAGCACACGGTTGCGATCGAGTGCCAGGTCAACCGCGGAGAGCGCCTGTTTACGGGTTGGCGGGTAGGCAACGATCTCGACGATGCCCTGGCGGGCCAGGTTGGATAAGGCGCTGGATTTTGGTTTTTTGGTGGAGATGATGATAGGAAGATCAGGCTGTGCGCGCTTGATCTCCTCCGCCAGGGCTAATGCCGAGCCATGGGGGAGTTGGTCCGCCATAAAGATGATGTCTGGGGTCTTGCTGCGTACAGCACCGCGCACCTGTGAGCAATTAAGCGCTTGCGTAACCCCAAACCCGGCGGGAGCAAAGATCTTTTTGGCCACTTGCTGGCAGAGGGATTCATCGGCCAGAGCCAAAAGCAATCGCTTGGGCACAGGCGCGAAATGATAGCACGCTTGACTGACGGCTAGACTATAGGATTGAAAGAACTTCCAAGTTTGCAAACAATCTTGGGGATTGCTTCGTCCGCTTGTTGGCAAGGGCATGCCAACCGTGCTCCTCGCAAACGGGAACCATGAAGGTGATTTAGGCCTGACCCGGCTGTTAGAGTTCTATTAATTACAGGCGCGGTGCTTGACCGAGCTCTTTCAGCGGTCATACAATGAACTTCGCCACCCTTATGGAATACAAAGACTATTACAAGACGCTTGGGGTCGAACGGAGCGCCAGCCAGGACGAGATCAAAAAAGCCTATCGCAAGCTGGCTCTGCAATTCCACCCCGATAAAAACCCGAATAACAAGGCCGCCGAGGATAAATTCAAGGAGGCGAACGAAGCCTACCAGGTGCTCAGCGACACGGAAAAACGCAAGCGCTATGACCAGTTGGGCAGCGCCTATTCGCAATGGCAAAACCGCGGCGGACAAGGCGGATTTGATTGGGGGCAATGGGCTGGCAAGGGCGCGCCTGGAGGTGTGCGGGTCGAATACAGCGGGGATATGGACGACCTGTTCGGGCAAATGGGTGGGTTCTCCGATTTCTTCCAACAGATCTTCGGCGGTGGAGTTGGGCAAAGGACTCGCCGTCAAGCGGTCCGCCAGCCAGCGTATGAGCAGCCAGTAACTATCTCGCTCGAAGAAGCATTCAAAGGCGGCGAACGTTTGATGCAGCTGGACGGCCGGCGGATCGAAGTGAAGATCCCCGCCGGAGCCCAAACCGGAACGCGAGTGCGCATGGCTGGGATTGGCCCGCAGGAAAGCGACATCTACCTGGCGATCAATGTGGAAGACGATCCGCGGTTTGAGCGCGAGGGCAAAGACCTTCGTACTGAGGTCGAGACCGATCTTTACACGGCTGTATTGGGCGGCGAACTTCAAGTGCCAACCCTCGAAGGTAACGTAGTGCTCACGATCCCGGCCGGCACACAACCAGGCCAATCGTTCCGATTGAAAGGCAAGGGAATGCCCGGGCTCAAGAGCAAAGAACGCGGAGACCTTTTTGCAAAGATCAAGGTGCACATCCCCAGGAATTTGACCACTGAAGAGAAGAAATTATTCGAAAAGCTGGCCGAATCAAAACCATAGTAATTATTTGAAAGGAAACATGAAAAACAGCTTCGCCCGCACGGTTCTTTTCATTACAAGCTTGCTTGTCCTTACCGGCTTGGCATGCAACATTGCTCTGCCAAATCCGAGTGAGATGCTCGAAGATGTGCCAGCGCTTGTGCCCACGTCCGGCGCTCCGCCGATCCTGATCTCGCAAGACCTGCTCTCGCAGCAGGATGCGCTGATCACGCTTTATCAATCGGTGAGCCCCGGGGTGGTGTCGATATCTGTGGCCACTGAATTGGGCGGCGGACAGGGATCGGGATTTGTGTACGACTCGGACGGACACATTGTGACCAACTATCACGTCGTGCAAGATGCGACCTATATCGAAGTGGCGTTCCCATCTGGCGATCAAGCCGTGGGTGAAGTTGTGGGTGTGGACACCGATTCGGATCTGGCAGTTATCAAAGTTGCTGTTGCGCCGGATGTCTTGGTGCCGATGCGACTTGGCGATTCGGATGCGCTGCAGATCGGGCAATATGTTGTGGCGATCGGCAACCCGTTTGGGTTGAGCGGGAGCATGAGCGTGGGAATCGTATCCAGCGTGGGCCGCTCGCTTGAAGGACTGAACGAAGACCCGCAAGCCGGACGCCCATTCACCGCCGGCGACATCATTCAAACTGACGCGGCGATAAACCCCGGAAACTCCGGCGGACCACTGCTCAATCTCAACGGCGAAGTGGTCGGGGTCAACCGTGCCATCCGTTCGTTCAATTTCAACGATGAAGGAAATACGTTGAACTCGGGAATCGGTTTTGCGGTTTCGATCAACATCGTCAAGCGGGTTGTGCCGAGCTTGATCAGCGAAGGTTCTTACGACTATCCATATCTCGGAGTATCGAGCGTTTCGAACCTGAGCCTGGCCGAGGCGCAGCAGCGCGGGTTGGAGAGCACCAACGGCGCTCTGATCTCCGAGGTGGTGAGCGGCGGCCCGGCTGATGACGCGGGCGTGGAGCCCGGCGACATGATCGTGGGCATCGACGGGCGCCCGATCCAGAATTTCGATGAAATGATCGCTTACTTGTTCACGCATAAATCCCCCGGTGATTCTGTTCAACTAACCATCATTCGTGATGGCGACGAGATCACTATTGATCTCGTGCTCGGCGCAAGGCCGTAGACGCAGCGCAAAAGAGCGCTGCTAGTGGAGTTGTTACCGGCTACGCCGAGTAACACAACTCCTTATGTTGAATTAGAGAGGCGCAAACCCAACGCCTCTTTTTTTTTTGCAATAATCATTCTCCCACTGGCGGAGCGGCGTAGTTACCATAATCCAAAACTTCGCGGTGTTGGGCGCCGGTTTTAGACGGGCCTACGATGCCGCGGGACTCCATGAGTTCGATGATGCGGGCGGCGCGGGTGTAGCCGATGCGCATGCGGCGCTGAAGCATGGAGATGGAGGCACGGCCGCGGCGGCGAACCAGGTCAACGGCTTCGTCGAACATGTCATCCTGCTCGTCTTGATTCTGAATTTGTTCGACCTCTGCCCAGATCGGCATTTGTTTTAGCGGCACATCATCTGGCGGCGCATCGGCGGCGCGGAAGCGAGCTGGCTCTGCGCTGCCGGCGAAGGCGCGCCAATGACTGACGATACGCAGGATCTCGCTTTCGGCGAGGAATGCGCCTTGCAGGCGGACGGCCGCAGGCGCGTCGGGCGGCTGGAAGAGCATGTCGCCACGGCCGAGCAAGCGCTCGGCGCCAGGTTGGTCGAGGATGACGCGGCTATCGGTGCTAGAGGCAACGGCGAAAGCGATGCGGGCGGGGAAGTTTGCCTTGATGAGACCGGTGACAACATCCACCGATGGGCGCTGTGTGGAAATAACCAAGTGGATGCCGGTGGCGCGGGCGAGCTGGGCCATGCGGGTAATTAGTTTCTCGGTTTGATCGGGCGCAACCATCATCAGGTCGGCTAGTTCATCGATCACGACGACAAGATATGGAAGCTGCTCAGCGCCTTCAGTAGCTAACCTGGCATTGAAATCGGTGATGTGGCGAGCGCCGACCTTGGCGAATTTTTGGTAGCGCTTGTCCATCTCGTGAGTCACCCATTGCAGAATTCCGACCACGCGGTCGATCTCAACCACGACCGGGGTGAGCAGATGCGGGACGCCGTTGTAGCCGGTCAGCTCGACGCGCTTGGGATCGATCATGATGACGCGCAAAGTTTCGGGGGTGTTGTTGAGGAGCATGCAGCAGATCAGAGCGTTGACGCACACGGATTTGCCGGAGCCGGTGGCGCCGGCAACCAGTAGATGCGGCATGGCGGCCAGGTCAGCGGCGACTGCATTGCCGGCTACATCTTGACCCAAGGCGAAGCGTAATGGCGACTTGAGTCGCTTGAACGCTTCGCTTTCGACGACGTCGCGCATTGCTACACGACCGATGTGCTCGTTGGGGACTTCGATGCCGACGTAGCCTTTGCCGGGAACCGGCGCCTGGATGCGGATGCGCGACGCGGCCATGGCAAGAGCGAGATCGTCGGCGAGGGCGGCGATCTTGCCGACGCGCACCCGGGTGCGTCCGGCGCGGGTTTCGACGAATTCAGGTTCGACACCGAACTGGGTGATGGTGGGACCGCGATTGATCTCGACCACGCTAGCCGGTGCGCCAAATGAACTCAACGTTTCTTCGATGAGGGCGGCGCGCTCTTTATCGACATCGTCGTTGTAGATCAGCTTGTCGCCGGGATCGAGCATGTCGGCGAGAACCGGCAGAGTCCAGACGGGTTTGGCGGGGACTTCTTCAATTTGTTCGTCGAGCTCTTCAAACTCCGCTTCCAGTTCTGCGGGCAGCGGTTCGGTGAGGAGCGGAGAGATTTCGACACCGGGAGAAATTGAATCCGTTTGTGGCTCAGAAGTGTACGGCTGCCAACTGGCTTTGGAGAGAGCGCGGCGCTCTTGCCAGCGAGCCAACATGGCAGGGAGCCAGTCGACCAGGCTGCGAGCCGAGATCTCAAAGGTGAGCAGGACGGCGACAAACAACCAGGTAAGAGCGATGACCCACATACCCGCGTCGCCGACACCATTCTGCAGCCAAAGCATCAGCCCAGCGCCTAGCTGCCCGCCACCTTCACCGGCCGCAGCAAGTTCGTTGATCACGAAAAGATCGGCCGGGAACATGAGGATGTGCAATAGCAGTTGAATATTGAAGAAGAGCAAAGCGATGCCGAGCAAGCGGCGGGCGCGCAACGCTGGAATGCGGCCGAAACGGCGCAAGACCAGCCACACGCCGAGCAGGATGAGCGCAAATGGAAATACAAACGCGCCCCAGCCCAGCGAAAGCTGGAGGAATTGCAACCAACCGCTGCCAACTGCGCCCGGCGTGCCTGAGAAGGCGACCAGCAGCGTTAGCGCGCCGATGAGGGCGAGCAGGATGCCGAGCAGGTCCAGCTTGCGATCGGGCGAGACACCGCGCCAAAAGGAGCTGATGGCCGGCAGGATCTTTGGCTGGGGGGCAGCGGCGCGGCTTTTGCCGCCCGAGCGCTTGCGGGCGATTGGTTTAGCCATTTTGTTCTACGAGTATATAACCCTTGCGAAGGCTGCGCCTTCGCGTTGGAGTTTGCAAATGCAGCAAACTCCACAGCAGTTGCTCAAGATGTAACGGTTGCAACGACCCCATACAGCCTCCAGCGTTAAGCAAACCAGATTGCCGCGGCGTCTTGACGACGCCTCGCAATGACGATATGGGGCTATTAATTACACAAAAATGCTTCAGCGTGGGGAAATGGGGCAAGTTGTCAAGCAATTGGCGAGGTTACAATCACACAAAGAGGTCGAGGAAAATTGTTTGAGATCGTTTTTTTAGGGACGTCAGCGTCGGCACCGTCCGTTCATCGCGGCTTATCGGCGCACATCATCAAGCACAACGAATACCGCTTTCTGGTGGATTGCGGCGAAGGAACCCAGCGCCAGATCTTGAAGTCGGGGCTGGGGTTCAAGCGACTCAACCATATTTTGATCACGCACGGGCACTTGGATCACATTCTTGGACTAGCCGGGTTGTTCTCAACGTTCACGCGTTGGGAAACGTTGGAAGAGGTCGAGATCCTGGCCGGTAAGTGGACACTTGAACGGATCGATGCGCTGCTGTATGGGGTGCGGGTGATCCCCAAAGGAAAAGAGAGTTTATTGCAAGTCAAACTGAGCGCGATCGAGCCCGGGGTGATCTTCGATGCGGAGGATTTCAGCATCCGCGCCTTTTCGGTGACGCACCGCGGGCCAGATTGCTTTGGCTTCGTTTTCGAGGAGAAAGCGCGGCGGCCGTTCTTGAATGAGAAGGCCGAGGCGCTGGGTGTGCCGCCGGGACCGATGCGGCGAGAATTGGTGAACGGCAACCCGGTGATATTGGAGAACGGGCAGCGGGTGATGCCGGACGAGGTGTTGGGGACCGAGCTGCCGGGCGCCAAGCTGGTGCACGTAGGCGATGCGGGGCGAACGGACGAGATATTGGAGCATTGCCGCAACGCGGATACGCTAGTGATCGAGGCTACCTATTTGGATGAAGAACGAGAGATGGCAAAGGAGTTTGCCCATCTGACCGCCGGCCAAAGCGCGCAGTTGGCGCGGGATGCGGAAGTCGGGCAACTGATCTTGACGCACGTGTCGCGGCGCTATCGCGAGAGCGATGTGCTGGCCGAGGCGCAGGCGATCTTTCCGAATGTCAGTGTGGCGCGGGATTTTGACAGTT
>JANWHN010000059.1 GCA_025450445.1 Anaerolineales bacterium | reverse complement strand
ATCGAGAGCTTTAAGTCGATCATATTCATCTTCGATGTTGGCGATCAGGTAAGCCTCTTGTATAGTGCGATTGATCTCAAAATTAATCGGCACGGTGAGCTCGGTCACGTCGGAGCCTGTGCTCAGGATTTGTCGGGCTAGCAGAGCGCCGGACTGGCTTATGAGCTCAATTCGAACAAACTCTGTTGAGGAAGGCGAAAGCAGCACCTCCAAAAAAATGGGTGATGCAATTCGCGAATCCGACCTAGGAGTCTCAATGCGAATGAGTTCAATAAATTCTGTATAATCTTGATTTTCTGCAACAGAAATTGCAGTAGGTGCGAGTGATGCAGAGGGTAGCTGTGGGACCTCTGTTTCGGGAACCCAAGATCCTTGCGAACTGCAGGCGGTGAGGACTACTCCAAAAGCTATTGCGAAACCTAGATTGCTGAAGTTGGTGCGCTCCATCTGCCTAGAGGGCAGACCAGACTTCAAGCTTAGCAGCCACTCTTTTAATAATCGCATCGGTGAAAGCTGCAGTGCCCATCTGACCGTGGAGGTCGACGGTGGCTTCGCCATTTTGGATCGCTTCAAAAACGGATTCGTAAATTGCGCGAGATGCTAAATCGGCGGCTTTGCTGTGCACGTAACCCAGCAAAGCGGCGAGCGCCAGGATCATCGCCATCGGGTTGGCGATGTCTTTGCCCTCAAGCGCCGGAGCGGTGCCGTGGGGCGCCTCGGCCATCACGGCTTTCACTTTGTTTTCGTCATCGAAGGCGAGCACGAGACTTTCAGAGCCGGCGATGCTGCCGAACATTTGCAAAATTAAGTCTGAGAGCAGGTCGCCGTCGCGGTTCATCGCAGGCACAACTAGCGGCTGCCCTCCTGCTTGCAGCAAGAGAGCCAGCGTTGCGTCGATCAGGAGTGGACGATATGGCACATCGGCATTGCGCTGAGCAGCCGCATCCATTTCTTCCTTGAACATGCCTTCGTAAACAGGGCTGACCGTGTACTTCGGCCCGCCGAAAACCGTCGCGCCAGTTTTGCGCGCGTGCTGAAAGGCATACTCGGCCACGATCCTGCAAGTGGAGCGATGAATTTGCGATGTGCGATAGGCGATTTCGTCCCCGTCTTTGGTTTCGCGCCATTCCTTGGCGCCATACGCATCTTCAACCGCCATACGCACCACGGTGATGGGCGCATGAGCGCCGCCAACCGTGATTACGTTGGGGATGCGTCGCCCGGTGCGCAAGATCACCTGGGCGTGCATGTCGTTGCGCAGGATCGCGTTTGGGCTGCCCATATCGCCCGTTTTTTCGGAGGTGATCGTGGCAGCTTTCAGTCCAAGACCGCTTTTTAGCATGGCTGCGCTGGCCTCGCTGACCACCTTGTTCTTCGTGGCGCGGCGCTTTTCTAGGCTGAGATCGAAATGCTGAAGCTCAAGATTCAAGCCAAGCGCATCGCCTTCACCGAGGCGAAGAGCTTGTTGCAATAATTCTTCGCCGGTTTGGTCGCCATGCATGACGACAATGTGCGGCGCATCAGTTTTTGGGAGCATACTCTGCAATTACTTCGAGGAGATTCTGCAATCGGATCGGTTTTTCAAAACTGGCGACAGCCCCGCTGGCTTTTGCCTCGGCTTGGATATCGCTGAGATTCATCGCAGAAAGGGTAACGATCGGGATCTGCTTGGTTCCGGGCGCATTGTGTAGCTGATCGATCATGCCCAAGCTTCTCTTCCCATTTAAATTCACATCAGTGACGATCAGGTCGGGCAGATCACTGTTCGCTAAGCGAATGGCCTCCGCTTCGTTGGCAGCAGTGATGCTTTTGTGTCCAAGGATCGTCGCCGCTTGCGTCAACAGCTTGCGCGTGAGCGGCTCGTCGTCAACGAAAAGGATATTGGCCATTCGGGTAATAATACCTGAAGCGATTAAAGCAAAAAAGCCGCGCGGCACGCGGCTTTTTTTGGTGTCTACAGCGAGTAGATTCCGCCAAATTTCTTTTGCAGATAGCGGATGTAGGCATCGCCATTGATTTTCGAACCCGTGACCATTTGCACAAGTTCCTGCGGCTCATACTTGGCGCCATGGCGATGGATCTTCTCATGCAGCCAATCGAGAAGGGATTTGAATTCGCCCTTGCCGATTTGTGCGTCGAGGGTGGGAATATCGCGCTGGATAACTTCCCATAGCTGGGCCGAGATCAGGTTACCCAAGGCGTAGGTGGCGAAATAACCCATCAAGCCAAATGACCAGTGCACGTCTTGCAGCACGCCGCGGGCATCGTCTGGCGGGGCGACCCCGATGTAAGCCTGGAAACGCTCGTCCCACACGTCTGGCAGGTCCTTCACCGCCACCGCGCCACTGAGCAGGTCGATCTCCAGCTCGAGGCGCAGCATGATGTGCAGGTTATAGGTAGCTTCGTCCGCTTCCACTCGAATGAAGGACGGCGAGACCTTGTTGATCGCCTTGTAAAACGCCTCGGCGCTGGTTTTCTTTAACTGCTCGGGAAAAATTGCCTGCAGTTTGGGGAAGAAATGGGACCAGAAGGGCTTGGAGCGGCCGACCAGGTTCTCCCACATCCGCGATTGCGATTCGTGTACAGCCAGCGAGGTGCCGTTGTAAAGCGGGGTGCGAGCCAGCTCTTTGGGGATGCCCTGTTCGTAGAGAGCATGCCCGGCCTCGTGCATGGTGCCGAAGAGATGCGTGTTGTAGAAATTTTCGTTGACTCGGGTGGTGATGCGTTGGTCGCCGTATCCCAGGTTGGTCATGAAGGGGTGGGTGACCTTGTCCTGGCGGCCGCGCTCCCAGTCGAAGCCAAAAGCTGTGACCACATCCACACCAAAATCCCATTGGCCCTTCTCGGGGAAATGTTGATGGAGCATGCTGTCATCTACCTGGGGCTTGCCGGAAATCGACTTGATCAGCTCGACTTGCTTTGGGCGAATGCCATCAAAAATCGCCTTCACCTCAGATGTCTTCATCCCCGGCTCGTATTCGTCCAGCAGGGCATCGTAAGGATGCTCAACGGGCGCGAAGAGTTGGGCATAACGCTGTGTCCAATCCAAGACCTTTTCCATATCTGGCTGGAAAATGGGGAATTCAGATTTGGAGCGGGCTTCCTGCCAGCTTTGGCTCGACATTGCGGTAATCTCTGCTTTTTCTGAAACCATCTCCGCCGGAACTTTGACCCCGCGCTCGTAACGCTTGAGCGTGACTTTGATTAACTTCGCGTCGTCGGAATCTGCGTCCCAGCTTTTGGCTGACTTCTCCAAACTTGCCAGCAGCTTGCCGGTTTCTGGCGAGGTCAGTTTTTCGTGGGCGAGCTTGTCGAGCGTGCCCTGTTGTTGGCCGCGCGCCTCGGCCGCGCCACGCGGCATGTAAGCTTGCTGATCCCAACCGAGCAATGCGCTGGCGCGGCTGAGGTCGTCTACTTCAGCGAGAATTTCTTTAAGCTTAGCGAGTTCGTTGTCCATTGTTACCTTTCTATTTGATCTGCCAGCGCAAAGGCCGGCCGTGGAGTGCGTTCAAAACTTCGTCGGCGATATCGAGCGCGGCGCGCTCTTGCGCTTCGGCAGTCTGCGCGGCGATATGCGGAGTTGCGACAACATGGGGATGCGTGACCAGTAGATTAGCGCCCGGCGGCTCTTTTTCGAAAACGTCTAAGGCAGCGCCCGCAACTTGACCGGACTCAAGTGCCGTGACGAGATCTTCTTCGTCTATCACGCCGCCACGTGCGGCGCAGATCAGGTAGACGCCGCGTTTCATCTTAGCGAATTCATTCGCGCCGAGCAAGCCGCGGGTTTCTTGAATTAGCGGAAGATGCAGCGTGATCACATCTGATTCCGCATAGACTTCGTCGAGCGTACCAGCCTTCGCGCCGCTCGCTTGCAGAGTTGCTGCGTCCAGCAGCGGATCGTAGCCGAGGACTTGCATATCAAAAGCCGCTGCACGCTTCGCTACCTGTGCGCCGATGTTGCCCACGCCCAGAATACCCAGCGTCTTGCCAGCTAGTTCAGTGCCCTCGAGATTCTTCTTGTCCCACTCGCCGGCTTTCATGCTGGCATCCGCACGTGCGATCTGGCGGATCAAAGCGAGGATCAAGGCAAAGGTGTGCTCGGCAACGGCCACGCTGGTAGCCACCGGCGTGTTCACTACTTCAATACCTTGCGCGTTTGCGGCGGCAACGTCGATATTGTCGACGCCAACCCCGGCCCGACCGACCACCTTCAGATTCTTGCCACCCTTCAACAAATCGGCTGTCACTTTGGTGCGGCTGCGCACAATAAGCGCTTGATATTCGGGCAGGATCTTAGCCAATTCAGCCGGGTCTATGCCAGCGCGATCGTCCGTTTGCACGCCGCCGGATTGCAGTCTTGAGACTGCAGCTGGCGAAAGTGCATCGGCAATTAAAACTTTGGATTCAGCCACGGGCGCAAGGATAATGCAGTTTTTGTAATGGCGAAAATTTACTTAGAGTTCTTGGCTTCGAGCTCGAGCAGCCACGCTTTCGTTTCCAGCCCGCCATACCCGCCATAGCCACCCAGGCTTCCGTCTGAAGCGACAATGCGATGACAAGGGATAATGAACGAGATCGGGTTGCTGGCTTGCACGCCGCCAACCGCGCGGGGTGCCTGCGGCTTACCCACCTCGGCTGCGATCTCGCCGTAGGATGCTGTGCGCCCATATGGCACTGCCATCACGGCTTTGCGCACCGCGATCTGGAACGTGGTCATGCCGCTGAAGTCGACTTTTAGTTCAAATTTTCGCAGCTTGCCTCTAAGAAATTGGTCGACCTGCTTGAGCGCGGATGCGACTCTTTTGGGGTCATACATCATCGCGGCTTGGCCACGGTCCAGGATGTCAGCCCGAAAATCGACCGCGTCCTTACCGTAGCTCAATGCCCAAAGCCCGCGTTTCGTAAGGGCAACCCAAACCGGACCAAGCGGTCCGGGCTTGCTTTCCCCGTAATATACGGCTGGGAAAGCTTTATTTGCCCTTGTGAGACGCTTTTGGCTCATAAAGTACTAAACAATATTGTGCAGTCAGCGTAGGGTAAACGTAGGGCAATCGTCAAGCACAGACTAGTACCCCCCTGTAAGATACCAAACGTAAGGCGATTTCTCTTCTTCTCCTCCTTAGTGAGAGCCGGGACGGCGTACCCGGCTCTCTCACTTTAACCGCCGAGTTTGCTCGTATCTGAAGCAGTCCACCAGATGGTCATTCACCATCCCGGTAGCCTGCATAAAGGCATAACAGATCGTGGGACCCACAAAGCGGAAGCCGCGTTTTTTTAGGTCCTTGCTCATTGACTGGGATTCCTTTGTCTCAGCCGGGATCTGCCCGCCGCGCTTCCATTTGTTGACCAATGGTTTGTCTCCGGTGAACTGCCAAATGTATTTATCGAACGAGCCGAATTCTTCTTTAGTCGCTAGGAACGCTTGGGCGTTGCCAATGGCTGCGTTGATCTTGGACCGGTTGCGGATAATGCCCGCATTGGCCAGCAAGGCAGCGACTTTCTTATCACCGTACTTAGCAATCTTTTCCGGTTGAAAATTGTCGAAAGCGATGCGATAAGCAGCCCGCTTGCGCAATATTGTGATCCAGCTAAGGCCTGCTTGAGCGCCCTCGAGGATAAGCATCTCAAATAGCCGGCGATTATCGTGAAGCGGCGCTCCCCACTCGATGTCGTGATATTCCAAATAGAGCTCGTCCTCACCCGGCCAGCTGCAGCGCACCAAGTCGGCGTTCAAGGCTTCTCGTACTCTTCGAGCGTTTTGCTGAGTTGATCCTCGCTGATGTATTTGGCGTTTGGCAGTTTTGCCTTTGTTTTCGCCAGCCCCTCACCCTCGCCGCCGACGAAGATCAGCGGAATGTGGCGCGTCGATTTTGTTTCTGCCAGGTATTCGGTGGTCGCAAGCCCATGGGATGGTTTGAGTGTCAGGTAGGTGACGACCGCAGTTGGCGGCTCCAGCTTGATTGCTTTGCTGGCGCGGCCGCCATCCTCGGATTCAACGTCGACATCCCAGCCTTGCTGGCGCAAGTTGTCTGCGAATGCTTCAGCTTCTTCTTTGTCCCAATGCAACAAAAACAATCTGCCTTTGCTCATAGTCGCCTCCGTGGCGGAATCTTACCAAAGCCTCAACGGCAGGCAAGAGTCCACCATATAATTCGCTGGCATGGCAAAACGTGAAAGCAAGGTCGGCGGCGCCACCCGACAGATAGCCCGTGGCGCGGCCACGGTGATGGGCGCGTTGGTGTTCAGCAGCCTCGTCGGCCTGGTGCGCCAGATCTTGATTACGCGGGCTTTTGGTGCCGATCAAGCGTTGGACGCTTTCTACGCTGCTAACCGGCTGCCGGAGATTTTGTTTAGTCTGGTCGCTGGTGGGGCGCTCGCATCCGCTTTTATCCCCACCTTTACCGGATTCCTCGAAAAGAAAAAACGAGTCGATGCTTGGCGCCTGACATCTGCAGTCGCAAATCTGATAACTCTGGTTTTGATCATCGCCTGTGCGCTGGCTTGGTTGCTGGCCCCACAGCTGGTGGCAAACGTACTCGCTCCAGAATTTAATACAGCACAACAAGCGCTAACAGTTGAGTTACTGCGCATCCAGCTGATTACTCCAATCCTGTTTGGACTCAGCGGCTTGCTGATGGGGGTGCTCAATGCGCATCAGAGTTTCCTGCTGCCCGCACTCGCTCCGAGCATGTATTGGTTGGGCATGATTTTCGGCGTGATTTTTTTTGTTCCCAGCATGGGCATTTTTGGTTTGGCTTGGGGTGCCGTGCTAGGTGCTGCACTCCATCTTGGCGTTCAACTGCCTGGGCTTGTGCGCTTGCGCCCGCGCTACGAAGCGTTGCTGGGATTGAAGCTGGCTTCGGTGCGCAATGTCATTCGGCTCATGGCCCCGCGTTTGCTTGGTGTCGCCGCGGTCCAATTGAATTTCCTGGTCAACACAATAATTGCTACCGGTCTCCCAACTGGCAGCTTGACCGCTATTGTTGTTGCCTTCCAAGTGATGTTGATGCCGCAACAAGCGATCGGGCAAGCTATCGCCATCGCTGCGCTGCCTACGTTCTCGGCGCAGTTCGCTGGCGGCCGCATAAAGGAATTGCGCGCAACGCTGGCCAGCACGTTGCGCAGCGTGCTGCTGCTGGCTCTGCCAGCCAGCGTCGGGCTGATCTTGCTGCGCGAACCGATCATTGCCCTGCTCTTTCAGCGCGGCGAATTTGGCGCGGACGATACGCAGCTGGTGGCTTGGGCGTTGCTCTGGTACGCCGCTGGTCTGCTGGGGCATTCTGTGGTCGAGATCGTCTCGCGGGCTTTTTATGCCCTGCACGACACCCGCACCCCGGTAATCGTGGGCACGGGTGCCATGACTCTGAATGTGCTCTTGAGCCTCACGCTGCCGGCAGGTTTCCAACAAAATGGCTGGATGCCGCATGGCGGACTTGCCTTAGCGAACTCGGTGGCTACATTTCTTGAGATGCTAGTCCTTCTTTATCTCATGCGCGGTCGTTTACGCGGGCTAGAGGAATCCTCCCTGTTCCTGGGCTTGGCCCAAGCCGGGCTGGCCAGCCTCGCGATGGGCGGGGTGATCTGGCTTTGGACCTCTCAGCTTTCTGCCTACCCGCCGTTGCTTTACGTTGGCGGGGCGATAGCCCTGGGGTTGGCAACGTATGCCTTAGTCGCCTGGTTATTACGTGTTCCGGAGCTGGGAGAGCTCATTGCCTCAGTCCAAAAGAGGTTGCCCGGCTTCTAGCTAAATCCCCGAAAAAATTGCAGATTAGCCCGTACGACCGTACCATAGCTTCCATTTCCCGTTTGTTTCAAAATAACTAATTATCTCCGTGTTTATTGCTTAGGAGCTATATTTTGTTGACCGTGGCACAAGCAAGAATTGCAGATTCGTCACCCCAACAGCCGATCACCGAAATCCGTCTGTCTGAGGTCCTCTCTGCCCTTTCTTACGCCCTTGATATCACCGAGGGCCAGCCCGAAGGTCACGCCATTAGGAATTGCATGATCGGCATGTCTCTCGCCCAGCATATGGAATTGGACTCGGAGCAGCGCTCCGCCCTTTTCTATGCGCTTCTAATGAAGGACCTCGGCTGTTCAAGCAACGCCGCTAAGGTTACATCTTTGTTCCATGGCGACGATCACCTGGTCAAATACCGCCTAAAAACCGTCGATTGGTCCAGCCTGCTGCAGAGCGCGCTTTACGTATTCCGCAATACCGCAGCTCGGAAGTCGATCTTCGAACGTGCTTGGCGAATCGCATCGCTTGGTCTCAAAGGCAGGCCAGCAGCCTCAGATCTGATCAAAACCCGCTGCGAGCGCGGCGCCGATATTGCCCGCATGCTCGGTTTTCCGGAAGCGACCGCTCAGGCGATCCTCGATCTCGACGAGCATTGGGACGGGAAAGGCGATCCGCAACGGCTGAAGGGTGAGCAGATCTCCCTGCTTGGCCGAATTCTGGGATTTTCGCAAACCGTCGATGTTTTCTTCATGGTCTACGGACCGGATGGCGCCCGCAAAGTAGCCCGCCAGCGGCGCGGCACCTGGTTTGATCCTGCCATGGTAGACCTTTTCTTCGCCACTTTCGCCAATGATGAATCATTCTGGGCGAAATTGAAGTCTGCCGACTTGATCGGCGAGATCAATAGTTTTGAACCGGCCGATCAGCTGATTCACGCCGACGATGATCAGCTCGATAAGATCGCCGAAGCCTTCGCCCGCGTGGTGGATGCCAAATCCCCATATACCTATAACCACTCGACCCACGTCGCAGAGATCGTGCGCGGCATGGCCGAAAAGATGCGAATTCCAATGTCAGAACGCCGTGAGATTTCGCGCGCCGCCTTGCTGCATGATATTGGCAAACTGGGCGTCTCCAATATGATTCTGGACAAAAAAGGCAAGCTCACCGATCTTGAGTGGGAAGCAATGCGCCGTCACACGGCTTTCACCTATCGCATATTGGAGCGGGTCAACGGCTTCAGTCACTTGGCCGATTTGGCCAGCGCGCATCACGAGCGCCCTGACGGGCGCGGTTATCACCGCGCTTTGGGCGGGGGCGAGCTGCCTGCTAGCGCCCGTCTGCTAGCTGTCGCTGATCAATACGAAGCCCTGACTGCCAACAGACCTTATCGAGCCGCCCTCCTACCAGAACAGGCGCTTCGTATCCTTGAAGAGCAAGTCGGAACCGGCATTGACGAGCCGGCCTACGAAGCCTTGCGGGCGATAATCGCCAACAAAAGCTAGCTGTAAATCAATCACGAGCTGAATTCACAAAACGCCGTCAAGGCGTTTTTTTTTGTAACTTTTCGCCTTCTGGCGCATATACTTTTTGGAAGCAAATGACAAACTTCCATGAACTCTATGACGCTATGCGACTTCGGTCTTCAGGTTTGCATTGTGGTTGTGCGGCAACCACCAGGATGCCCAGACATCACCAGCGAGACTTTTGTCGGTGCTTGGCTCAATCTCAACCGATTGCGTCAACCCACAGTGCGCTCATATTTGTTTGCAATTGCACCGCAATCTGTAATTACAAGACTTGCGCCGTAAACAAGATGTCGAATTATCGGAAGATGCTCCGGATCCGGGAGACAAGCCCAATACCTGGGTGGAGCGCTCAGAAGAGATCGCTGCCACTCTTGGCCAATCACTTGCAGCAGCCAAAGTAAATGTGCATCGGGCTCGCCTCAAACTGGCGAATGCTCGCACAGAAATGGAGACGGAGAAATGAACGTGACTCGTAGCGTAATTGTTGACTTATTGCCGCTGTATGCAGCTGGGGAAGCCAGCCCAGATAGCCGCGCTTTAGTTGAAAACTTCCTCGCCAAAGACGAAGAACTCCAGCAGCTGGTCAAAAAGCTCAGTAATTTGCCCTTACCAGCCACGTCAGGTAACGAGCCAATGCCAAACCTGGAGGCAAAGAGTATGCAACGCACGCGACAGATGCTCCACCTGCGGACCGTTTTCCTGGCCATGGCGATCCTTTTTACTGGCCTTACATTTTTATTTGGCTACACCGACGGGCGCTTCTTCTTAACCTTGCGCGATTTCCCCGAAGCGGTCGCTATCTTTTCGGGACTTGCTGCAATTGGCTGGATCGGTTACTTCGACCTGCGCCGTCGATTGGGCAGCACCGAGCTTTAGCGAGGACATTTTCGAGGGGGTGAATGTTAATAAATCCTTTACTTGACGCTGGCTCAAAGCGGGCTACAATCCGTCTGAAATTTAGTTAGTCAAACTAACTATTATGAGCATCCATCAACACATTCACGACCGCCTGCTTGGCCTGTTTAGCCGCTTGGAGGGGTTAGGCCTTCGCGGCGCGCCGATTAAACAACTGGATCTGAGTATGCAGCAGTTTGGCTTGCTGATGAGCGTAATGCGCCAACCGGGCATTCGCGTGCACGAGATTGCCGAAACCCTGGGCGTGAGCACGCCCACCGTGAGCGTAGCAGTGCGCAAACTGGAAACCCAAGGTTGGTTGAAGCGCAAACAAGACCCCGAAGATAAACGGGCCGCCCAGCTTTACTTAAGTACCAAGGCCAGCCTCTTGGCTCAGCGTGCCAAAGCCTTCAGACGCAAACGAACGAACGAATTTATGAGCGCCCTTACTGCCACAGAACAGGACCAACTATTGACTTTGTTGGAAAAAGCAATCAGCAACCTTGAAGAGAAGCAAACGTATAAATCCATAGGACGGCGAGAAAGCCGCCCAATTAGTAATTGAGGAGTTTGTAAAAGATGGCAAAGACGTTTATTGAACGAGCCCAAAAATTCATCCGCAAACGCTGGATCCCGATATTAGTAGGGCTCGGTGTCCTAGTGGCTACTTTTTTCCTTCTGGGCGGCGGCAGTGCGGGCAATCAGGATAGCGAATTTCAGACCGCAGCGCTTGAGCGTGGCAATCTGACCGCCACGATCGGCGCCACTGGCTCCGTGCGCGCCAATCAGAGCGCGACGCTGAATTGGGAAACATCCGGCACCGTGGAAGAAGTTAATGTAGCCGTAGGCGATTCCGTTAACACAGACGACATCCTCGCCAGTCTTGCTCTCACCTCGCTGCCGCAGAATGTGATCTTGGCGCAGGTCGATCTTGAAGAAGCCCAGGACGCGATGCAGCTCGATGTGGCTGAGACGGCCAAGGCTCTCGCCGAAGCGCAAAATGCCCTTGAGGAGGCTGAACGCACCTTGTTCAACCTCGCTAACCCCGGTGGTCAAACAAACATCGACCAGGCTTTTGCAAACATGATCCTTGCCGAAGATAAGTTGGACAAAGCCCGCGAAGATTACGAACCTTACGCCAACAAACCCAAAAATAACCTCGAGCGCGCCAATTACTTGCTGCGCTTCACAGAAGCGCAACAAGAATACGATGCCGCAGTCCGCGTTTACAATAGTTTTGTCGGCACCGCAAACGCGACCGATATCGCCGTCGCGGAAGGCCAGGTTGCCTTGGCTCAAGGCCAACTTGAGATTGCTCAACGCAACTACGAGGCCGCAATAAGCGGCACCGGTGGTGTTGTGCCCTCATCAGTTGAAGCTCGCTTGGCTGCGGCGCAAGCCGTCGTCAGTCAGCGCTTCATCGAGGCACCGTTTGCTGGCGTCGTTACCGATGCTTTTCCAACCCCAGGCGACGTAGTCATTGCCGGACAAGTTGCCTTTCAGCTCGACGACCTTGATCGCATGCTGGTTGACGTCGATGTTTCCGAGGTCGATATCAATCGGGTCAGCGTCGGCCAGCCGGCCATCATCACTTTTGATTCGGCGCCCGAAACAGATTACAACGGCGAAGTGGTCAGTGTGGCACTAGCCGGAACTGTTGTCGAGGGCGCGGTCAACTTCCGCGTTACGGTGGAGCTAAGCGACGCTAACGAATTTGTGCGACCGGGCATGACCGCCGGGGTGAGCATAGTTGTCACCGAACTCGAAGGCGTGTTGTTGTTGCCAAATCGCGCCGTCCGCGTTCTAGATGGTGAGCGTGTCGTTTACGTGCTGCGCGATGCTCAGCTGGTTCCGGTGGTTGTCACCTTAGGTGCTTCCTCTGAAACCTACAGCGAAGTCCTGTCCGGGGAGCTGCAGGAGGGTGAGATCGTCGTCCTCAACCCACCTGCGCCTGCTTTCGACCCCAGCCAGGGTCCTCCGCAAGGTGGCGGCGGAGAGTTCCTGAGGTAAATGACTAATGACCGATTGGGTAGTTAAAGCCAAAGACCTGACAAAGGTCTACAAAATGGGGGAGGTGGAAGTCCACGCGTTGCGCGGCCTTTCGCTCAAAGTTGAACGCGGCGAAGTCCTCGCCATCATGGGCCCTTCCGGATCGGGCAAGTCAACCTTGATGAATATGCTAGGCTGCCTGGATCGTCCCTCCTCGGGCACCTATCACCTGGATGGCGAAAGTGTCAGCAACCTGGATGACGATCAGCTTGCCGATATCCGCAATCGCAAGGTCGGCTTTATCTTCCAAACTTTCAACCTGCTAAAGCGGGCAACAGCGTTGGCAAATGTGGAGCTTCCGCTACGTTATGCGGCCAAGAGCAACGGCGACTTCAAGCGCGCTCACAAGGCGCTGGAGGCAGTGGGCCTGGGCGACCGCATCACCCATCGCCCAAATGAGCTTTCGGGCGGGCAGCAGCAGCGCGTTGCGATCGCCCGCGCTTTAGTGAATGACCCGGCCATCATCATGGCCGATGAGCCGACCGGCAACCTCGATTCAAAATCCGGCGAAGAGATCATGAAGCTCTTGCTGGGGCTTAACAAAGATGAGGGCGTCACCTTGATCATCGTCACCCATGATCCCGATGTGGCCGCCCGTGCGGATCGCATCGTCACCATTCGCGATGGCGTCATCGAAGAAAAGAAGAGCAAGAAATGAGCATCTGGTCAACTCTATTAATTTCACTGGAAAGTCTGACTGCTAACAAACTGCGCTCGGCGCTCACCGTACTCGGCATCGTGATCGGCGTTGGTGCAGTCATCGCCATGTTGGCGATCGGCCGCGGCGCGCAGAACACGATCACCGGCTCGATCGAAGGTATTGGTACGAATCTGCTTTTTGTCATTCGCGGTGGTGAAGAGGATGTTCTCAATTCCAAGCCGCTCACGTTAGATGACGTTGAAGCCCTCAGTGATGTTTTCCAGGCTCCGTCGGTGATTGGCGTCGCGCCGATCGTGCAGGGTGGGGCAGAAGTTTCAGCGCAGGGTGAGACGACAACCACAACCTTAGACGGAGTGACACCCAATTACGAATGGGTGCGCAACGCCACCATCGCTGAAGGCGAATTCGTAAACGACAGCCACTTGCTAAGTCGCTCAGCAGTCGTGATATTGGGCACTGCGGTGGCCGACGATCTTTTTGGCCGCCATGATGGCCTGGTGGGCGAGAGCGTTCGCATTGAGGGCCAACCCTTCCGCGTGATCGGCGTGTTGGTCGAGAAGGGCGGCTCTGGTTTTGCCGATGAGGACAACCGCGTCATCGTCCCACTCACCACGGCCCAGTCGCGCCTGTTCCAACGCGCCACAACTAATTCGGTCGACATGATCCTCGTGCAGGCCCTGGACGCGGACTCGGTGCCGCAGGCAAGCGAAGAGGTTTCTGCAATTCTACGAGGGCGCCATCGAACTGCTATCGGCGCCGATGACTTTACCATCTTCAACCAACAGGATTTTCTCGATACCGCCCAAACCGTGACAGGCGTCCTAACCATCTTTCTTGGCGGCATTGCTGCAATTTCGCTGCTCGTCGGTGGCATCGGAATCATGAATATCATGCTGGTCTCGGTCATCGAGCGCACGCGTGAGATCGGCTTGCGCAAAGCCCTTGGCGCACGCAAGCGTGACATTTTGCTCCAATTCCTGGCTGAATCATCAATGCTCAGCCTCACCGGCGGCATTCTCGGCATCGTGCTGGGCTGGCTGATCTCCGTCGCAGTGGGCGCGATTGCCGCTTCGGCGGACGCGGATCTCAACCCAACTATTGGTGCCGATTCGGTCCTCCTGGCGACGCTGTTCTCCATTGCGGTCGGAATCTTCTTCGGCCTCTATCCCGCCAATCGGGCGGCGAACTTGGAGCCGGTCGAAGCCCTTCGTTACGAATAAAAAAAGAGCGCCGGAAACGGCGCTCTTTTTTTATTTGCGATAAATTTGGTTTCACAAGTTGACTGGGAAGAGGTTATAGCAGGAGTGCATCCAGATTCATGATAGCCTTCAACCGCTTGGAGATTGAATGAAGCCAAAAGACCTGCTCGCCTTTATCGGCCTTAGTCTCGCCTGGGGCTCCTCGTTTTATTGGATCAAGATCGCGGTCGGGGAAGTTGGCCCATTCGTTCTCGTTGCCTTCCGCTTGCTATTCGGCATTCTGGGTTTGGCCGTCGTTTTGTTCTTCAACCGTCCGATCGCCCCCATGGATCGCCGCACTTGGCAGAACCTGCTCATTCTCGGCATCACAAACACGGCTTTGCCATTCGTGCTCATCTCATGGGCGGAGCAGCACATCGATTCCGCGGTCGCTTCCATCCTTAACAGCTCGGTTCCGCTGTTCACCATGGTGATCGCCCATTTCGCCCTCACCGATGATCGCATGACTCCACGCCGGGTTCTAGGTCTGCTTGTTGGCTTTGCCGGCGTGGTTGTGCTTACCGTTCGAGATATCGGCGGCGATGTGCGCCTTAACCTGCTGGCGCAGGGCGCCATGATCCTCGCCGTGCTGTTTTATGCAGGCAGTTCTGTGATGGCGCGCAGAAACACAAAGGGCATCCAGCCCGCCGTGCAAGCTTTGATACCGCTGCTTTCGGCAGAAGCATTTATCACCACCGGTGCCCTGCTGGTCGAATCCCCGATCCAATTTCCGACACTACCAATGACATGGATCGCGTTGATCTGGCTAGGTTTGATCGGCTCTTGTCTTGCGTATCTTTTCTATTTCTATTTGCTTCATTCCATCGGCCCCACTCGAGCAACAATGGTGACCTACACGTTTCCAGTCGTAGGCGTGGCTCTAGGTGTGTTTCTCCTGGGTGAAACCCTGGATATTTACTTGGTCAGCGGCGCCGTCTTAATTCTCGGCAGCCTGTTGATCGTCAATCGCAAATAAGCTTAGTTTTTTTCTTTTTCCCCGTTGCCATTGCGTAGGTTGCGCAAAAAATCCATCGCCGCCGCGGCTCGTAGCTGGCCTTCGGTCAACACCCGCTCGGCAAGCTCGCGTGCTTTCGCAATTCTGATTTGCAATTCTTGCCCGCTTAATTCATATAGCTCCACTAGCACCCCGTTAGTACTCTCGGGGTGAATAAATGCGATCTTTTTGCCACCCGTACCGATCTCCGGTTTCTCATTGATGAGCCGCACCCCTTTCCCTTTAAGATGCGCCATGGTGGCCTCGATGTCATACACCTCAAGGCAAATGTGGTGCATTCCAGGCCCGCGCTTCTTTAGGTAGCGAGCCACGCCGCTATTTTCAGATGTAGGGCTGACGAGCTCGACTTCGCTTTCCTTCGCGGGCAGAAACGCGACCAGCGACCCTTCGCCTGGCACTTCCTCCATATGGGAAGGCTTCATCCCCAGCCCGTCCTGCCAGAATTCGAGCGCTTTATCAATATCCTCGACGACTAATGCAATGTGATCGATCCGTTTTACGAACTGTTGCAATTTTTAGCTCCTTGTTAGGCCGTGGCAGGCGGCTGATACTCGCCCCAAAGCTTGCGCAGTCGGCCGCAGATCTCGCCTAAGGTCACATCCGATTCTACGCATTCGATGAAAAGCGGCATCAGATTTTCAGTGCCACGGGCCGCTGTTTCCAAGTGATTAAGCAACTCGCTTGCCTTTGTCGAATCTCGATTGGCTCGCAATTTTTGTAATCGCTCGCGTTGTGCTGCCTCCAGTACCGGGTTGACCTGCACGCGTTCAAGGTCTTGCTTTTCTTCTACTTGATACGCGTTCATGCCGACAACGATCTCTTCGCCTGCTTCCATCGCTTGCTGGAAATCGTAAGATGCATTTTGGATCTCAGCTTGGATGTAACCAACTTCGATCGCAGCCAGGGCGCCGCCGCGTCGATCGATCTCTTCAATATATTGCTCAGCCCGTGCTTCGATCTCGTTGGTCAAATATTCGATCGCATAGGCGCCACCGAGCGCGTCGACGGTATCCCCGGCTTTAGATTCGTGCGCAATGATCTGCTGCGTCCGCAGCGCCACCTGCACTGCCTGCTCGCTGGGCAGCCATAGCGCTTCGTCCATGCTGTTGGTATGCAGCGACTGAGCGCCGCCCAGCACCGCCGCCAGCGCTTGGATCGACACACGCACCACGTTGATCTGCGGTTGTTGCGCCGTAAGCGTTGAGCCAGCGGTTTGGGCGTGGAAGCGCAGCTTCCATGAAGATGGCTGCTTAGCCTTGAATCTCTTCTTCATAATCTTGGCCCATAAGCGCCGGGCGGCCCGAAACTTAGCGACCTCCTCGAGAAAATGATTGTGCGCGTTGAAAAAGAATGAGATCTGCGCAGCGAATTCATCAATGTCCAACCCAACCCGCAAGGCTTCTTCCATAGAAGCGATGCCATTTGCCAAAGTGAAAGCAACTTCCTGCGCCGCGGTGGAGCCAGCCTCGCGGATGTGATAACCGGAGATGCTGATCGTGTTCCAGCGCGGCACTTCACTTTGGCAATACTTGAATATGTCCGTGATCAGACGCATGGATGGTTTTGGCGGGAAAATATAGGTTCCGCGAGCAATGTACTCTTTCAAAATGTCGT
>JANWHN010000058.1 GCA_025450445.1 Anaerolineales bacterium | reverse complement strand
ATCGGTGGAACGGCGGAGTTCATCCTGAACAACAAGAACAGCTTCTTGCACAACATCCTCGTCCACGATTTCGGGATTTCCCTCCAGCTCGCCATAAACCACCGCATCCTCGCCCACTGGCACGGCCCCGAACTCGTCCTTGTTTTCTGCAAGCGACGATCCGGCAACGCCAGCGTCTTTGGCAACTGCGGGCACAACGATCAGAAGAAATAACGCCGCCAGGATTGCAAACACTACGCCGACAATGATGGCGTCGCGACCGCGGGATGGCCTTCGTTTTGTGAGTTGAGGACCCTTGCTAGAAGTTTTCATCGTTACCCTTCCGCTAAAAGCTTAGCCGTAATATGTGGCTCTGGCAATATCATTCATCAACGTAATCGTAACCGCATCCGTTTCGCGGCCCAAACCCAGCTTGACGTCAGCTTCGGCGACCGATCCTTCCAGCGAAGCCATCACTTGCTTCGCCCATTGGGCGAAGGTGGGCAATGCAGGCTGAACGCTGGAGCGCTGCCATATCGGCACATAGCTGTAATCCGGCGCGTCGAGCACGGAAGCGAAATCATCACCAAGTAGCACCCAGCCGAAATTGCGGTCGAAGACGCGTTGGCGATCAAAAGTGTGCTTGCCATCACTGCGCGCTTCGCGCGGGGCGCGCTCGATGATCAGGCGGTAATAAGTGCGCGTCTCCTCCAAACTGAAGCCACCCACCCTGCCAGCAACATAGCGGACCAGCGGCTGAATTGCAATCCCAAAATCAAGCTCCTGGATTGGCTTTCTAGGATTATCTTCCAGGATCTCGAGAAATGGTTCTTCATATTTATGTAAAGATGAGTTGATAGCCTGCGCGGCTTTGCGACGCTTCTCGCCGCGAGCTAGAACGCTGAGGCCGCTCCCGTGGGTGCGAAAACCTTCTTTGACTTCGACAACAAGCGGAGAGGATTGCATCTGGCGCAGAAATCCTTTGCGCAGCATTTCGAAGATGACCAGGGTCAGCGTGATATTCAGCCGGCGGCCGAGAACCACGGCACCCTCGGGCGGGGTGAGGCCGCGCTTGATGCCACCGCCTTCGATGCGGGCCAGCGCGGGTTGGTAAGGCGATTCAGACCGACCGCGCAGCCGGGAGATGAAGCGAGCTAGGTTGATCAACACGAGAGAATAATAACTCCCCAGGCGGACCGGCTGGGGCTGCCTGGCTACTTTTGGTAAAAGGGCTTGCGCGGGTGTTCCTTCATCCGTTTTTCAATGACTTCTGCCAGCCACTGAAAGTATTCGTTCGAATAGGGTTCCTCTTCGCGCAACACCATGATCATCGGCCTGTACTTCTCCCACGACTGGGTCACAAAGGAGCCTAAGGTCTTATCCACGAGGTCAACATCGATGATCTTTTCCGCCACCAAAATGCCCAGCGATTCCATCTGTTGACCAAATTGAATGAACATAACGCGGTCCTTTTCAGGGAGAGCGTCCCATTCCTTTTGCGAGGTTGGAAATTTGGTTGTCACGATGTAATTGATCAGTTCGGCAAATTCGCGGGTCTGGACGGCACGCAGGGCCGCTATGGCCAATTGCTCACGGCGATCGCGCCGCGCGGCCCGCACTTGAAAAATTCCAAAGATCAGCGCGATCAGGAATGAGAGCGCGAAAGAAATATTGGCGATGAATTCAGCCAACTCGAATGGTGACATTTGAGGAACCTGAACTTACTGAATCTGGTCGAGGCTGATGACGGTCATGTTGCCGCTGGAGCGTACCTTGGTCCGGGTGGTGCTGGGCGAAGGAACGAAACCACCTGGCACGATCATTCCAGCTGTGGCTGTGTAAGTCTTCACTTGGTGCGCCGCCCCGCCGGTGCCACACGATCCGCTGCAACCCGAGCAACCACCGCCACCGTCGCTGGCTATGCGCACACCGTCACGAGCTTCGCGCTCGATGCGGCAGCCACCGCCACACAGCGGCAGGTCAGGGCAGGTCCAGCATTTCTCGGGGAGTCCATAGCCTTTGGGATCCTGCTCGCGGTAACGGAAGGAACGGAACAATTCGCCGTCCCAGATCTTTTCCCACGGGTCGTTCAGTATGTTTCCCGCCGAAACGTAATAAGACTGGCACGGCAGTACATCGCCGTTGGGCTCAATGCACAGCGAGTATTCGCCGGCGTTGCAGCGCTTGGCGCCGATCTCCAGCTCAACCGGCGACATTCGGCAATACTCGGTTGGCGTGTACCAGAGGAAGCGCATGCCCAGCTCCTGAGCCTTGTCTCGCACGCGAACGAGCAAGGCGGGCATTTCTTTCTCATCGATTGCCGCGCCGGTGGAGAAACCCCCGCCCGAATAGATCATGCCGTTCATCGCGAAGGTGCGAATCCCGAGCGAATAGAGGAAATCAATAATTTCTTCGACGTGATCCATGTTGGCACGCATCAGAGTGGTGTTGGTGATCACATGTACCCGACTGGCAAGCGCATTCTCGATGCCTTGCACAGTTTGATTGAATGCCTTGGCACCCATCATCGCGTCGTGCACTTCGGGCCGGCTCGAGCCGAGCGTAATTTGAACGTGGTTGAGGCCGGCTTCGCCGAGCTCTTGCATATAAGCCTTGTGCGCAATATGGCGGCCGTTGGTATTCAAGCCGACGACCATGCCCTTCTGATCAGCGTAGTGGATGACCTTCGGCAGATCGGGGTGCAGCGTAGCCTCACCGCCGGTCAGGATCAGATGTGGCACGCCTAGTTCAGCAAGCCGATCCAGAACCTGATACCAACGCTCAACGTGCAGCGAAGGCATTTGCAGACGATCGTTCTCGTTGTAACAATGTGGGCATTCATTGTTGCAGCCATACGTGAGCGCCATGTCGACTTTGTATGGCGCGTTGACCTCGATACTGAACATCGGGGACATCTCCAGCGTGTCAGAAAGCTCACAGGTTGGGCAATCGCCGTTGGGGTGACTGAAGCTATCGACCATGTCATAGATTTGGCTAAGTTCATTCTCGATCTGGTCTAGCGGAACATCTGCGTGCCAGGCGCCCATGCGCGCTCGGGCCTCGGCGCGTGAAACCCCATCGAGCGCCATCTTGGCCATCAAGGTTGCGGTCTGGTTAAGATGCACGACATCGGTGACGTCAACAAAGAGCACGCCGTTGCCGCTAGGCTCAACGCGCAGATGGATGCGCATCGTGCGGCCGTTGGGCATGGAGATATCGTAGAAATGTAGTCCGGTACGAGGTTGCTCGGGCGCCGAAAAGGCGGCCATGACCCCGGCGGCGTCATTGCGAACTCCCTGCCAAATCTTTTGTGCGGTGCGGCTGCGAAGTTCAAGAGCCATGTGATTAGTATAAGACAAACTCGGCGGCGTTGCTATGCGGTTTTTGCGCCATCCAAAGCAATAAAATCAGCAACTTATAATTTCTTGCATGGCAATGCCAATGGAACTAGCCCATCGGCGCTACGCCCAACAAGCGCGCTGGACAGCGCAATTGCGGCGTCATATTTTCGCCCAGACTGGCATGCCAAACGCAGCCCGCGTACTGGAGGTTGGCTGCGGGACGGGGGCGGTTTTGGAAACCATCCAGGTCTCGCCGCCCACATCGCTATTTGGCCTCGATATTGATCCGCAATCCCTGAGACTCGCAACGAGCCAAGTTAAGAACGCGAAGTTCTTGGGCGGAGATGCGCACCAGTTACCCCACCCTAAGGCGACATTCGATGTCACCTTCTGCCATTTTGTTTTGCTTTGGCTATCAGATCCCTTACGCGGACTTCAAGAAATGCGGCGGGTCACACGCCCGGGTGGCGCGGTGATCGTCTTCGCAGAGCCGGATTACAGCAGACGGATCGATCACCCAACGGAGCTGGCGCAGGTTGGCAAATGGCAAACCGATGCGCTTCGCGCCCAGGGCGCGGATCCGGAATTAGGCGGCAAGCTGTCAGAGCTATTTCGGGCCGCTGGCTTCAAAGACATCGTCAGTGGCGAGCTGGGTGCGGAAGCAGCCCATGAGGCGAGCCAAGCAGACCAGGAGTTGGAACTGGAGGTCTTGCGCGCGGATCTTGAAGGCCGCATCCCTGAAAAAGAGTTGCAACAAGCCCTTGAGCAGGAGAAAGCGGCGCGACAAAACAATCAAAGGGTCGTATATGTACCAACACACTACGCGTGGGCTCGGGTTTAACTTATATATAATGACGTTGGGAGAATGAAATGATGAAAGATTATCGCTCGTGGATCGGAATCACGCTTGTGCTGATCGGGGTGCTGCTTGGGCTCCAGCAATTTGGCATTCTGGGCGGCGGCTTTGAGGATGCATTCTTTGCGCTGGCATTTGGCGCAGGCGTTGTGATCTTCGCGATCATTTTCTTTCAGGATCGACGGCTTTGGTGGGCTGCCCTCGTCGCGTTTATCCTAGCCGGTCTCACCTCCCAATTTGTGCTCGACCTGTTCTTTCCTTCAATTTCCGACGGCTGGGGAGGTCCGATTTTTCTAGCTTTCCTTGCAACCGGATTCTTAATTGTGTTCTTGCTAAATCGTTCATTTTGGTGGGCGCTCATTCCCAGCGGAGTTCTTTATTCCGTCGCGCTTACGGCCGCGGTCGACGAAGTTCCGTTGAATATTGGCATTGATTCGTCGGGAATACTTTTTATCGGAATGGGGCTCACGTTCTTGCTCTTGTATTTCATGCCAATCGCAGGAGAAAGGCAAACCTGGGCGATCTACCCAGCGATCCCACTACTGATCCTGGGCGCGGTGACGGGTTTTAGCAACGAAGGGTTATGGGAAATCATCTGGCCTTCAATGCTGATCCTTGGCGGTCTTTACTATCTGTTCAGTGCATTTCGTCGCAGGACATAACTCGGAGGACTAATGAGCGAAAAGGGTCAACTCTACACCTCTGCGCAATGGGTGGTGAAGGAAGGGAAGGAACAGGAATTCATCGACGCGTGGCAGGCCTATGTGGCAGAAAGTGGCAAGAAATTTGGCGTGACTGGCCCCCGCTTGCTGCAAGACGCCGAGATCTCAAAACGGTTTGTCTCTTTCGGCCGCTGGGACAGCGCGGAGAAAATCGCCGAGTGGCGGGCTAGCCCGGAGTTCAAGAACTTCATGGCGAAAGCCAGTGAGCTTTGTGAGCTCGCAGAGCCACGGAATTACAAGGTAGTCGCGAGCCAAGATTAGAACAGCGCGCTTTACTTAATCGATTCTGCAATTCGAATCACGTCGTCAAAAGGCAATGCAGACTCGATCCGATAAGTCAGCTCGCCGACTTGCCAAACTAGCGCAGGCGCCTGCACCAGGATTCCTTCACAACAACCGCTGCCAAAAAACAGGAAATGATTGCCTGTCACCCAGGCGCCAACATTTCCGTTGATGGTCACAAAACTTAGAGTTTCGGGTTCGCTCTTGGTTAGCTGCACGCCGGGTCCAAGACTATAGAGAGCAAGCTCGGCTTCGCCTGACTCGTCTTCCCAAACGATAATCACAAATTCGGCGCGATCGAAATCTTGGACGAAGACACGATCAGGGTCGCCAAGCTCTGCAGTGTAGGTTGGCAACCAAATGGGGAAGTTGACCTCTTCGCGCGCCGCTGGCAAAGTGGTTTCGCCATCCAGCAGATTTATTGGAACAACTAATCCATGCTCACCCGATTCCAGTGGCAAGCCCGTTTCGGTGGCAGCGTCCGTTGGCTGTTCCTGCGGAACCGTGATGCGCACTCCGCCGATCTGCAAAAATTCGAGGATCCGCGCCCGTACCTCGGGCACTGCCAGCAAACTAACCAAGACGACCAACGCGGCGGCCAGCGCAAAAGCCAGGCGGCGCTGCGGTTGGGCTGCGGGTTGGCGTAAGAAACCAGCGGCAAGATCAGGCGTGCTGGGATACCGCAAAGTTTTGCCTGCGGTGGTCAATTGAATTTCGAGTTGGTTAAATCGTTTCTCGTCCATCACTCTCTACCTTCTTGTAGAGCGGGAAACTCTGCTTTGATAATCTTTTGTAAGCGCTCCAACGCCCGACTCGTTTGCGACTTCACAGTGCCTTCCGCAATCTCGAGCGTTTGCGCCGTCTCATCAACTGATAGATCAAGAAAGTAACGCAGGTAAAGTACGTTCTGCATATTGCCCGGTAATTTCTGCGCCGCTCTCCACAACTCCTCAGATTGCTGCTTTGCTTCAGTCCCGCGCGCCGGACCTTCCGCTGTTCTCGGTTCGTCTCGCACGGCTCGCTGCAAGGCCGCCCAATACCGCCCCGCCGATCTCTTGCGATTGAGCGCCAGGTTGCTGACTATGCGCAGCAACCACGGACGCAAAGGGCGCCCGTCGTCGAAGCTGCGCAGGCTGCGAAAAGCGCGGATCAAACAATCTTGCGCTGCATCCTCGGCCTCGGCCGCGTCGCCCAGGTGCAAGTAAGCCAGACGAAAGACGGCCTGCTGATGCAGGTGAACAAGCTCTGCCCAGGCTGCGTTGTCGCCGCGGCGCGCCTGTTGGATCAGTTCTTTTTCTTGCAATCCACCTCTTCGCGAAGATGGTTTCATCCACCAAGCTGGGATTTTCAGCTTGGTGAAATTGATGCAACCGCTGTTGTTTTTTGGTTGCATCAATACTACACCGACCAATTTCGGCAGGTTCCATTCAGCTATCGCTTACGCAACCATGCTATGATTTCACCCGTTAAATTTCGACTTCACAAGAACGAGGAGCTTCAAAATGGTAACAAGAGTTGCAACCCGCAAAATCGCTAAAACCCACCCCGTTCCACTGTTGACCCGCTGGAAAATGGTGCTGGATGGCTGCAATATCCCCCAGATAGAGCTAGCCGACGGCGTCACCCGCTGGTTAGTGATCTCGCGAGCTTGTGTATTTTCGATGTCGCTGACCTCCGGCATGCTTGGTTTGCTGATCGCAGCCGAGCAGGGCAACATCAATTGGCTGTTTGGCGGGCTATCTGTCCTGGGGGTTGTCATAGCGCACGCGGCCAACAACCTGATCAATGATTACCTTGATGTACGCCAAGGTGTAGACACAGAAGACTACCCGCGCGCGCAATATGCGCCCCACCCGATCCTGGGCGGGCTCACTACCCCACGGGGTTTGTTGATCGCCGCTCTTATCCTGAATGTCATCGACCTCGCGATCATGGCGTTCCTCTTCACCCAGCGCGGCCCCGTGATCGTCGGCTTTGCAATTGCGGGCTTAGTGCTTAGCCTCGCCTACACCAGCGTGCTCAAACGTGCCGGCTTGGGCGAGCTGACTGCGCTCATCGTCTGGGGACCCTTGATGATCGGCGGGACAGCGTTCGCCGCTTCTGGGGTGCTGACCACCGCCACCTGGATCCTGACTCTGCCCTACGGCCTCATTGTGGCTTCAGTTTTGGTTGGCAAGCACATCGACAAGATCGCCGCAGACAAGAAGGTCAAAGTCAACTCGATCCCAGTCGTTATCGGCATCGAGCGATCTCTCTTGCTCAACAAGATCAGCTTTGTTCTTTTCTATGTCCTCATCGTCGCAATGGTCTTGCTGCGCTACACCGGCCCGTTGGTGTTGCTGACGTTCTTTGCTGTCGGACGCCTGCGCACAACATGGAAGGTATATAGCGAGCCGAAGCCCAAGAAGGCGCCTGCCGGTTACACCGTTTGGCCACTCTGGTACGTAAGCTGGGCTCTGTATTTCAACCGCAAAGCGGGCGAATTATTCGCCATCGGTTTGCTGTTGAATATCGCCACGCCGTACATCATGGGATTTTTTCAATAGTCAACGAAAAATAACAACAGCCCAGGCAAACTGGCCAAGGCTGTTTTCTGCCTGCAACTTCGCTTGGATAGCCAGATGTTATTATTTTGACTTCGCCTGTCATGCTTACATATACAAAAGAACGAATCGCGCAATGGGACAACGTTTTTTCACAACCTAGGCGCGAACGGCGTTTAGGTAACTATTACCATCGACTTTTAGAGAAGGCGTACAAATTTCTGGTTCCTTCGGGGCTGCGCGTTTTAGAGCTCGGTTGTGGAGACGGAAGTTTGCTTGCAGGGCTGCAGCCGGCGCTTGGCGTGGGCATCGACTTCTCAGGGAAAGCGATCAGTTTGGCAAAAGCCGATCATCCTGAACTGATCCTGATCCGCGCGGACGCCCATTCGCTCCCATTCTTGGGCCCGTTCGATGTGATCGTTCTGTCAGATCTGCTTAACGATGTTTGGGACGCGCAGTTGATCTTTGAGCAAATTGCTAAGCTGATGCATCGTCGAACGAGATTGATCATCAACACCCACAGCCGCCTATGGCAGATACCGCTTAGCATCTCAGAAGCCCTCGGGTTTAAAAATCGGACATTGCTGCAGAACTGGTTTACGGTTGAAGATATAGAAAACCTTTTCAAGCTAACCGATTACGAATTGATCACACATTCTCGAGAGGTCTTGGCGCCGGTAAATATCCCTATCGTTTCGTGGGTGTTCAACAATTTGCTGGTCAAGGTATGGCCGTTCGATTTTTTTGCACTAACCAACTTGCGAGTTGCCCGTCCAATTCACGCAAATTTAGAAGAAACGCAACCACCCTCCGTTTCCGTGATAGTTCCCGCCCGGAACGAAGCAGGGAATATCGCCAGTATTTTTAGCCGCACTCCAAAGCTAGGT
>JANWHN010000057.1 GCA_025450445.1 Anaerolineales bacterium | reverse complement strand
TGAGGAATTCTTCGCGGCCGAGTTCCTCGCGGGTCACTTCTTCGGTGCGGAGAATGGCTTCCTCGACTTTGAGCTGGGTGGCGATGCCGGCGTGATCAGAACCAGGCACCCAGAGGGCGGGGACGCCCTTCATGCGGTTGTAGCGAATCATCAAATCTTCCATCGCGACGAAAAGCGCGTGGCCGAGGTGCAGCTCGCCGGTCACGTTGGGTGGGGGGATGGAGATGACGAACGGTTTCTTGTTGGGATCAAAGCCCGGCTTGCGCGGATCGTTGCTGGGCTGGAAGAAGCCTTGCTCCTCCCACCAGGCGTAAATGCGCTCCTCGGTGGATTTGAAATCGTAAGTCTTTGCTAATTCGGTCACGCGGCCTCCGGTTAAAACAAAAGCGCCTTTCGTCTTGAGGACGGAAGGCTGCTCCGCGGTACCACCTCGTTTTGGATTAGGTAGTTTTCACCGTATCCACACTCGAACGCTGTATCGGGCTTACCCGCACCGGTCTAATCCGCCAACATGCGGAGCATGCACGTTTCTTCGGTGGCGATCCAGGCGACTTTCGGCGGCGGCTTGCTCGGGTGGCTCTCAATCTGTGGCGCACCTTTTCTGTGAGTGCCGCCGCGTACTATTCCTGGCTAATGCTATGAAATTGTAGGGAGATTATACAGACGCCACATGAGCCTGTCAAATTTGAGCTTGACTCTCCCCAAAGGTTCGACCCTATAATCGCGGGGTGGAAAACCGGCAATCCGATTTGCTCTCGATCGGCCAGTTCGCCAACGCGGCACAGCTCAGTATCAAAGCGCTGCGTCTGTATCATGAAGAAGACCTTCTAGTCCCTGCATTTGTCGACCCAGCCACAAGTTATCGCTATTATCTGACCGAGCAATTGTGGAAGGCGCGGCTAATTCATCTCATGCGCAAGATGGATATGCCGTTGGAAGAGGCAAAGCAGGTTTTGGAGCTGGCTGAAAAGGGCAGGATTCGAGCCGTTTTCCAGATCCAACGATATTTGGAGTCCTATCAAAGTCGACGGCAGACGGCAATGGAGGTATCCAACGACCTGATCGCTTTTCTCAACAAGGAGAAAGAAATGCCGTTTGAGGTAAAGACGACGAGTTTGCCTGCGCAAAAGGTGCTCGCGATGGAATTGCGAATGAAAGCGCTGGGGTTGGGGGACAAGATCCAGGAGTGTTGCGGAAAAATGTGGGCCGAAGCTGAACGCCAGGGCGCGAAGCTAATCGCAGAACCGATGGCAATCTTCCATGGGCCGGTGAATGAGGAGGACGACGGTCCGCTGCAGGTGGCGTGGCCGGTGCAAGGCGAGGTGCACGCGGCAGACGGGATCACTGTTGATGAGCTCAGCCCCGGGACCTATGCGGTTGCGGATGCCTACGGGGAGGATTGCGATTTCCCAGCGATCATCGGTGCATACGACGCAGTCAGCGATTGGATCGCCAACAACGGCTACCAGCTGGTGGGATCGCCGCGCGAAATTTACTACACAGGGAAAGGACCGGATGCCCATTGGCAGATCCAGTGGCAGTATAGGTAACAGCAGGTAGTTGACGGTAGACAGTGAGAACCCGCTGATGTAAGCGGGCTTTTCTTTTTAATCCATAGGAGGAAACCAGATTGCCGAGGGAGGCAGGCGACTAGTTATTTAATTCACAATTCTTGACTGCCCATAGTCGCTATGCTATTCTTCACCGTCGGAAATTTAGGAGAGACTGATTGCAACACGAGCGCATCGCAGAAAACGTCTATTTCTTCCAAAGTGAGCTGTATGCCCAGGTGACCGCGGGGGTGGTGAGCGGGCCTGACGGGGCGGTGCTCATCGATACGCTGGCTTTGCCGGAGGAGACGCAGCAACTGCGCCGTTTTATCGATCGCGAGCTGCAAGTTCCCGTTCGTTACATTATTAACACGCATTATCACGCTGACCACACCTGGGGAAATACATTTTTTCCTGAAGCTATCGTGATTGCTCATCGAAAATGCTACGACTTCTTGAAGGGCCGCGGCCAGGCGGCACTGGAAGCTGAGCAGAAGGAAAATCCGCAACTGCGTGAGATCGAGATCGTGCTGCCCAGCGTAACGTTTGAAAAGGGCGAGCTGACCCTACAGATCGGCAAAAAGACACTGACGATCATGCCGCTGCCGGGCCACAGCGCTGACTCGATCGCGGTGCTGGTGGAGGAAGATCGCGTTATGTTTTGCGGGGACACATTCATGGCGCTGCCGATCATTGTAGATGGTGATATTGAAGAGACTACGGCCTCATTAAAAAAGCTGACCAAGATGGGCTTGGAGAACCTAGTGCCCGGGCACGGGGAGATCGTATTGCGCGGCGAGATCGATGCAGCGATCAAGCAGAACCTGAATTATCTAAATGAAATAAAGAAGGTCGTGCGCTCAGCCTCCAAGCGGCGGTACCCGCTGGATATTTTGGAATCGGTGCATGTGGAAGATTGCGGCAAGAGCCGCGTGCTAATTGCTGGGTTGGCCGAGCAGCTACATCATCGAAATCTGATCGCGCTGTATCGACAATATTACGATGAGGTCCCGCAGGGATCTGAAGTTTATTTCGAGGGAAGCGGCAAACGGTAGAGATTACTTCTTTTTTTTGTTTTTCTTATTTCTAGTTCTAAATCCATGAATGCGCTCGTTGCCTTCGCGTAAGCGCTTGATGTTTGGGCGCAGCGCCCAAGTCAATAGGAACAGACTGATCACACCATAAATCACATATTCCCAGGGCGCCCGCCCGAGCATGGCGCGCACAGAAAATAGGATCAACGTCATAACGCCAACGCTAAGCGTCGTTACTGAGGCGTAGCCGACGAAGTAGTAGATCAAGATCCCTGCTGGCAGAATAATGAAAACGCTCGGGAGCCAGAGCCCCGTAGCCCCGCCCAACACCGGCGCGCCCCCGGCGCCGCCGCCGAAGAAGAGTTTGCCTTTTTTATCTCGCTGAGCGAGAAAGATCGAATAATTGTGGCCCAGGATTGCAGCTGCGGGCGTGAGCGCGGCCATTAGGTTATTCCCGGGGGCGAGCCAATTTGCAAGCAGGACTGAGCCGTAAGTCTTGAGTGCGTCGAGCAGGCCGGTCCCAATCCCAACCCATAAACCTGCGGCGCGCATGGCGTTAGTGCCGCCGGTGCGGCCGCTATGCACATCGCGAATGTCTTTGCCGGTAAGCACCTTCACTAGGATGAAGCCGAATGGCACCGAGCCGATCAGGTAGCCAAGGAGCATGAGACCCAAAGTTTGAATTATTTCCATCTGGCGAGATCTCCTTGGTGTACCCTAAGACTAAAACACAACTTGGCTTTTGCGGTTGCTCAGCAAATGAAATTTTAAGGGCTGAACTTGATAGGCGCTAGCGCGTGAGCTAGACAAGAAGGTGACTCTAGCGGACAAGGATAGCTAGGAACCAAAATGTACCCAGAATTATGAGCGATTCGCGGATGGCCTGCTTGTTTTCCTGTTCGAAATTAACCGAAGCCGCATATTGGTTGAGAGCAAAGACGGCGCCGAGCAAAACGAGCCCGTAGCCGAGAGCAGAGATGGGAAAGTAGTGCAGGGCGGCCGCAATTTGAACAACGACAAAAGCAATGCCGAAGGATTGAAGGGGCTGCCAAGTTAAATTAGTGCGCAAGAGATGAACGCGCGTGCTGATCATCAACGCGCCGAGAGCAATTGCCGGGAGTGCGAGGTAAAGGCGCAAGGCCACACCGCGCACCGAGATCGCCAGGATCAGGAAAAGAGCGTAACTTAGCGCAGTCAAAGCAAACTTAGCCGCTTCGTGCAAACGGTTTTCAGGAGAAGCGCTGGCATATTCGCCAACCAGGATGGCGAGCAATAGCAAGGCGCTGGCCGAAAACGCAGCCGACCATTCCAAACCGAATTCCAAGTTTGCCAGTGGCAGGCTGAGCACCCAGGCTGTCATCGAAGGCAGAAGCCAGTGGCGGAAACCGCGGCGACCCTGCAGCGCAGGGTCATCGCGCAGGAGCCAATCCGTACCGGAGGCGGTAAGTGCCGCGACGAGGATAGCCACGAGCGTGTTGATGTTGAGTTGAAGAGGGAGATAGATCCCGGCTAGCTCGATGCTGAGAGTTTGCACGGGAAGTTGAACGAAGCGCGCGGCTGTGTAGACCAGCAGAATCATCGCCATCACCGCGCTCAGGCGCTCGCGGTTTGGCAGATAACGTGGAGAATCCACGGTGCGATTGTACACGAGCAGCGCAGGTATACTGCCAGCATGCCGCGCCAAAAGCAAACATTCGGATCGTGGGGAGAACGAACCGCGGCCAAATTTTTAGAAAAACTCGGTTATGTGATCCTGGAGCACAAAGTTCGTACGGAGTATGGTGAGATCGATCTGATTGCCCGTCAGGAAGCAACTATTGTTTTTGTAGAAGTCAAAACGCGCAGCTCAACTGAATTCGGCTATCCAGAAGAATCAATAACGCCAACCAAACAGCAACACATGCAAGACGCGGCCCAGGATTATTTGCAAACTCATTCGGAATGGGAAGGCGAATGGCGCATGGATGTAGTGTCGATCCGCCGATTAAAGAATCAGCCACCGGAGATCACGCACATTGAAAATGCGCTTAGCGGATAAACGGCCACCGCTGGTTGTGATCCTCGGTCCGACGGCGGTGGGGAAGACCGAAACAGCGATCCAACTTGCCGAGCGCGTGAATGGCGAGATCATCTCAGCGGACTCGCGGCTGCTGTATCGCGGTATGGATATTGGCACGGCCAAGCCAACCGCAGAGCAGCGCGCTCATGTCCCACACCACCTAATTGATGTCGCCGAGCCCGACGAAATCTGGAGTTTGGCCGCATTCCAGCGGGCGGCCGACAAAGCGATCGCCGATATCCATCGACGCGGCAAGCTGCCGATCCTTGTGGGCGGTACAGGCCAATACCTGCGCGCCATCCTCGAAGGCTGGCTGCCGCCTAAGATCGCCGCGCAACCCCGTCTGCGGGTTGCGTTGGAAGCATGGGCGCGCGAGCTTGGCAAAGAAGAGATCCATCAGCGATTACGAACCGTTGATCCTGAGGCAGCTGCGATTATCGACCCGCGTAACCTGCGCAGAACCCTGCGCGCCCTGGAAGTCATGTTCGGGTCTGGGCAGCGTTTTTCAGACCTGCGTAATAAAGCCGACTCGGAATATCGAGTGCTGCAACTTGGTCTCACGCGGCCGCGGGAAGAGCTTTACCAGCGAATTGATCAACGGATCCAACAGATGTTGGATCACGGATGGCTCGAAGAAGTTAAAAGATTGCTTGCTAAGGGCTACGATGCTGATCTGCCGAGCCTATCGGCGATTGGCTATTGTCAGTTGATCGAGCATGTAGAAGGAAAGTCGAGCTTAGAGACCGCCGTAGAAGAGATCAAACGCGCATCGCGATTGTTTGTACGGCGCCAGGCGAATTGGTTCAAACCCAGCGATCCACGGATACAGTGGGTCGAAGCTGTCCGAGTGGATCTGATAAAGGAACTTGAGGGCTTAGCCAGGAATTTCTTGACTGAATCCTAATCAAGATTGCCAGCGCGTTACTCGGTCTGGGAGCTCGTCTTCGCCCAATTCTTTGCACAATTCCTTTAGGTGGGGAAGTGCACCTTTCCATTCGAGGTCCGCAAGATTTTCATCGAGGGGCACATCCACCCGAAGGGTGGCAAGGCGGCGATAGAGCATTGCGTCATCCCGATTTTGGTTGAGGCTGCCTGAGAGGGTGACCTGCCGGCGGGCGGCTACCGACTTCGTGTCCCATTCCATGACGTCAACAGGGATATTTTCGAGATTTCCGTAGCGGGCAAGTAACGCCGCAGCCGACTTGGCGCCCCAACCAGCGATGCCGGGATAGCCGTCGGCGGAATCGCCGACAAGCGCCAGGTAATCTGGGATAGAGGTTGGTGGTACACCAAACTTTGCTATCACCCCAGCCTCGTCAAGGATGATGTCGCGCCGCCGATCCCAACTGACAATTCGGTTGCCGGTCACCATCTGGGTTAAGTCTTTGTCGGGCGAGCAGATCAGGATCTGCTCAACGGCCGGGTCGGGAGCGAAGCGAGCCGCGGCTGCCGCCAGCGCATCATCCGCCTCGAATTCGATCATTGACCAAACCACGACGCCTAGCGCGGCGACCACGTCCTCGGCCAGTTGAAATTGGTTCCAGAGATCAGGTTCCAAACCTTCGCCGGTTTTGTATCCGAAGTACAGGTCGTTGCGAAAAGATTCGATCACATGATCGAAGGCATATGCCACATGCGTCACGCCGGGCTGCGAAAGCATCGCCACCAGGCTGCGGAGTAAGCCGAGCGCTGCGCCCACCTCGCGCCCGTCCGGCGCGGTCATGGGTGGGGCGCCGTAGTAGTTGCGAAACAGTTCGTACGTTCCGTCGACTAAATGAACTTTCATGTCGAGGGATTCTAATCGCAACGACTGATAATTTATAATGAACCTATGAGCGCTCAAATCGACAAAAAGGAAACGCTACGCGGGGTGTTCAGCCGAGGCGCCGAAGGGTATGGGAGGATCGGTTATTTTCAGCACTTTGGCAAACACCTGGTCGAAGTTGCTGAAATCAAAAAAGGCGAAAAGGTTCTCGACGTCGCCTGCGGGCGCGGTGCCAGCCTATTCCCGGCGGCCGAGGCTGTGGGCCAGGAAGGAGAGGTCATCGGTATCGATCTGTCGGATGGGATGGTTAAAGAAACCAAGGCTGAAGCGGAAAAGCGCGGAATTACAAATGTCGAAGTGCTGCGAATGGACGGGGAGAACCTCAAATTCCCGGATAACCATTTCGATGTTGTTATGTGTGGGTTCTCGCTGCAGTTTTTCCCCAATTTGGATCGTGGACTTGTCGAATTTCACCGCGTCCTCGAGCCGGGCGGAAGGCTTGCGGTTAGCACGTGGGCAGAGTACGAGGACCCACGCTGGGCGTGGTACGAAGACCTGATCGACAAGTATGAAGCAAAGCTTGGCTTGGGGACAAACAGCCTGGATAAACCGGAAGCAATCGAACCCTGGATCGCTAAAGCTGGCTTTGAGGATATTAAGCTCAATTCTGAAAAGTTCGATATGGTTTTTTTAAGCGAAGAAGATTATTGGAACATGCGCTCCTCGATTTCCGGAAGGGCCGGATTGGAAAAATTAGAACAAACCAGGCTGGAGCAATTGCGCCTTGATACATTTCAACATATGCAAACTCTCAAAGAGCCTGATGGATTCCATGAGATCTTGGAAGCGTATTTCACCTTGGCGAGGAAGGCTAAATGAACCAATGATCTTTGCAGTAGTAAAACAATTATCTTCAACTAAAGGAGAAATCTAGTGAGTAAACATCCGGTAGTGCACATCGAATTTCCCAGCAAAGACCCCAAGAAAAACAGCAAATTCTACGAAGACCTATTTGACTGGAAGATCAGCGTATTTGAAGAGCTGAATTACGCCATGTTCGATGCCGGAGAAGGCAGCCCAGGTGGCGGTTTCCCGCCGGAAGAAGACTTCAACAAGATCGATCGCGTGCTAGTCTACATCCAAAGCGACGATATTGAGGCAGACCTCAAGAAGGCTGAATCTCTAGGTGGTAAAAGCGTGCTGGGCAAAACCGAGATCCCGGGTCAAGGCTGGTTTGCGGTCTTGCAGGATCCTGAAGGCAACACATTTGCGCTCTATACCTCCGCAACCCCGGCAAGCTGATAAGCTAGAAAAGTAGAATAAAGCGCAGGCAAACGGCCTGCGCTTTTTATTTTTTATGCCTAGATCGAAACGGAAACGTCTGTTTGATTTTCTCGGCTTGCGCCCCAGCATGTTGGGGCTGCTCGCCATGGTGATTCTGGTGGGCATGGGCGAGCACATGGCGGAGCGCTTCTTGCCGCTATACCTGATCGCACTTGGCGGAAATGTGCTTTCGATTGGGCTGTTAAATGGCATGGACAATTTGCTATCCGCCCTGTATTCGTTCCCAGGCGGGTACCTAAGCGACAAGCTCGGTTACAAACGAGCGCTCTTTATTTTCAACTCCTTGGCAATCGGCGGCTACGCGCTGGTCGTAATCTTCCCGTATTGGCAAGCTGTGCTTATCGGCGCGCTCTTCTTCTTATCCTGGTCGGCTATTTCGCTGCCAGCCACGGTGAGCCTGGTGGCGCAGGCTCTGCCGAAGAACAAGCACACGATGGGCATCTCGATGATGTCACTTGTGCGGCGGTTGCCGATGGCCTTGGGGCCGCTGGTTGGCGGGCTGCTTGTCACAACTTACGGCGAGGTCCATGGTGTACGTGCGGCTTTTGTAGTGGCGATCATGCTAGCAATTGTGGCGATGCTGTTTCAGCAGGTGATGATCGAGGGGAAGCAAAAGGCTGCGGTGATTTCCCCCTTGTCCAACCCATTTCACGTCTTTGGGAGTATGTCGCCAACGCTGAGGCGATTACTCTTGGCCGATACCCTCGTGCGGTTTTGTGAGCAGATCCCGTACGCGGTGGTAGTTCTATGGGCTGTGAATGTGATCGGGATCACGGCGTTCCAGTTCGGCGTGCTGACTGGTATCGAGATGGTAACTGCGATGCTCATTTACATTCCTATCGCTTACCTGGCAGATCGGTCGACTAAAAAACCATACGTCGTGATGACCTTTGTTTTCTTTACAGTTTTCCCGCTGTTGTTGCTTCTCTCAAATTCCTTTGAGCTGCTTGTCATTGCATTTGTTGTGCGCGGCCTCAAAGAGTTTGGCGAGCCCACTCGCAAAGCGTTGATCATGGATCTGGCTCCCAACACGATGAAAGCCAGTGCGTTTGGAGCTTACTATCTCATCCGCGATACCTTCGTTTCGATCGCGGCTTTCGGTGGGGCATTCTTATGGCAAGTGTCGCCTAGCACTAATTTTCTGACTGCATTTGGCTTCGGGGTGTTAGGTACGGTCTACTTTGCGGTGAGTGGCAGCGATAAGAAAAATCGGTGACAGCCCTTTTGGGTAATCACCATTTTTCGAAGTGGACGACTTCGTCGAAGTCTTTGCGTCCGCCGACCAGCGGTTTGAAGTGCAGACCTTTGCCCTTGGCCGGGTAGCCGAAAGAGATTGCCATCAGCACACTCCAGTCTTTCGGGATGCGCAATAGCTCGTAAGCCTTTTCGGCTTTGTACAACGTAGCCAGGCAGGAGCCGATGCCAAGGTCCCAGGCGGCCAGTTGCATATAGCTGGCTGCTTGCCCGGCGTCGAAGAGCGCGCCGTAAAATTTTTCCGGCGGCGGCGTGAGGATCATCACACCTAGGGCGGCGCCAGCCATGTGGCCGGCGAACATGCCCATCTTGGAAACTTTCTTCAGCGTCTCTTTATCTTGGATGGCGAGGAAAGCCCAGGCTTGGCCGTTTTTGGAGGATTGGGCGCGGCGGCCGGCATTTAGGATTGCGCGCACCTCAGTTTCTTTCAGTGGTTCCGGTTTGAATTCGCGCACGGCGCGTTTGGTACGAATGGCTTCGGATACGTTCATGTCATCTCATTTTCTTGTGAGCTTGCGCCAACACAGTTTTGCTCATCACTTCCAGCCCGGCAATATCGTCCTGGTCGAACCACTGCATCATCACCCGCTGGCAGCCGACTTCCTCCAGCTGGCCGAGTTGCTCGACGATCTGGTTGGCTTCGCCAACCAGCGCGCCATGACCACGCAGCTCATCAAAGGACGAATCGAAAGCTTTGAGTTTCTTAGCCAAATCGTTCTTGCCCGTCGCAAATACCGTGGTTAACATCGCGCTGCGACGCAGGTCGCTTGGCTCGCGGCCTTCGGCCTTTAGGTATCCGTCGAGCCGCGGCATGCGCTGCTTGAACTTGGCCGGCGTTTGGCTAGTGCCGTTCCACGCGTCGGCGTATTTGGCCGCTAGCTGCAGCGTGCGCTTGGCGCCGTTGCCACCCACGACGATGTGAGGCGGCCGCTGCGGGCGCGGCAGGATCACCGCGTTTTTGAGGTGGAAGAAGTCACCGGAAAAATTGACGGGCGTTGCACTTGTCAGCAAGCTCGTCACGACTTCCAAGCCTTCTTCAAAGCGCTTCATTCGAGCAGGAACCTCTAATAAATCAAGGCCGAACATGTCGTGCTCGCGGACTTGCCAGCCGGCGCCTAAGCCAAGCTGCAGCCGCCCGCCAGAAAGATCGTCGACCGCGCTGGCCATCCGGGCGGTAATGCTCGGGTGGCGGAACGAGAACGGCGACACCAAAGGACCGAATTCGATGCGCTTGGTGTGAGTGGCGAGCCAGGTGAGCGAGACCCACAGCTCCAACGAATCAAGATTGGGCGGCTCCATGTTGGTGTAATGGTCGGAACGATAGAGGCCGACGAAGCCGAAATCCTCTGCGGCTTTGGCCAGCTTTTTCCAGCGCTCCCAATTCAGGCCGTCTTGGCCTTCGATCATCAATGCGAGTTCCATAGTTTCCTTTCGCTGCTTCTAAATACCCCAGATCTGTTTGACTTTGTTCAATATTGGCTTCCAATCATCTCTCTCGCGATCACGCGCCGGCCCAATGCGATCGTTGATCTTTTCGCCCAGCAAGGCTTGGGTGGCGGCAAGCCCGCAAGCCGCGGCAGCATCCAGGTCATAGCCGCCTTCGAGGATCAACGCGATGCGGCCACCGGCGTTCGCCTTGGACCAATCGCTCAGCGACTTGACCGCCTCCCCATACCCTCGTGCGCTGACCAGCAAGTTGGCCAACGGATCCTTCCAGTGCGAATCGAAACCAAAGCTAACCAGCAGCATCTCGGGTTGAAACTGATCGAGCACTGCCGGGATGATCTCTTGATAAGCGGCAGCAAAAGCCATGTCTCCGGAGTTTGGTGGCAGCGGAATATTGATCGTCTTGCCTTCACCCGCGCCGCGGCCGCGCTCGTTCAGTTGGCCGCCGCCTGGGTAGAGAGGAACTTGATGGGTGGAAATAAAAAGCACATCACCGCGTTCGTAAAAAATATCCTGAGTTCCGTTTCCGTGATGAACGTCCATGTCGATGATCGCCAGCCG
>JANWHN010000056.1 GCA_025450445.1 Anaerolineales bacterium | reverse complement strand
GCATTCGGATAATGGGTAACGGCGAGATCAGAAAAAGGAGCGCCGGATCCTGGGAATGGAAATGCGGCCAGCCCGGGCAGCATGACCAGGACCGGCAGCAAGAAGGGCCAATACTCGCGAGCGATCGTCTTGAGGCGCATGGATTAGCGAACCGGCGCCCAGATCTGAGAGTCACGAGATTCGAAAACGACTTCCCAGTCGGGTAGTTCGGGCAATGCCCCTAGCACCATTTCGCGGGGGCCAAACAAAATGTAGTCTACACCTTCGCTATTTAATATCTCACCCGCATCCTCCCGGCTGATTTGTCCGCTATAGAAGTCTTCCACTAGTTCTCGATTCTCATCTGCACCTACGGTTTCGAACGGGTGACCATAGATCACCCGGGCGGAACTGTAGGCGGGAATCAGCAACCCGGAATCCGGGGCGGCCATCACTAGCGAATTCGCGGCGTACGCGCCAAGCCATTCAAAGGCGTCTAGCTCAGATTCCCCTACGTAGATCGAGGGCGGTTGCACAGTGGCTGCTTGCAGGCCGCCAGCCAAGATTAGCAAAATAGTCGGCGCCCCGAGCCACAAAAGAACTCCGGCGATAGTCCGCATTTCCCTTTTTACTTTAGACACATATTCGAAGACGGCGAACGCGACTAAACCAGCAACCGGAATAAAGAGACCGCTTATTAAGCGACGTTGGAGATTGAATGGTAGGTAAAGCACCACGATTCCAACAATCAACCAGATGGCCAGAAACCGAATCTTCTGATCCTTACTTCTCCAGGCAAAGACCACTCCCAACATGGCAAAGAGGAGCGCTGGCGAGAAAGAAATGATCAGATCAAGAATCGCAGGAGCTGGGGTGAGGTTCTGCACGTTCCATTGGCTTAAAGCAGGATGGTTTTGAATGGTCCAAAATTGGTAGAGAGCAATCGGACCGCCGCCGAGCGCCATGCCCAGCCAGCGGCGCAACTCATTTTTTGTTAGGGAACGCTGCGATGCTTGCCAAGCAAGCCAGGTCGTTAGCACGGCAAAAGCAATGACCCAGCCAAAACCATAGATGAGCGAAAGCAGAGCTGAGCCAGCCACCGTTAGAGCAACCTGCCGGCCGTCGAATTCTATTTTGGGATCCAGCGGTGTCAGCAACCAGACCTGCAATGCAAGCCCGATCGGGAAGTGCGCATTGGTGTAAGAGGCTAAAAACGGATAAGCCTCCGCTACCCAAAAATCAGATGTGAAATACCCAAACGAGATCGCCAGCCAACCAAGGCCGGAACCAAAGAGCGCCAAGACAAATGGAAGCCGCCAGTGTTGGTCGAAAATAGTTTTGAATAGGCGAGAAAGCGATAGGCCGAGAAGGAGCGCACCTACCACGCGTGCGAGGTGAAACATTAGGATCAGGGGTAATTCAAAAATTCGGGCAACCTGGCCTAAGAAAAGAAAATAAAGATTAATCGGCACGCCAACGCCCGGATCTGCTGTATAGGGCAACGTGAACAGCCAACTGCCTTCATACCCCTGGCGCATTTTTGCCAGGTAGCTGAAACCATCTATCGGGTTTTGCAAAAAACCGCTGAACACTCGACCATCCGCAGAGTTTGACCAGGTGAAATAGTACGGGAAAACAATAAGTGCGGTGAACGCAAGAAGGATTACAAGAAGAAATGAGCGCTCTCGGGCTTGCACAAAAGTATTCTAATTCCGAACATTGAGCCGCGCCTTGTAGAAAGGCAATCCGCCATCTATAATCGTCCGCAATGAATCGATCCTTCAAGTTATTCCGATTGCAGCAAATAGACACCCAGTTAGACGAAGCGCGCGGACGATTGGCGGAAATCGATCAATTGCTAGCCGAGGACCAGATCCTCCATGAAGCACGTCAGGCAGCCGATACGGCCGCAGAGCTGGAAGCGGCAGCGCAAAAAGTTCTACGCCGTGCCGACGAGGACGCCAAGGCACAGCAAACGAAGCTGGAGCAAAATCAGAACTCGCTGTATGGCGGGAAGGTAACTAATGCGAAGGAGTTGCAAGACCTCCAGATGGAAGCCGAATCGCTAAAGAAGCATTTGAGTGGGCTTGAAGAGATCCAGCTTGAAAAGATGATGGCCTACGAAGAAACCCAATCGGGGGTAAAGAAGGCACAAGAAAATCTGGAAGCCGTGCGAGCCCAGAGGGAGATTGAAAATCGAACCCTGCACAGCGAGCAGACCAAATTGCAAACGGAGGCCGAGCGGTTGGAAGGGGACCGGGTGACCGCGGCCCATGGCATCCCGGATGAAGACATGACCAGCTATCAATCGCTGCGTAAGGGCAAGGCCGGGCTGGCCGTTGCTAAGGTGCAAAATAAAACTTGCAGCGCGTGCGGCGCCGAACTTTCGGCTTCGCTGGCTCAGGCAGCCCGCTCGCCAAACGAATTGGCGCAATGCTCGACCTGCAAGCGAATCCTGTACGCGGGCTAAGACTTAAGCTGTTTCACGATCAGAGCTTGAGCCTGATCGCTGTCCATATCCAAGACTGAAACTAACTTATCGCGACCGGTCTGGCCCGCCACAATTTCTATTTTGGATGCTGGCACCCCAAGCACCTTGGCGAGGAATTCAATAAGGGCTTGATTGGCTTTTCCTTCAACCGGGGCCGCGGTGAGGCGAATCTTCACCGTCTGATCCTCGAGGACCTCGACGATCTCGTCGCGGCGCGCCCGGGGGGTGACGCGGATCGCCAAGGCTGCGCCGCGTTTGCCGCCAGAAAGCTTGCGGGCGGACTTAGCCAAGGTTCACCATGAGCCCGACCAGCAACCCGCCGATCAGCTGAACAATGATGATCAGGAAGAACGAGCTGAAATCGAGGCCGCCGATCGGCGGCACATAGCGGCGAATTGGCATGAGCATCGGCTCAACGATGCGACTGACCGCCTCGCGGATTGGATGATAAGGGGACATGAAATAGCTCAAGATCACGTTAATGATAACCAACCATGTGATGAGATCGACAAGAATGGAAACTAATTGGATCAATGAACCTCCAGTTATGCAGGCCGCGAACCTAAGATCGCGGTTCCAATTCGCAACAGCGTAGCCCCTTCGGCAATGGCGGCTTCGTAATCGTCGCTCATGCCCATTGAGAGCTCGCTCCAATCTGCCTGATCGAAGAGTAGTTTAAGCTGATCGCGCAGTTCGCGCAGCCGCGCAAAATGGGGCTTTGCTTCATCTCCTGAATCCGTCAGCGGGGCGATCGTCATCAGACCCTGGATTCGCAGTCTGGGCAATTTCACCATCTCTTCGACTTCTGCGTAAAGCGCGGTCCGATTTTTCTCATCCTGAGCCGGAAATCCATATTTACTTGCCTCGCCGCTTACGTTGCACTCCAGCAGCACGGGCAGCGAGCCGCCTGCTTCGCCAACAAAGCGATCCAGCCGGCGGGCGAGCTTCACGCTATCTAAGGAGTGCAGCATGTCGTAGTTAGCCGCAACCACGTCTGCCTTGCGGCTTTGTACATGGCCGATCATGTGCCATTTTAAACCGGCTAAGCCTGACAACGCCACTTGCTTGACGTAGCCTTCTTCGACATAGCTTTCGCCGATATCACGCACGCCCAGGTCGTGCAAATTCTGAATCGCTTGGGCTGGGTGGCCTTTGGTGACAACTACGAGACGCACTTCGCTCAATTCGCGTCGGGTGGCCCGCGCCGCTGTAGCAATGCGCGCTTGCACTTCTTGCAAGTTGCGTTGGATCGTCTTGAGATCGTTCACGACTTGAGCGCGATCAGTGCGCCGAAGCGGCCCGTTTTGCCACCTGAGCCGCGGTGTGAGAACCAGTCTTCGCTATTTGTCGCTGTGCAAAGATCAGCGTTTTCGATCTGCCGCACGCCAGCTTCCATCAATGTCGCTTTGTTGGCTGCTACAAGATCAAAATGCACTGAGCCATTTTGGCGGCGGAGCAGTTTGGATGCATCGTGGCCATAGGCGGTTTCGACTTCCGAAACTACCTCGGGCCCGATTTCGTAACGCGAAGCAGAGATTGCAGGGCCAATCCCGACAACCAAATTCTTGGCGCGGGTGCCATATTCCAACTCCATGGCTTCAATGGCTCGCAACGCGACGCCTTTAACCGTGCCGCGCCAACCAGCATGCGCTAGGCCAACAGCCTTGTTAACCGGATCAAAGAAAATGATCGGGACGCAATCCGCGTAGCGCATGAACAATGTGACGTGCGGTTTATTGGTAAGGACAATGTCGGCCTGGGGTGGTTTTTCCCATTCCGGCGGACGCGGGTCGGTGGCGATCAGTGCGTGGGTGCCGTGCACGAGCCACGAGTCAAATAGCGAATTGCGCGGACGGTCGACCGCAGCGAAGGCCAGCTCGAGATTCTGATTGACATTTTCGCGCACATCGCCGACCGTGGCACCAACATTGAGCTCGGCATACGGGCCTTCGCTTACCCCACCCCGACGTGTGAAAACGGCATGGGTAACGGGCTGATCGGCCAAGCTTTCAAATTGGAAGTATCGCAGCGCCCCCGCGTCCTTAAATGGCATTAATCCCTGCCGGATTTTGAACTAGCTTTTTTTGTTGCGACTTTGACGCGGGCGGCAGTGGCGTCAGCCTCCAACAAAGGGAATCCGAACCAGGCGGTGGTGATGCCGAAAAGAGCGCCCGTTATCGTGCGCAGCAAGGGAGTGCTCTCGCGATAGGGAATGAAATCCAGGGCGGGGATTTGGCTGAAGAGCTGACTGAAGCCATCGATACCAATTGGTGCGACTCCGATCGCTAGCCATAACAGCCAATGGAACGGACGGATGCGGCGACCGGATGCGGCAAAAACGAGTCCGAAGAGCAGGATACCTCCGTAAATAGCAACATCGCGCTGGCAAAAGGCGACTTTATAACCAAGCTGCTCATTGCCAATAAACCCTCGTGCCCCCAGCATGGCGCTGGCGGAATTGGTTTCATCCAAGCCGGTCGCTTCGCCATAGCTTTGGAGGTCATCCAGGCCAGCCGCGGCGCGCGGGTAGACAGCCTGCTCGCCAAACAGGAACCAGGAACGAAAAGCCATTTGGTGGCAGACCGCCCCGTAGACAGCGTAGATCGGGCGAGCCAACGCGGGCTGACCCGCATTCATCAGCACGGGTGCGAGAAATGGCAGAGCAAGGTAAATAAAAACAAAAAGGTTGAGAGCACTTAAGTAGTTACGCGATAACCAACGGCCCATATTCTCAAGGCGATCGGATGCGCCTTGCAGCTTGCTGCCTTGACTCTTCGCTGGGTTGTTCCCAATGTGTTTCATACGGTCACTAGCTGCTCCAAGGGTCATCTCAATTTTCTTGCGATCGAAAGGCGCTTCGAGTGTGTAGGGACCGACCTGCAAAACCGGAACACGGTCGCCATAGGTCTTTTTGAGATCGGAATCCTCATTAATGTTGACGAGCGCCAGGTTGTGTGGGATCTGAGTCTTTAGTGCTTCAATATCCGCCAAGGCCTGATCGCAAAGGGAGCAGTTGTCTTTGGTGTAAAGCGTGACTGTGATCAGGGCCGCACTCCTAGTTGAGTCAAATAATTATCGATTTCCGCTTCGCTCATATCGCCGATGTGAAAAACGCGAATGATGCCTTCCGCATCTACAAAGAAACTCGTTGGATAGCCGCGCACTCGATACAGATTTTGGATCTCTCCGCCGGGATCAAGCAACACCGGGAAGCTAAGCTCGAGATCATCCACAAAAGCTTGCACAAGTTCGGCGCTCTCGTCGAAATCTACGGCAAGAACGGTGAAGCCGCCGCGATTATAGCGCGCCTGGATGGCGGGCATTTCCACACGGCATGGGGCGCACCAGGTTGCCCAGAAGTTGATCAGTACGACCTGGCCGCGCAGATCACTCAAGCTGACAGATTCGCCTTGCAGCGTTTGTGCCGTGAAGTCAGGCGCCGGGGAGCCCACCTCTGGAGACGGACTGTTGAGGAATCCAGAAGAGGTGCACGATGAGATGAAGATGGTTAAGGTTACGAACAATAAAATCTTTCGAGCTGATGCAAAACTTAAAGGCATCTAAATGCCATGGCCTTGATCCGCTATTTGAGTCCAAGTCAGCCCATCATCTTGAGAAATATAAATATTTAGTTCTGTAGTGGCGATTGCAATTTGACTGGCGACTGAGCCCGTGATGTAAAGGATGAATTCATCCTGCGCCATAGCAGGGACTGTAATTGATCGAGTCTGGGCAGAGGAAAGCTCATATCTCCATAAGCTTGAAGAGCCAAACAACAGAGTTTCCCCATCTGGGTCAAAGGAAACCGACGAAACCGGACCTACATCGCTGACCAGCGAAACAGTTTGCCCGAAATCTTCGGAGAAAAACAGACCTGCATCCGTAGCAAGCGCCAGCGTGCCTGTTTCAGTCGGGTGGACCGCGATTTGCCAAGGGTAGGCAGTTAACCCGCTCGCAGCCGACGACACCCAAGTTTCTCCGTCATCCAAGCTGTAGTACAAACCCTCCCCCATTGTGGAATTAGGGTATTGATTGACCACATAAATTACGTGGCTTTCATAACCGACCCCCATTAAGTGAAAATCGCTCTGTCCTTCGAAGCCAAGGCGGGTCAGGTTTTGCCCATTATCAAGGCTAGTTATCAAGCCCAAAGGGTTGATTTCTGCAGAACCCGGTCCAGGGTGCCCGCTGCTGTAAAAGCCCACATCGACTGAGGAATAGCCCATATAGTCGCGCACGGGAACAGCTGGGATCTCCCATGTCCCATCAGAATAAATGCGCAATCCATCGTGAGCGGGAACGATCAATTGCTGCCCGTCAGCAGAGAATCCCAGCCCGTGAATGTGCGGGAAAGTAACTGAGGTCTGGGGTGAGCAAGCAGCGATCAGGGGAAGTAAGAAAGCAAAGAGAATATTAAATCTGCTTTTCCACATTTGTTTGCTCCTAAATAAACCCGACAACAAGGTTTCCGACGACTAAGAAAACAAAGAGAAGCCCCGATGAAAGAAACCAAGATTCGACAAACGGCTTGCCGCGGCGCCGAGCCCACCAGGCAGGGAGCAAACCAACAAGCAGTGAGATAGCGAATGCGCTAAGCAGCAATCCCCCCACCCTCGCTTCGTCGAAAATATCAAAAAAGAACCCTAAACTTGCGAGCGTTGAGAAACGCCCAGAAAAAAGTAGCGCGCCAACTAGAATAAGCACACCACCAAGGGTGCGTTCGACGTACAGACTTAACTTGCCATAGCGGCGGATCAAAAAAGTTACCCAGCCGATCTGGGTGGCGGCGAGCAAAAAAGGAATTGCCAACCCAGCCGAATATGCGGACAACAGGAAAGCCCCATCGGTAACTGCCCCATGGTTGAGGGTCAGAGTTAATATCGCGCCTAACACTGGGCCAACACACGGAGACCAGCCACAAGAGAAAAAGACGCCCATCATTGCAGAGGAAAAATAACTGCGAGGCTGGTTCTGCTTTGCTTGAATGCGCAGATCAAAATCCAAGAAAGGGATACGGATTAATCCTGTTAGATGCAAGCCAAACAGGATCACGACGATACCCCCCACTCTAGTGAGCCACCAGGAAAAATCGTAGAGCAGCGCCCCAAGGGCGGAGGAGAGCAGGCCCAGCAAAATGAAAACAGCGCTGAATCCCAAAACAAAAGCCAGACCGTGGCGGAACGTAGTCCAAGTGGTTGGATTGCTTTGGGCAGAAGCGGTTGAGCGGCCGCCAAGGTAGCTGACATAAGCCGGCACAAGCGCAAATACACAGGGTGAGAGAAACGAAGCCAGCCCGGCGAGAAATGCGAGGCCGAGGCTAGG
>JANWHN010000055.1 GCA_025450445.1 Anaerolineales bacterium | reverse complement strand
TGTTTTCTTGTTCAGTTTGAAGGCTCACATGAATATAGTTGCACGTGCAACTATATTGAATTCTAAAAGAACTACCTGCTTTGTCAAGAATCTTTAATCTCGATATGAAACCGGTTACAGGTCCCCAGCAATAAACGAACATCCTAGGGCGGGCACCTGGCACCACTGGAAAGGATTCGGCGCAATGGCAGCGTATGATGGGGAGCAAACTAAAAAACCAGGCGCCGCCGACGCCCTCAGTCACTTGCTCGCGGGCTGAAGCATTAAAGGATTAAACTTGGCCCGTCACTGTAGCTCAATAACTGGACCCTCCCGAACAGCGACCACTACCACACGATGGGTATTTCCCGTCTCCGGCCAGCAAGTTATAAGAGTGATGCGCTCATCGTATGATGGCAAGATCCAACGGGCATTTTCCAGTCGAACTTCGACTGGCTGCCCCCGTTCTTCGAGAAGTAGGCTTAAAACTACGCGGTAGGTAAAGAGCGTATCTCCCGATTTGATCTGGATGACTTGACCCGGTTTTAGTTCGTGGATGTGTTCAAAGACCCCCCCAGCCACGTTGTGGTGGCCGTAAAGTACAGTGTTTCCTGGAACCCCAAGACCTGCGCTATCCAGTTGCCAACCCGGTCTGTAAGCCCATGGAGCCTCCCATTGCTTGTATATTTTGCTCTCGAATTCGATGATACGGTAATTGGCAAAAACCACAGGAACATAAAGATCAATTGCAGGAATTATCAGATCGCTCGGCCGCATGCCCGGGTTTTCGGAAACAATGGGCACAGTTGCATCATCCGGAAAGGGGTAGGATTCCAAGGTTGGCGCTACTGCAACGGGCGGGATAGTTTCCTCGTCGGTAGCCTGCGCAACACTAGGCTTCGAACCCAATAGCTCCACGTATTCGCCGTGGCCCAGCTCAAGTACCGGGAGCAGGCCCTGCTGATTTGATGTCTGAGCGTCAATCTGATCAAAGGGTGAATTGAATTCCTGTTCAATAGCAAAAAAATTCCATATAAAAATACCCAGCGCGGCAAGCCCCAGCGCCATCATGATACTGGGCATCCAAGGATGCGGTTTCGCTAGATGTTCTAAATGTATTTGTTTCTGAGCTTTAGGTTTCAGGGATTTATTGCTCACAAAAAGAAGTTTACCAACGCCAGAAACAACGGAGGCACCTATTCGGTGCCTCCGCAAACATCTATGCAAACGACTTGTGCTTATCCTTTTGTCTTCTTCCGCAGGCTGAAGCCATGGGTCAGCAGCCCCAAGCCCAGCCCTCCGACACCCATGTTGCTCAGAAGTGCTGCGAGATATCCCACGTTCTGCAGATCGTCAATACCAGTTACTGGGATCAACACACCGCCAGTGACTACGATCTCGGTGTTCGGATCAGAAGATGTCGAGCTCGTGCCGCCACCACCGCCTCCACCACTTACACCGGTTGGACCGCCACCGCAACTTGCGGGCGGGTTGAAGGTACCAGCGGTAGTTGTATTCGCGGTTGCCAACGTACCTATAGGACCGATCCACGCATATAGCGTGTAGGTTCCTGCCGGCGCGGGGCCAAAGTTCAACGTCTGAGACAGTGCGAGGCTGGTGATCGTGCCGGTCGAACCGCCAGGCATCAGCATCCAGCTAACCAAGGGGATGACCACGTGAGGTGTGCTGTTGTTGCCGATGGTGAAGCTGAACGTATCGCAGCTTGCATGTGGCGGGTCGAAGATGGAAAGGACTGCGGGCAGGCCGCAATAACCAGTCTCCTCTCCATAGATGTATCCTTCGGGAAGTTCAGCCTGGCCACCTTCAAGATTGGGACAGACATCCTGAACACAGTCGCCGTTCTGATTGATGAAGTAGCCATCGGGGGCAAGCGCCTGGTCTCCTTCGAGATTCGGGCACATGTCAAGAATACAATCCCCGTTTTCATCCAGGAAGTAACCAGTGGGCAATGAAGCCTGGCCGCCGTCTAGGTTCGGGCAGACGTCCTGTTGACAATCACTATTTTCATCCACGAAGTAACCAACAGGTACTGAAGCCTGGCCGCCGTCTAGGTTCAAGCAAACGTCCTGGATACAGTTACCGCTGTCATCGACGTAGTAAACGTCGGGGACAACCGTTTGAACGCCGTCAAGATTCGGGCATGCGTCGCTATCTGTGGGAACACAATCTCCGTTTTCATCGATTTCATATCCAACTGGCACTTCCGACTGATAACCATCGAGATTCTGACACACGTCTACAATCTCAACGCAATCGCCGGTTTGATCCACGTAGTAGCCATCCGGGACGTTGGCTTGGATCCCATCCAGGTTTGGGCAGGCATCGAAAATCGCAACGCAGTCCCCATTAGCGTCAAGCTCGTAACCATCCGGAACAGAAGCTTGGGTTCCATCAATATTCGGGCAAACATCAACTATGATCACAACACAATTGCCGTCAACGATCTCGTAGCCATCAGGCACTTCAGCTTGAACGCCATCGATGTTGGGACATACATCATCCACTGAGACTTCATCACAATTAGACATATCCCCGTGACTGTAATGAACTCCTAGGTAGTAGTAATCCCAAGCGTCATCCTCATGGCCGCCGTGACCGCCGGCACCGGAGGCATCTTCGACAGAAGAGATGCTTACATTATTCAGATTAAATGGGTTTGAGTCACTGCCAGTGGCATGACAAACGTCAACCTTGATCTTTTCCGGGTAACAGATGCCGGCTACCAAAACTTCACCCTTTTCACATTCGATAGGATCATCGTAAGAGCAGCTGCCGTCATCCTCAGTGGCGGATGGGTTGTAGTTGTTAGCAGATGAATCCGTGCAACCCAGAACCGGGGGGTCGTCGTAAGTGCAACTGCCGTCATCCTCAGTGGCGGATGGGTTGTAATTGTTGGCGCTTGAATCTGTGCAACCTAGAACCGGATCATCCGCACAAGGACCTTCTGTAAATCCCGGATGTGCGGCTTCCCAATCATTTTTTTCGTTTGCAGGCACAGAGTATTCTTGCCCTTCCCAGCAATAGGTTTTGTTGGCGGCAAGAGGCGCAGCGGTTGCCACGCCAGCCGCTGCTGTTAGAGCGAAAGAGGCAACAAACGAAAAAACGGTAAAAATGTAGAAGGCTTTATACGTCATTCTAAGAATCTTCACTTTGTACTCCTTGGCACTAATCTAGCAACACGGTATTTGTCGTCGCGGTCGCCCCGCAGCCATTAGGTGAACTCAATCTTTCTAACTAAAAACTAATAATCCTTCGGGTAATACTAAGCCCACCTTACAATTTTGTCAAGCCAATTGGTTTGACTAGGTAAAAACTCACAATTTAGCAAGCTTGCAAGGCAATCCCCTATTTCATGGGAATTCGACAGATTCCCTAGCATTTTGTTACAAGAATTTTGAGTTTTCCAGCAATCTGGACCTGTGCCGTTTGGAAAGTGTCCGGGGGTCAGCCCTTCTTAAGGAGCCAAACGGAGTTCTGCGAATCATAGACGGCAAAGATGCTGTCCCTGCCTTGGCTAAACCTGGCCGCTAGTCGATTCTTAACTAATCTTGTAAGGTGCCCCCACGGGGATTCGAACCCCGGTTTTAGCCTTGAAAGGGCCACGTCCTGGGCCTCTAGACGATGGGGGCCTTGCGAACGATGAAACTGTTCGCGTTGGAGTTCCTAGTCCGCTTTGCGGACTGACGGAACTCCTTGATCTAAGTCACCATTCGCCTTGCGAGTTAGGAAGATCGCCAAACTCCACGCGTATTTTGATACTTCTGGGGCAAAAGCAGGCGGCATTTTACCATGGGGGTACTAGTTGCTTTGCGGAGCGGCGAGGACAATATCCGGGTGATAGACAACGCCCATGGTGTCCAACGGCCAATAACGGAAGATCGCCTTACCGATGATCTTTTCGATGTTGAGAAAACCCCAGCTGCGGGAATCCTCGGAATTGTTGCGGTTGTCGCCAAGCACGAAGACGGTACCTTCCGGAACCGTTCGCTCTGCAAGGTCGAACGTCCATGGCTCGAGAGTATACGTCTCAGGGATTGCCTCTCCATTTAGATAGACAATGCCGCCGTAAATGGCAACCTGGTCTCCTGGAAGCCCGATCACCCGCTTGATGTAGTCAACTTCTTCATTATTCGGGTACGGAAAAACGACCACATCGCCGCGCTCAATGCCGCCGGTCTGGTAAGCCACCCGGTTCACGATGACATAGTCACCATTATGGAAATTTGGCTCCATGCTGCTGCCATCCACCCGGATCCGCGCCGAAAGAAAATTGATCGCCAAAAATAGGATTACAGCCAGAACGATGGTCTCGATCGTTTCGATAATGATCCGCCGCGCCTGCGACGGGGGCGGCGTCTCGAGATTGACTAGGTTCTGCCGGTCGAGCGGGCTGATTTCTTCAGTTGGGGGCAAAGCCATTAAATGAACATCCTTTGGAGAAGCGGGGCGATTATACAAGCCGCCCTCCCCTGCGGCAAGAATGGCTACTGGTAATAGAGGGGATTAATCTAAAACGGGGATCGTCAGCGAATCGATGATGCCAACGATCACAGAGATCACCGCCGCGTCCGGGTTGCCGAGCGCCTGGCGGGCGCCATTGCCTTCGCGGTTGACCAAGACCGTATCGCCCACGCCTGCGTGGCTATTATCCAGAGCGATGAAGTCGCCCTGCGTTTTGTCGCCGGGCAGCAGAAGCGGCTGGACGACCAGCAGCTTGCGATTCTTGTAATCGGCGTGGCTGATCGTGGTGACGATTGTGCCAGTCACTTTGCCAATGATCATCAGCTGTAGTTGGTAGTACCTTGTTTGAGGGTGAAGTCGAAATCCCCATCAGCGCGAACGTTCAGTTCGTCGACCAAACCTACCAATGCTAGATCCACAGGTACAAATTTGTTTTCCGGCAAAGCAAGGGATGCCTCGCGCGAACGGACCATGACGCACAAGTCGCCCAGGTTTGCTTCAACAACATCGACCGCGACCTGCAAAGGTCCGGTCGGATCAAGTTTTTTATTCAAGGGCTCGACGACGAGTAAACGGTAGCCAGCGATATCGGGATATTTCATCGTGCTGATCGCGACCCCGCGCACGCGGCCGAACAGCATTAGCGGCCGAGACTCTTGAGCACGCGCTGCACGATGGTGCGCAACAGGGCGTCATCTACTTGCCCATTGAGGCGCGCCTTGACCGAGTTATAGACGCGCGTTTCCAGATCACCGGTGCTTTCTTGCGCGGGCCGGGTTGGCGCAGATGGAGCAGACATGTGCGCACCAGTTGGTTGGGGAGCGCTTGCCGGCTTGCTTGCTGACGGAGGCCGTTCAACGATCAGGTCGACGCCAACCCGGCGAGCCTTCTCGCGCGCTGCGTCAGTCACCACGACGTCGTCATTGACATTGATAGATTTGACCCCTTGCTTAGCAAGGTCTTCGATATCGCGCTCGGTGTAAAAAACTTTCGGCATGATTAGCCGTCAATTCCTTCAAGGGCGTTCATCGCTTGGGTCGCAGCCTCGTTGGCAGTGATGATCTCGGATTCAGATCCGCTCAGCCACATGCGGCCAAAGCGCCCGACTGAGGAAACATGCATCACTTTAATGCTAGCTTTCTTCTCAGCTTCGTTGCAAGCCAGGTTGATATAAGCAGCTGGCGCAACTTCGAGGACCAACATCGTCTCACCGGGCACGAGCATACTGCCTCGGCGGAAGCGGTTGAGCAACTGCGCCTGATAAGGATCGACATTGGTGATGATTTGCATCGAAGCGATCTTTGGCCGGATGCGATCTTCGATCCTAAGACCCAAGCGATCCAGCACAGCTTTGCCAGCTTCTTGCACTGCAGACTGGTTGTGCGAATGGACTTCGAACATGCCGAATTCGCGTTCGACCAGCTGCGCGCCGGGTTTGGCTTCGGTCGCCTTAACGGCGATATCCACCATGCGGAACGCCTCGTTGCCGGGCGCCATCTCTACATACAGAGATGCCATCCCTTCCGTAGGAAGATCACCTTGAGTGATCGTGCCAACGAAGGCTGCGTACTGTGGCTGCATTCGATCCAGGTAGCAGTAACAGCGTAAGGAAAATTTTTCTTCTGCCATCAATTACTCCATTCTTCGAGCAACGCGAATCGCCATCCAGCGCGCAATGAGCAAAGGGCAGGCGTCGCGTTGCGAACGGTGAAACTGTTCGCGCTAGAGTTGCTGCTCGGCTGCGCCGAGCAGGCAACGTCTACGCCCTACCTATGACTTAGCCCCGGTGCGGCCACCAAACCCACCCCGGCTGCTTTGCGGCAAGATCATTTCGACATTCTCGTGCGGGCGCGGGATCACATGCACCGATACGAGCTCGCCGATACGCTTGGCTGCCGCGGCTCCTGCATCGGTGGCGGCTTTCACCGCGCCGACGTCGCCGCGGACCATTACGGTCACGAAGCCTCCGCCGACATACTCCGAGCCGATGAGCGTCACGTTGGCAGCTTTGACCATTGCGTCAGCTGCCTCCACGGCGCCCACCAGGCCACGGGTTTCCACCATGCCCAGAGCGATCAAACCTAGTTCTTGTGCCATTTCTTCTCTCCTTTATCTACGCTGCGAAAATTTTTGCTCGCGCTCTTTCATCGTGCGCGCAGGATGTCCTTGACTACTTCTGCGACAATTTTTTCGATCTGTTGTGCATCGGGTCCAAACAGAGGACCGGCCGATCTGCTTCCAGGTCGCATCGCTGAATCCGGCGGGGCGACGGTTTCATAAGCCAGGCGCTTGATATTGAATAAGTGATGGACAGTGATGTTGTCGCCTGTGATCGCGCCACCGATGCCGCCGGAACCGAGGGTCATGGACGGCATCACTTTAGTGGTGAGACCGATCGTGCCGAGTGTGCCCATCGTGTTTACACCTATGCGGAAAACGGGTTTCTCCAGACCAAATGCCATGGCGATTTTGTCGTCAGTGGTGTGCACGATCACACTATGGCCACGCCCACCGAACATGATCATTTCAATGGCCCGATCGCAGCCCTGCTCCCAGCCGTCAACCAAGTACCAGCCGAGCACGGTTGTCAATTTTTCACGCGACAGCGGTTCCTCGCGACCGACTTTTTCCAAACGGGCGACAAGGATGCGGGCATTGCTCGGAACGCTGAACCCTGCCATTCCAGCCAAAACTTGCGCCGATTTGCCAACCGTGGCGGTATTGATGCTGCCATCAGGATGAAAGAGAGTTGTCCGCATCGCCTGCGTTTGCGCTTCGTCCATAAAATAAGCGCCTTCGTTCTTCATCAATTGTTCGAAGCGCTCAGCCACAGGGCGGTCAACAATTGCGGCCTGCTCGGTCGCGCAGATCACAGAGAAGTCAAAGGCTTTACTGGCAACGATGTAACGGGCCGCCTTTTCGAGATCCGCGCTGCGATCGACATAGGCCGGCACATTGCCCGGACCAACGCCATATGCCGGTTTGCCCTGCGAATGAGCAGCCCGCACCATCGGGCTGCCGCCAGTCGCTAAAATCACCGCGGTGTGACGATGGCTCATCAGCTCATTGGTGCCCTGCAGGCTGACCTGGGACATGCAATGGATCAAGCCTTCTGGCGCCCCAGCTTGCGCCGCGGCCTGCGCCATCAGCTTAGCCGTCTCCACGCAGCAATTCACTGCCGAAGGATGGGGGGCGACGATGACGCCGTTGCGCGCCTTCACCGAAATGAGGATCTTGTTGATCGTTGTCGAGGTGGGATTGGTGCTCGGGGTTAGCGCAGCCACCACGCCCATCGGCCAGGCGATGTCGTAGACCCGCGTCTGCGGGTCGTGGCGCACAACGCCAACAGTCTTGACGTCCTTGATGCTTTCCCACACATGCCGAGACGCGAATTGGTTCTTTAACTTCTTGTGCTCGGGAACACCATAGCCGGTCTCTTCGCTGGCCATTCGGCCAAGTCGCTCAGATGCGTTGAACGCAGCATCAACCATGGCTGAGCAAACCCGATCCACTTCTTCTTGCGTAGCCTTGGCCCAAATTTTCTGGGCAGCATAAGCCTGCTCAACCATTGAGCGGGCTTCTTGGATGGAGCGCAGGTCTTTGTCTAGTTCAGCCATAGTTGCCTCGCCTAACTCTTGCGAAACACTTCTTTGCCATCAACCTGAAGAGAATCGATCACCGCCATGATCACCGCATCCACGGGCGAATCCTTGGTGAGATATGTTTGACGGCCGCTGGAGCCGTGAGCAGTTAGCACCAGGTCGCCGATGCCCGCATCCACGCTATCGACTGCCACGTAGGGCTTGCCGGTCGCCTTGCCAGTCTCGTCGGTTTCGCGACAGATTAGCAGCTTGCGCCCCTCGAGCTTCTCGTCTTTGATGCTTGCCACCGTGGTGCCGATCACCTTCGCAATTAACATAGTCTCCTAATAAGCCTTCGCAGGTTCAAGCATCTTAACGGCTTGCACGCGGGTGGTGGCCATTTCTTTTTCGCCAGCAACAATCTTGACACCGGCGCTGGCGCCGATGCGAGTCGCCCCTGCGTCCATCAGGCTCTTGGCGTCGGCGTAATCCTTCACGCCGCCCGAAGCCTTGACGCCCATTTCCGGACCGACCACGCGGCGCATTAGGGCAATATCGGCAACTGTCGCGCCCCCACCGGAAAATCCTGTCGAAGTTTTCACGTAATCGGCGCCGGCTTCTTTTGCCAGCAGGCATGCGGTGATCTTCTCTTCTTCATTTAGCAATGCGGTCTCAATAATTACTTTGACCAACGCGCCGGCTTCGTGGGCTACGTGCACTACCCCAGCTATGTCACGAGCGACTAATGTGTAATCGCGCCCCTTGAGAGCGCCGATATTAATCACCATGTCGATCTCTGTGGCGCCTTCGCGCAACGCAGTCTCCGTCTCGAACATCTTCACGTCCGGGGCGGATGCACCCAGCGGGAAGCCGATCACAGTGCAAACTTTGACCGGGCTGCCTTTCAATAGATCGGCGCAAAGTTTTACGTAGGATGGGTTCACACATACAGAAGCGAAATTAAACTTGCGCGCTTCGTAACAGAGCTGTGCAACCTGGTCCGGCGTTGCGTCGGGTTTGAGCAGCGTGTGGTCGATCATGCCAGCTACGCTCGGATCATGCGGAATGCCACCGAGCGAGGAGGTGATACGTTCCGCGCCAGCGCTGATGACCCTACCAACTCGATCAAAACAAGTTTTCACGCAAACACCATCCGCGCATTCTTCTGCGCAGCTTTCTCCGTGAACATGTTGGTGGCGCTGTTCATCTTCAGCCAGGGCCAAAAGCACTTCACGGGTGACAATCTCAACGATCTTGCGTACATTCTCAGAATCCGGAGCCATTAGTGACTCTCTATTGCCATAATCTTGTCAACGCGTTTGGAATGGCGGCCGCCGCCAAATTCTGTGAGCAGCCAGGTGTTCACGATCTGGCGTGCCAGCGTCGGCCCGATAAGCCCAGCGCCCAGGGTCAGTACATTGGCGTCGTTGTGCTCGCGACTGTTGACCGCGGTGGCATGGTCGTAACACATCGCCGCACGCACGCCGGGGACCTTGTGGGCTGCCATGCAGCTGCCAATGCCGGCCCCATCCACGATCACGCCGCGCCAGGCTTCGCCGCTGCTTACTTTGCGAGCCACGGCTTCGGCAAAATCCGGATAGTCAACGGCTTCAGCGCTGTTGGTGCCACAATCAAATACTTCGTAGCCATTGCCCACCAAATAAAGTTTCAATTCGCCTTTAAGTGCAAAGCCGCCGTGATCGGACCCTATGGCGACCACGTTTTCCGTGCCTCCGGTCTTTGGCTGGGAAACAAAAACAGCCTCCCCCTCCGGACGCAGCCGCGCCACGACCCGCTGCACGATCTGTTGAACCTCGGAATCAGAGACAGTTGTCATCGGAAGGGATTATAGGGACGGCTAGAGGGGCGCACAACCGCTTTCAAGAGCCAACTGAGGTGGATATGGGCAGGCGGCGGAAACCGAAATCCTGCACTGGCGCATGCAATTTGAGATTCGTATAGAAGCGGAAATGGTCAGCGCGCACTTCGCTGTCCACATATTCGATCACGCGCCCATCCGCAAGCAGCGTTTCGCGATGGAAAACGAAAACAACCGCCGGCGAGGTCAGGTTTAGCATCTCAGCGACTTGCGGTGTGGCGAGGCTTGCTTCAATTTCTTGCTCAGCGTGGTCGGGCTTGCGATTGTATTTCTCGGCCAGTACTTGGTACAAGGAAGCCTGCGAAAAGTCATAAGCGAGAATGCCTGGACAGAGCTCATGCGGCAAGTGCGCTCGCTCGATGGCGGTCGGCTCCCCATCCATATAGCGCAACCGAGCCAAGTAGACGACCTCAGCCCCAAGTTGAAGGCCTAGCCGCCGTGCGAGAAATGGATCAGCCGAGACGATTTTGGCCTCCAAGACCTTGCTGCTCACGCCCTTGCCTTGCATTTGCATCTCTTGCGTGAATCCGAGTAGGTATTCCGCTGTTTTACTGATCAAGGGCTCAGTCACAAAAGTTCCCACGCCCTGGACAGTACGCAAAAATCCTTTTGAGGCCAGATCGGCAAGGGCATGCCGGATCGTGTTGCGACCCACCCCATATAAAGTAGTGAGTTCGCTCTCCGAAGGGATCCGCTGGTGGGGTTTTAGCTCGCCACGACGGATCTGCTCGAGAATGGAATCCGAAACGGCCTGGTATAGAGGCCCTTCAGTCATCTCTATTGAATGCCGCATCTGATTATACCAACCTATTCCAACATGTCCTATACCATTAGGATAACCGAATTCTGGGCCTTCTGTCAATACCCATAACCGCAACTGGGGACCTGACGTTTTAGAGGATAACAAGGCCAAACTGCCCAGAAAGGAGCATTAATGCTTAGTTGGGCGCTTACCTTTTTGATCATCGCTTTGATTGCCGGTGTGCTGGGGTTTGGTGGACTAGCCGGGACAGCTTCGAGCATCGCCGAAATCCTTTTCGTTCTGGTCCTAATCTTGTTCGTTGTTTCCTTGCTATTTGGCCGCCGCCCATTGGCCTAACCCAACCTAAAAATAAAAGAGCCCGCTAACGCGGGCTCTTTTATTTAACTGGCAAGCTTGTTTTATACTGGCAGAAAACCAAGGAGACCAAATGCCAACGCCAAAACTTCCCATCCGCCCCGCCAAGGGTTACGTTCGTTTCTCAGACCAACTGAGCGGATCGCTCAACAACATTGCCGACATGGTCCAGGAACACCAGACGATGATCGATTCGATTCAGGAAGTCGCGCTGGAACTAACGGAAGCCATCGGCAGCCTGCATACCCTGACAGTCAAATATGCCGGCACCGCCAACCAATTCCTCGACCTAATCCTGCCAGTTGTCCAGAACTTGCCCATTGTGCCCAAACAAGCCCGTGACCTGTTGGTCAATCTTGAGCGCTGGACCCAACAGATCATAGATAACAACGCTAAGACAGCCGGCGCCATCTCAGATGTGAAAGTAGGCCTCAAGACCGGCGATGTAAGTCGCCTAAAGGGGCATGCCGCCGAATTGCAAGGCGTCACAAAGACGCTAACTTCGCTGGTCAACTCAGCGAAGTAGCCACGGATCCCCAACCACCGCATCGTAGAAAAAAGGGCGCAAACTTTGCGCCTTTTTGTTGCTTGACATTTGGTCGAGCTTTCACTATTTTTCGCAACATTTTGCTTAGATATCTGCAATATGTTTACCAATACCATCTATCTTCTGCCGGGGAAAGACCCACACCTATTTAACTTTTAACGAAACCCTCTATCCAGCCAGTGATGATGATATTTGCGGAACTCGATCCCCGTCTTCACCGCCCGCTACTCGCGCGCTTTGAACACCAGCCGGATCGGTGTACCCAAAAAGCTGTGCACCGCCCGGATCTGATTCTCCAGATAGCGTTTGTAAGTAAAGTGGACCAGCTTGTAATCGTTCACGTAAATCAAAAAGGTCGGCGGGTCGCTGCGCACCTGGGTGCCATAGTAGATCTTGAGCTGGCGACCCGAACGAGTCGGTGGCGGTTGTTTATCTTGCGCTTCTCCAAGTATCTTGTTGAGTTGCGAGGTCGTCATTTTTGCTAACCGCTCCTCACCCACTTTCGTAGCGAGAGGCAGAACTTCCTTAACCCGCTGGCCGGTCTTTGCCGAAATAAAGATCAATGGGGCGTAACCGATAAAATTCAGGTCTTGGCGGACGCGCTTGGTAAAGTCTTCCATCGTGAAGTTATCTTTGCTGATCGCGTCCCATTTGTTCACCACGATGACCGCGCTCTTCAATGCATCTTGAATGTAGCCGCCTATATGCGCATCTTGCGCGGTCATGCCTTCAACCGCGTCAATAACCAGCAGGCAGACATCCGCCCGCTCGATCGCCTTCAATGTTCGGATACTGCTGAATTTTTCGACGCCAGGTTCAATGCTGCCCCGCTTGCGCAAACCTGCCGTGTCGATCAGCCGAATTTTTTTGTCGTTCCATTCGAGAATCGTGTCAATGGAATCGCGGGTGGTTCCCGGGATATCGCTGACGATGACCCGCTCTTCGCCGACCAGGGCATTGAAGAGTGTCGACTTGCCAACATTAGGCTTTCCCAGGATCGCGATAGAAAGATCCTGTTCCCCTGTCGTGTCCACTTCTTCTTTTCGGTCAAGAGAGCTGATCAGGACGTCGAGCATGTCACCCGTTCCGCTGCCATGGATTCCCGAAACCGGGTACGGCTCGCCCATGCCGAGCTCATAGAACGCGGGCACATCCTGGCGGCGGGCGGCGGAGTCGGTTTTGTTTACGGCGAGTATGACTGGAGGCTGAAGGGTGCCATCAACTTTGCGTTGTTCGCGGCGCAGGATCTCGGCAACTTCGAGATCGGCCGGAGTTACCCCGCTTTCGACATCCACCACAAAGATGATCGCGTCCGCATCGCGGATCGCCATTTTGGCTTGGTCGCGAATCTGTTCAACAAAATCAGCCGAGCCAACAGATAAAGGCCTGCGTTTTGCGCCTTTGCCCCCCACCTTGATCGGATCAATGCCGCCCGTATCAACAATAACGAAGGGGACTCCGGCCCATTCGGCTTCAGTATGCAAGCGATCGCGGGTCGTACCGGCGACGTCATCAACCACAGCCAGGCGTTCGCCGGCCAGGCGGTTAAATAAAGTGCTCTTGCCAACGTTGGGACGGCCAACAATGGCAACGATTGGTTTGGGCATATCTATTGAGTCTGACTGCGAGAGATGACTACTTCGATCGAGCTTGGGGTGATCGAAAGGACCTGCAGGTCCTCGCGTAGGATCTCCGCCTGGGGTTCCAATAAATGGACGCCGGCCGGCAGGCCAGTTACTCTGACAAAGAAGCGCATGTCATTCGGCCCCAAGCCCTGCAACACAGAAAGCGGACCAGAGATGACCACGGAAACAGTTTGCGGGGATAACTGGGACTCAAAGCCGGTGGCCAACCCAACCACTTCGACTTGGAAGGTCACCAGCACACTGCTCTCGATCGGGGCAACGCCAATGACAACTTCGACGCTTTGCTCGTCACCAACCAGGATGACTCCCTCGGGGAGCGCAAGCGAAAGTCGTGTTTCGAGATCATTTTGTATATTTGTCAGATCCACGCCGAGGGTGCTAACAAACCCCGGCAAGCTGTCAATGAGTTGCTGGTCGGTTGAAAACAAAACCACGACTGTGGGCGTGACTGCGATGTTGGTTACTCGGTAGCCGCTAGCCGGCTGCCCGATGGTCTCAACCCGCACGGCCACGGTGCGATAGCCACCCGCCTGGCGAATGCTTAAATCCACAGCGACGACGCTGGGCTCAATAGTGAGACCGCTCAGAACGTTGCCATCCAGGTCGACGGCTTGCAATTCGACCTCGCGCACAATCGGCTCGGTCGCTTCCGCTACGTTCAGAGGAGCTATCACCTCGGCAACCTGGAGAAGCAAGCTTTGCGGTCCGGTGACAGTTGCCATTTCGGGATCGATCAACAGCTCTCCCGCCTGAAAGCCCAGAGCCGGCTCACCTTCTACCTGAGGGGTGATCGTGAATTCGCGAACTGCGCGCGGCTGCAATTCCAGGGTTACTTCGTTGGGCAGCACTTGCACAACACGCAATGGGCTCAGATCGGAATCGATTTGCACGGGAAGTGTGTGGTCCCCCGCTTCCAGTCCGCCGAGGTCAATGAATGCAGTCAGCGCATCGGTTTCCCCGCTGAGCTGCTCCCAAAGTGAAACCGGAGCGCTCAAGCGGACTGAAACCTGCTGGGGCAAATTGCCGAGTAGGATTATGCTGGGGTTTTGGCCGCGGATCTCAAGCGTAAGCGGCTTAGGGTAATCGCGCTGCTCGTTTGGGTCAGCTGCAACAACTGCAGATATCCAGACTGCAAACGCAAGCGCGAAGGCAAGCAACACCGTGCCCACGTTTGCCCAGAGCCTGCGTAAGAAGGTGCGAAACATTAGACTTCGGTTGCGTCCTTTTGTTCCGGGACCAAGAAGGGCAGATAGCGCGCAAGGAATTGCTCAATTCCTGCTTCACCTTGAACCGGCTTGTAGAATGCGCGTAACACGCCTTCCAATCGCTCCCGGCCCAAGCGTTGAATGATGCGTCCGCCGAAAGCAACGGAAATGGCGCCGGTCTCCTCAGAAACAACAACCGCTACGGCATCACTGATTTCAGAAGTACCAAGAGCGGCGCGGTGGCGCAAGCCCATTTGCCTGTCGGTCGGCTTTGACAATACGCCAGTCGCTGACAAAGGCATCACGCACGCAGCTCCAATAATCTTGGCGTCAGCGACAATCACAGCCCCGTCATGGAGAGGCGTATTAGGATAGAAAACTTGCAAGAGCAAGTCGGGAGTGACATCTGCGTCCAGACGGACGCCGGTTTCCACAAATTCTTCCAGGCTGTCGAGACGTTGCAGGATGATTAGGGCCCCATGCCGGCGTTCTGATAATCGATTGGCCGCTTGAGTGACAGCGGCAATTACATCGGTCTCTTCTTTTTGGGAGTTGGTTGGGCGCAGGAATTGGCCAGCGCGGCCCAGCCGTTCGAGGGCGCGGCGGATCTCAGGGGCGAAGATGACCGGGATGGCAACGAGGATAGCCGGAACGGAGTTGCGCACCAGCCAGGAGAAAGCCGGCAAATCGAATATGGCGATAAGCAAGGCGATCAAAACGTAAAGCAGGAAAATCCCGCGCAGCAAGACCATGGCGCGGGTGTTGCGCAGGAAACTTAGCACCGCGAAGAAAATCAGGGCGACAAGGAGGAGGTCGACAACTCCAGAAATAGTTAGACGCTGGAGGATAAAAGAAATTTCGTCGAAGAATTGACTCATTGGCTAGATCGGCCTTAACACTCTGTCGGCCCGCAACTGTTTAAACAGCATCACAGAACCTTTGCGATTTGATTCGAGGGCTGCCTCCTGCCAGGCGCCAACCGTCAACTCCTGTGGCAAGCGCTCCTCATAGCCGAGCCCTAGCCAAAGATCGCGGTGAGCGGCCAACTCGGGGCTGACGAAAAGCAATGCGATCTCGCATTGCAATTCCTTCGAGGCTTCTTCAACCTCGGTGATCAGGAACGGCATGTTCTCAGCGATGGACAGATCTTTACGCAGGTGGATTTCGTCAACACGGGCGACCAGGTTTTCAACCTTCCAACCCAGAAGGCCTTTCAAACCATCCGCGCTTTGTAAAAGGAGGAAAGCTTTGTCGCCGAAGCTGTTGACCACTTGGCCGCTGGTCAAGCGTTCCTGGTTCCCATTCGAAGAGGCCATGAAATCAGCAATTTCCCCTGCCTGCCGTGGACGCGCCCGGATTACTTGAAGTGTGTTGGTCCGTTCCCCAGTTAAAGCAGCGCGGATGTGGGTTGGCACGGTTTCACCAGCGGCTTTGGGAAAGAGCTTTTTCCAAGCGCGCTTCACCTGCTCCCATGTTTCTTCAATAGAACCGTCATTCTCGATCACAGTGTCTGCCGCGGCAGCCTTCTCCGCCTGCGACGATTGGGCGGACATGCGTTCTCGCGCTGTGGCCGCCTCCATGCCTCGACCGGCTTTGAGGCGTGCCAATTGCACATTTTCGTCTGCCGTAACCACCCAAATAACGTCGCATTGGTTGCGCAAAGGCGATTCCAATAATTTGATCGCCTCAATGACGATCACACGATGGTTGCTGCTGCGAGCTAAGTGGTCTACTGCGCCGCGGACAATAGGATGAACGATAGCTTCAAGAAGCGCGAGGCCTTTAGGATCCGCAAAGACTATCTGACCCAATTTTCCCCGGTCGATCTCACCATTTTCTTTCAAAATATATTTGCCGAACGCATCAATCGCCTTGTTGTATCCAGGGGCATTTGGTTCGATGGCACGATGGGAAAGCGAATCGGCGTCAATGCCAAAGGCGCCGGCATGTTCGAGCATGCGGCGCACCACGCTCTTGCCGGTGGCAATGTTGCCAGTCAGTCCGATCACGAATTTGTTCGGCCAGCCGCTCACTGGATCACTCCAAGCTTGCGCCCGACCTCAGAGAACGCATGCAAGCCTTGTTCGAGGTCATCCGTGGAATGGGCGGCAGAAATCATTACCCGGATCCGCGCTTTATCGCGCGCTACTGTAGGAAATTTGATGGCCATTGCAAATACACCAGCCTCAAATAATTCGCGGCTGAAATCTTGTGCGAGCTTTGCGTCGCCCAGCATCACCGGTGTGATTGGCGTCGTGCTGTGGGCAGTGTCAAAGCCCATCGTTTTCAATTCCTTTTTAAAAAATTCCGTGTTTGTCCATAACCTTTCGACCAGCTTGGTCGATTCTTCGAGAAGATCGATCGCCGCAATGCACGCGCCGACATCGGGGGCGGTCATTGCTGACGAGAACAAGAATGGCCGGCCGCGCTGTCGCAGCCATTCCACAATTTTGGCGTCACCTGCGGCTACTCCGCCGACCACACCGAAAGCTTTGGAAAATGTCCCGACCTCGACATCCACCTTGCCGTGCAACTCGAAATGGTCCACGATGCCTCTGCCACCTTTGCCCAGGACCCCTTCGCCGTGGGCATCGTCCACCATGAGCAGCGCTTCAGCAGAGTGGGTTTCTTCATATATGTCTGCTAACGGGGCAACGTCTCCGTCCATGCTAAAGACACCATCAGTAATTACCAGCGCGCGGCGATACTTGCTGCGCTCGGAAGCGAGCTGCATGCGCAAGTCGCCGGCGTCGCAGTGGGCGTAGCGGACAATGCTGGCGCCAGAGAGGCGGCTACCATCAATTATGCTGGCGTGGTTGAGCTCATCTGAGAAAATGACGTCTTCCTTGCCGACGAGCGCTGGGATTACACCCAAGTTGGCGGTAAAGCCCGATTGAAAAGTAACCGCCGCTTCGACGCCTTTGAAGGCCGCTATACGTCGGTCCAGCTCGAAATGCAGGTCCATAGTGCCAGCGATGCTGCGCACGGCGGCGGGACCCATGCCAAATTCGTCCATCGCCTTCTGCGCAGCCTGCAATAAGCGCGGATGATTCGCTAGCCCAAGATAATTGTTCGAGCAAAAGTTGAGCACACGCTGACCATCGACCTGCAGCCAAGCGCCCTGCGGCGAGCCGATTGTGCGGATATTGTTATATAGCCCGGCTTCTTTTAGGCTTTGGAGTTCCTCGCCAACCCAGGCGAGCGGTTTAGACATGCGGGCAGCTCCTAAATTCTTCTGTATTGGGTTAACACGCGCCTGTGGGCGACGATACACTTAAAATGAACTCAACTATTATACGCTCGGCACATCGCGAACGCTGAGATAGCCAGGTGGGTCTCTCAAAATTTACTCAGGGGATGGTAAAATTTTTTCAGGAAGGGAATCAACCTGGAGGGATGGCCGAGTGGTTTAAGGCGGCAGTCTTGAAAACTGCTGTGGGTGCAAGCCCACCGGGGGTTCGAATCCCTCTCCCTCCGCTGTAATACAATCAAGCACCGTTAACTCGGGGAGGTCGCATAGCCCGGTCTAGTGCGCCCGCCTGCTAAGTGGGTTCCGGGGGTTTTCCTCGGACGAGGGTTCGAATCCCTCCCTCCCCGCCTTGAATTTATAACCCTCGCTGGTTACAATTCAGATCGTTGGAGTTTCGAAAATCACGAAACTCCAACGCGAGCCGCATAGCGGCTCGCAAGCTCTCGTAGCTCAGTGGATAGAGCATTTGCTTGCGGAGCAAAGGGTCCCGCGTTCGAGTCGCGGCGAGAGCGCTGAAACAAAATGCCGCCCAATTGGGCGGCATTTTTGTACCTTGATTTTTGACCAATAATCCCCTTCCCAATTAATCAGCGCGATAATGCCGCTATTCGAAAGACATGGGAAATGAAGCAAACCATACCAAGGCCCATCTAATCGGCTAGAACCAAGACTTGGACAAAGACCAACTCGCTAAATGTCGCTCTGGCGACCCGAAAGCCATTGAAGACCTTGTTCATGAGCATCAAGCAAGGATTTTCCGACTTTGCCTATCGATCCTGGACGATGCAGCCGATGCGGAAGACGCCACTCAAGAAAGCTTTATCGCCGCTCTAAAGGCCCTCAAAAATTATCGGGGTGACAGCGCGTTTCACACATGGCTCTTCTCGATCGCGATCAATACGAGCCGACATTATCTGCGCCAACGCAAACGCCGAACCGTGCTCACCAATACTTTGGCTGACCCATCAATCAGTCACGGGACAGGCAAACAAAACCCTGAACGCGAATTTATGGAAACAGAAAAGTCGCAAGCTCTTTTGCAGGCGATCAACAACCTTGACGAAAAACACCGCCTGCCAATTATTTTGCGCTACTACCACGACCTTTCGACCCAAGAGATCGCCGAGACGCTTGGAGTCAACGTGGGCACGATCCATTCTCGGCTCTCGATCGCCCGGGAGCGTTTGGGCGGCGATTTGAAACGAACGCAGGGCATAAACAGGACCACATGATGGCACAGCTTTCTCATTCTCAGGCACGCGAATGGATCGAGCAAGCCAGCGATGGTTTGCTCGAGGCATCCGAGCAACGCGCTCTGGAAGGCCATCTCAAGACCTGCGCAGAATGCCGGGCATTCGCCGCGGAGCTTGCCGGGCTGGAGGGCGCCCTGGCTGCTGCGATGAAAGCGGAGTGGCCGCAAAAAGGATTAACCAAGGCGAGTGAAAGCGAACTGATTAAGAATGTACAGTCCGGCTTTCAGCCAGGTGGATTTTCTTTCCCATTCGGGGGATTGGGGATCCTGCTGATTCTCATTCTGCTCGTGCTGGGGTTGTTTGGAGCTTCGCAATTATTCCCAGGTGGAGCAAAGGCCGAGCCGACTGCCACGGATACGCCAACCGCTACGTCAACTGCGACGTCTACCTTGGTTCCAGCCGTCATTCCCAGCGAGACCGTCGCTGTGCAGATCCTGACGGCTATCCCACTGCAAAATGCCAACTGCCGCGAAGGCAACGGGTCCGTGTTCGAGATTGCGGACACACTATTTGCGGGCGAAGAGTACTCCCCGATCGGGCGCGGCTTTGACAATCTCTGGGTGCTATTTGAGGGGCCATCGTTCCAAACCAACTGCTGGGTTTTCCTCGAAAACCTGACCCTCTTGATCAATGACGACCCGGTGCAAATCGAACAGGTCTCGGAAACTTTGTTGCCGTTCGTCAACTATCCACCCACCCCGACTCCCTCGCCTACCCTGACCTTTACGCCAGAGCCCAGCGAGACCATCGCACCTTCGTTACCTGAATGCAATGACGGGGTTGATAATGACAATGATAAGTACACCGATCTTCGAGACCCACAATGCCGCAACGCGCAAGATGATGATGAACTTAATCGATAAGCAGCGAGCAAATACGCCTGGGCAAAATGAAGCAAACTAGGCTTTTGCTCATCTAATAAAAGAGACAAGCTAGAAAGAGGAGATCGAAATGAGAAAGAAAATTTTACTGAACGCCAATCTGTTTTTGCTGCTCGGCCTGCTGGCTGCAGCCTGCGGCCCGGGCGGCAACGCCGCGCCCACGGTCGACCATTTCGGTCGCCCGGGAAGCCCAGTCTATGAGCAGCTCATCTGGGACTGCAACACAGGTGATGCACTGCCAGCCGATTACAGCAGCGACGGGCCGATCCAGCCCGACGGTGGCTGCGATAGCTGGCAGATCAACCGATACGAGCGTCCGTTCAACGCAGAAAGCCAGGACCGCTTCTTCCCCGACCTAGACATTATGTCTGCCGAGTTGGGTGAGGATGGTGAATGGTTCTACTTTCGATTAACAGTCTTCGACCAAAATGACCGGACTGAGCAACTAGACGGAACCTACGCAATTGAAATTGATCTGGATATCGATGGCCGTGGCGACGTTTTGATCCTAGCTAACGACCCTAGCGAAGAAGCGCTTGAAGACTGGAGTGTGGCCGGTGTGCGCTTCATCGGCGACGACGACAATGACGTCGGCGATGAGCGCCCGCTAGTGCCAGATCCACCCAGCTCGGGCGATGGCTTTGACTCCGTGATCTTCGATCAGGGCGCAGGCGACGACCCTGACCTGGCCTGGGTGCGTGTCGACCCAGGTAAGCCGGCTCATGTTGAGATCGCGTTCAAGGCTTCCTCGATCCTAAATGATCCCACCTTCAAATGGTGGGCATGGACAGATCAGGGCGTCAACAACCCATCCGGTGCGGATTATCACGACACGTTCGATCATCCTGAAGCTGGTGATCCGATCGAAGGGCAACCTTTCTTCCCATCTCAAGAAATCAACGAGTTGGATAACACCTGTGCCTCGATCTGGGGTGGACAACCCGGTGATGACCCGGATCTTTGTGTGAATGACCCCTCGGTGGCGCCGCCCACCGCAGCAAGCGCAACGACAACGCCGCCAGTAACCACAGCGACTCCGACCTTGCCAGATGACCGGACGGACACGCCGACCCCATCGCCGACCCCGGATGACATAACACCAACCCCACCCGTGACAACTCCTTGCGTTGACCCGAATGCGTCGACCCCTGACGCGACCTGCACTCCGACACCAACTCTGACTGGCACGCCGTGCCTGCCACCGAATTCAACTGTTGGACAAGCTCCAACTTGTACGCCCACATCAACATCGACCCTGACTCAAACGGCGACACCAACCGTGTGCTTCTACTACAACCAGGCTGGTCAGTTTGAAGATTGCACACCAACGCCTACGGCAACCTACACGCCGACTGACTGCATAGCGCCCTACCCGTTTGCAGTGATCAACTGCACGCCGACTTACACGGCAACACCAACGGTGACGGCCACAACTTGCTATGGCGTCATCACGACGACCCCGAGCGTGACAACGACGACAACCACAACGGGAACGCCAACATCTGTAACGGCGCCGAACAACCCCGGCCAACAGCTGCAGGTAACCTGCACGCCAACCCCGACCGCAACCATGACGCCGACAGTGTGCGTGAATGGTGCCGTGGTCGCAGCCCTGGTTCTTTGCACATCGACGCCAACTGCAACGCCGTGTTACGTTCCCGACAACACGGGCACTTTCATCACTTGCTCGCCAACCCCAACTGCAACGTTGTGCGCGGGACCAAACGTAGCTGGAGCGGCGGGGCAAGTACCTTGCACGCCGACTCCTGCAACGGCCGCAATGATGGTCTTCCCCGAACAGAACGCGAACTGCCGCCGCAGCAATAGCAACGACGCGCAGATCGTGGACACATTGTTTGAGGGAGTGGGTTATGTGCCGCTCGGCCGCGGACCCGACAACATGTGGATGCTGTTTAGAGGCCCGGTTACCAACAATCGTTGTTGGGCAGCAGTTTTCCTCTTCGACATTCCATTCGGGCCATTGAATGAGGTGCCGGCTAGCGACCTGCCTTACATCTTGTACCCAACGGCAACCCCCACACCGACACGCGTTCCTGCCAACACTCAGGCGACCGCCCAATGCAGCGACGGTATCGACAACGATGGCGACGGAAGGATCGACTTTAGTACCGCCGGAGCCGGTGGTGGCGACCGAGAATGCTCGAGCGCAGCCGACAACGACGAAAGCAAGTAGGTCAGAAAAGCTGAACAAAGACATAGGGCGCATCTCTGCGCCCTATGTTTTCTTAAGCAACCGTGTTCAAAGAAAAGTAGAATACGCGGACCAGATGTCTAATCAAGGCGACACAAAACCCAATAAGGGTTTCAATTCGGGTCCGCAAACTACGAGGCCGTCTTCAGCATCAGGCTCCCGGCTCGTTTCGCGTCCGGTGAAACCCGGTTATTCAGCGCCGCCAGCCAAAGGCGGAGGGCGATTGCGAAGATTTTTGCGCTCGCCGATCGCTGTGGTCGTTCTGACCGTTTTCATCGCCCTCTTGTTGGTGTCGGCAGCCAGCGGGGCAGCGGGGTGGTCTGTTGGTCGGTCCGAGTTCAATGCCACAGCCACCATGCAGGCCAGCTTCTACATGCTGGAACAATACAACCTTGCGATCGCGGACATGGAAGCGGGAAGTTACGAGTTAGCGCGGCAGCGCCTCGAATACATTTTTTCACAAGATCCAGAATTTTTAGACGTAGCTGACTTGTGGATCGAAGTGATGCTGGTGATCGGCAACACGCCGCAATCTACTTCAGTGGAGTTGCCCACTGAATCGCCCACCCCGACTCAGGATCCCCGCCCGAAAGAAGAGCTGCTTGTCGCGGCACGAGCTCGGATGGTGGCCCACGATTGGACCGAGGCAATCGATACACTGCTGGCTTTACGCCAGGCGGATGCGGGTTTCAATACTGCAGACGTTGATGGAATGTTATTTGCTGCGCTACGCAATCGCGGCGCTCAGAACATTGTGGAGTTCGGGTTGTTCGAGCCCGGCCTTTACGACTTTGCACTGGCCGAAAAATTCGGGCCTCTGGATGGACTGGCATCAAATTATCGAGAATGGGCGCGGTTGTACCTGTACGGCAACGCCTTCTGGTTAGCCTATCCGCAAGATGCGGCTTATTACTATGGCCTGCTGGTTGGCATGGCGCCAGACCTGCGCGACTCGAATGGCATTGCTGCCTTTACAAGATATTGGCAATCCTTAGTTCACATTGGCGATCAACTTGGAGCCGAAGGCGATTGGTGCGCGGCCGCAGATGCGTATCAGGATGCCTTGAATGTGCGTATTGACGCGGAGCTGCAGGCCAAACTGAATTTTGCCTTCGAGGCCTGCATCGGGCCGACAGATTTGCCGACCAGCACACTGCCTTTCACATTAACACCAACTTGGACGGTCGTGCCACCAACTGCATCGGATACTCCACTGTTTGATACAGAAACACCCACGGACACGTCTCCGGCGCCAAGCGATACGCCGGTGCCGAGCGACACGCCTGAACCGCCAAGCGAAACTCCGACGGAAACGCCGACGCCGTAGCCATGGCACGCATAAAACTGCCCGCGTTTGTTCAGCAGCACCGACGCCTTTCGATTGTGGCTCTGGTCTTTTTTGTAATTCTTTCGCTTTTCCTGGTACCCACGGCTTATTCGTGGTCTAGATACGCAGGTTCGGCGCCGACTGGCTTGTTTGGCCTTCCCCTCTTCGCGGATGCGGGTGCGGGCGACGAGGGACTCACCTCCGAAGAAATTCAGGCCAGCGGGCAAGGGGTTACATTGCCTCCTGCCTGGAGCGGAGCCGAGCGAGTCACGATCTTGGTGATGGGTCTGGATTATCGCGATTGGAGTTCAGGCGAAGGCCCCTCACGGACTGACACGATGATGCTGCTTTCAATTGATCCAGTGTCAAAGACTGCTGGGATGCTCTCGGTGCCGCGCGATCTATGGGCGGTTATTCCCGGCTTCAATCCCAATAAGATCAACACTGCCTATTATTTCGGCGAGCTGTATAAAACGCCAGGCGGCGGACCTGAACTGGCGATGCGAACTGTGGAGCAGACCATCGGCGTGCCTATCGACTATTACGCACAGATCGACTTTGAGGCATTTATTCGCTTTATTGACCTAATCGGCGGTGTCACGGTGGACGTACTCGCTCCGATTACTGTAGACCCATTAGGCAACGATACAAATCCGAAGAACTTGAAACCCGGACGGCAAACCTTGCCGGGAAATGTGGCGCTGGCCTACGCGCGCGAACGGCACGCTGAGGGAGGTGACTTTGCACGCGCTCAACGCCAGCAGCAAATCATCTTTGCTATTCGCGAGCGAATACTCGAATATGACATGCTGCCCGGCCTAATCGCAAACGCCCCACAATTGTTCGCAGAGCTTTCTGCCGGTATTCAAACTAATCTCACCCTCGAAGATGCAATCCAGCTGGCCGTGCTGGCAATGCAAATTCAGGAACAAGACATCAAGAAAGGTGTTATTGGTCAGGAATATGTCATTTACGGCCGATCACCTGACGATCTGGCGATCTTGATCCCGATCCCAGACAAGATACGAGACCTGCGTGATGAGATCTTCACAAGCAACACTGCTTTAGGACCGCAAACACCTGGTACTTCCGCTGAGAAAATGGCTGCAGAAGCACCCCGAGTTTCGATCCAGAATGGTTCAGGCGACGCAAACCTGACTGCGCGGGCGCAGACGTGGATTAGCGGGTTGGGGGCCACAGTGGTGAACGCGGGCAATGCGTCGTCTAATTCTGGGCTGACTGTACTGGTGGACCACACCGGCAACCCATACACACTGGCATACCTGGCTGAGCTGTTTGATATCCCAAATGTTCGCATCATTCATGAGTATGATGCGAGCGCTGCTGTTGATGTTGAGATACGGCTTGGTTCTGACGCAATCAATAGAATTCCTTAAGGTCTAAACATCCGCGCCAGACTGCCCAAGTCTGGCTGATACAATTTCCCGCTATGGCTCAAAACGGCCGTCCACAAATCCTGCTCACAAATGATGACGGGATCAATTCGCCAGGGCTATGGTTGGCAGCAGAAGCGCTATCCAGCTTAGGCTATGTTTGGGTTGCTGCGCCACGCGAGCAATCGTCCGGTATGGGCCGCAGCATGCCGCCAACATCAGACGGAATCATCACTACGCAGAAAATAAAAATCCATGGCAACGATTGGACCATTCACGCAGTTGGCGGCACGCCAGCGCAGACCGTACAACATGCAATCCTGGAAATTATGCCGACGCCTCCGGATCTGGTGGTTGCCGGTATCAATTATGGGACTAACTTTGGGACCGGAGTAACCATTTCAGGCACTGTTGGCGCGGCTCTTGAAGGAGCGTCGCACGGGGTTCCGTCACTGGCGATTTCTTTAGAGACCGACCATAAATATCATTTGAGCCTTTCAAAAGAGGTTGACTTCAAAGCATCAGCACACTTCACAACATTGTTTGCCCGCCAATTGCTGGCCAAAAGATTCCCGGAAGATATGCACGTGCTAAAGGTTGAAGTCCCTTCTGACGCTACAGCAGAAACCCCATGGGTGATGACCAAATTATCGAGGCTGCGCTTTTACTTACCGACTGCCCCACAACGCAAGGCATGGAGCGAGCGCGGCTCAACCGGGTACGAGCAAGTTCCGGATGCAAGTACCTTCGCAGAGGACACAGACGTACACGCGGTGATCGTAAAACGGCAGGTAGCAGTTACGCCGGTAAGCATGGATCTTACGTCGCGGGTGTCGTTGCAAGAATTAGAAAAGCAGCTGCGCGAGCCATGAGCGCCAAGCTTAACTCCGCCCAGTTTTTAGCCACCCACCAATATCAATTAGACGGCACGCATAAAAATCGCAATGAGTGCGCGCTTAGCGCTATGGACGAATTTTTCTTTTACCTTCCGCGCGGCACTTTGATCAGTTTGACTCGTCCTCATGACGCTGTCGCCCTACATCGAACACAAAAATCATCCAAGTGATCAACAAAATCAAGGTCCAATAACTGCTTTCCAACGTGGCACGCAGGTCAGGCCTGCCCAAAGCGATAAAGGGAATGTCATAGAGCGCAATTAAAGAAAGCGCAAAAAGTGGGCGTCTTTGAAGCAAGGGGACGACGCCGATAGCTAATGGCGTCAGCACACTGTTGCTAGCAGCGTAAGGCCCAAGTAAGAGGCTCGCGGAGATGAGCAAGCCAGCTTCGCTCCTTCCTATTGGAGGTTTTCGCCAAAGCAGAATGTTAATTGTGGTTAAAAATATCACAGCCCATAAGAACCAAAAGACTGGAGACGGTATTGTCAGGCGCTTCATTGCTGCCTGCAAACTGCTATCAATGGCAGTGCCGGGCCAGGAGAAATGCAACATCGCATGGGACCATTCTGCTCCCTTCCATAAGACGAAGGGAAGTGCAATGACAAAAGCAACCAGGGTCGCTTTCAAAATGGATTGGCGCGGCCAATTTAGGAGCAACCAAAATGACAGGACGATAAGCACTAGCCAAGTCTCTTGGATCTTTGCCGCGGCTAAGAGAATCCCAATTCCGAGCGCCCACGGATTTCTAATTTTGACACCCCAAAGCAACAATAGCACCGCACCAATTATCAGCGCCTCAAGATTGCCATCAATGATCTGACGAAGCGCCGGATATGAGGTCACCAGCAACAGTACTCCAACGAACCAAGTCTTTCGCTGGACCTGACGAGGAACACTGACTACCAAAACACCCAGGGTCAGACTAGCCGCAAGCCCCCAACTAGCGCTAAGGGGAAACAGGGTCAGAGGCCACAGCAAAGGAAGGACCCAAGGAGGAGTGCGAAACTCAGTGCTGCCGTAGTTGGCTTCAAAATTGTGCGTCGCCCTCCAGATCTGCTTCCAATCAATAGCCAATCCGGAATTTTCGACAGGCAACTGGTTAAAAGCAATAACCAGAAAAAGGACAGCCAGCAAGATCAATGGGATTGGTGTTAAAGCTAGTCTTTTCAAGCTAAGCGATCAAGTTGCAAATTTCGATAAGCCCATTTCACTTGCCAGACCCGGAGAGCTGCCTCAAGCTGAATCTTGAAATTCATTTTGGATCGCCCCCATTGTCGGTCGGCAAAGTAGATTGGCACCTCGCCGAAGCGGCATCCATGCAGCTGGGCAAGATAAAGGATTTCCACTATGAAGACGTAGCCATTTGAAACGACTTGACGATAAGGGAGGCGCTCGAGCATTTCCCTGCGCCAAAGGCGGAAGGCGCCGGTCACATCGTGAATTGGAAGACCGAGAATAGTGCGGGCGTAGAAATTTCCCCAGCGAGACAGCGCCTTGCGCCATATTGGCCAACGTTTGTCAACCCCACCGCCGGGGATGTAGCGCGAACCGAGAGCCAGATCACAATCTGTGAGCTTGGCGACAAGCTCGGGCAGTTTGTCAGGCGGATGTGAAAAGTCACAATCCATCTGAGCGATCGCCTCAGCATCGCTCTTGAGCGCATGATCGAAACCAAATACGTATGCCCGCCCGAGCCCGCGCTCGCCACTGCGATGCAGGACTTCGATGCGTCCGGGAAATTGCTTGGCTAGCTCTTCGGCAATCTCTCCGGTGCGATCAGGGCTTTTATCGTCAACAACCAAAACTTTGAGATCTGGCAGAGGTAATGCCATCAAGATCGGGATTAACTTCGGCAGATTTTCTGCCTCGTTGTAAGTTGGCAAAACCAACATAATCTTCATGAGCTAGTTAAGTGGTTCCTTTTGAATCACGAAGCGGCATGCTTCATGACCCATCGCCTGGCATTCCGCTTCGTCCACACGAAACTCGCGACCGCCGGAGGTGCTATGCATCGACTCTTGCAACAGGCCAACCATCAGATAGCAAACAGGTTTTTCTTCTCCGGTTCGGCCCCAGCAAACTGCATTGCGTTGGACCAGGTAGTCGACCGAGTGTTGTTGATCCACTACACTGCTAGCCATATCGCTGACCTCGCTAAAAATGCGCGCCATCGCGGGAAGAGCAATCTTTATCTTCATCCCGAGTGGCAAAACTTTGAACGCTACATCACCAGTGCCCGCTAGAGCGCCGAAGTTGCTCAGCGCTCTCGAAAAGGTCTCACGCCCGGCCCGCAATGCGAGACCGCGCCCGCCGCGAATACCGTACATTTCTTCCAGTCCAAAATTTAGGGCAGCGTATTCGGAAAAATCGAAACCGCGCTCCAAATTTGCCGCAGGATAGTTATCAATCAAATGGGAGAGGTGAGCCAGGTTCAGTAAAGCATGCATCCCTTTTTTTCCCAGCATTTCTTCAACCGCTAAAACGGTGATACGAGCCAACCGATTTGGCAACGTGTAGCCGCTCTTTGGAATGGCCTGCATTTCAGCCAAACCTATTAAAGCAAAAGTTGTAAATCGGCGACTATTTTGCGCAATTCCAGAAGAAGCAATCCGAGCCGGGCTTCAGGGACTGCAATGATGCTGAGCACAGCGTTTGGACCTACGGCAGTCAAGATGGCGTAGCCTGCAGACCCGCGGATGTAAACCTGCTCTAATTTGCCCCGGCCCAATTCTTCTGCGATACGCTCGCCTAACGACAACATTGCGGCAGACATGGCTGCCACGCGGTCCTCTTCGATCGGCGGTGCGAGCACTGAAGCGATACTTAAGCCATCAGCGCTGACAATTGCAGCTCCGACGATCTCAGGAGTCGAATCTTGCAGACCGCTCAATCGTTCGTTAAGAAGTTGGGTTCGCGATCTGTTCATAATCTCGGACGAGGTCAAGCGGCTAACTGTAGCATAGCGATTTTAGGGTGTCAAGAAATGCGGCAAAAAGACAGAAATTTTCGCACTGTATAATGCCGATCATGTTGATTCACAATGCAAAACAATTGCTAACCCTGCGCGGGGGCCCACAGCGCGGCGAAATCCTTGGAAATTTAGGAATTATAGAAAACGGCGCCGTACTTTTTCGCGATGCGAGAATCGTTGAAGTTGATGCGAGTTCCGACTTGATTGCCAGACATCCGGCCGAGGCAAGGTTGGACGCGGGTGGCAAGGTAGTAATGCCGGGATTTGTTGATGCTCACACGCATCCAATGTGGGCTGGGGATCGGGCGGCGGAATTCGAACGGCGATTGCAGGGGAAGACTTACTTAGAGATCCTTGAGGCTGGCGGCGGGATTCTCTCCACGGTGAAAGCGACGCGAAATGCATCGACGGAGGAATTACTTAATCAGACGCGTCCACGTTTGCTCCAGATGTTTGCTCATGGGAGCACAACTATCGAAGCAAAGACAGGTTACGGCCTCGATTTAGAAACGGAGCTGAGGCTGCTGAAGAGTCTGGTTGCTCTTGACAATGAAGGTCCGTGGGACTTGGCCATCACATTTCTGGGCGCGCATGCCATTCCAGCAGAATTCAAAGGGCGGGGCGACGAGTTCACAAAGGAGCTTTGCGCCAACTGGCTACCTGAGGTGAAAAACTGGTGGCATGAAAATGTCGCTGGCCGCCCATTGGCATTTGTCGATGTGTTTTGCGAAACGGGCGCATTCAGCCTTGAACAATCTCGCCAAATCTTGGAGACTGCAACCGATCTAGGCTTTCCAACAAAGATCCATGCTGACGAATTCGACAATTTGGGCGGAACAAACCTGGCCATGGAATTGGGAGCAATCTCAGCGGACCATTTAGTCAGCACATCCACGGCTGAGATTTCGAAGCTTGGAGAGAGCGAAATGGTTGCGGTCGCGTTGCCGGCAACACCATTTGGGTTGGCAGAGACCAAATATGCCAACGCTAAAGCAATCTTGGCAGCAAATGGATTGCTCGCCGTGGCCAGTGACTTAAACCCAGGAACCGCTTGGTGTGAAAACATGCAATTCTCCCTAGCCCTTGCTTGCCGCTTCCTGAAGCTGACGCCTGCCCAGGCAATTGCTGCAAGCACGATAAATGGCGCGGCTGCGGTCCGCAGGCAGGCGAATGTTGGCTCGATTGAGGTCGGGAAGCAGGCCGACCTCCTGATTTTGGATGTCGACGATTATCGCCATCTTGGTTACCGATTTGGCACCAATCTTGTACATACAGTGATCAAGAAAGGTGTGCCCTACCCGGTACAAACTTGGCCTAATGGTCTGGATCCAATCGATATTTGACGGCTTGCCCACCCAGTGGGCGATCATGGGTTTAATCGCAGTGATCGGCCTGAGCGTAGTGTTCATCCGCTGGCTGATCCGACTAGCAATGCGTGCCTTCCTCATTGGATTGGTGGGCGTTATACTGCTCGGCGCGATTTACTACCTGATCAACTACACAACCATCCTCTGACGAATGCCCACCATAGATCAAGCGCGTGCCTGGTATCCGGAATACGACCCAGTGCACGGCTTCGATCACATTTTGCGCGTCTATCATCTGGCTGAACGACTAGCTGAAGCCGAGAACGCTGACCTTGAAATCGTTCGAGCGGCGACCCTGTTGCACGACGCCAGCGGCGGTGAAACCGGTGGTGGCAAACGGGCCGAGCACCAGCATCTTTCGGCGGACTTTGCCCACCAGATTCTGAGCGCGGAGGGCTGGCAAGATGAACGAATTGCTGCAGTGCAGCATTGCATCCGTGCCCACCGTTTCCGCGGTGACGAGAAGCCAGAGACGATCGAAGCCAAGGTTATGTTCGACGCTGACAAGTTGGATGTGCTCGGGGCTTTTGGAGTGGCGCGCACCCTCGGTTACGATGTGGTGATGAAGTGGCCGTTCTTCGCCGAACCGAGCGAAAAGTTCAAAGAAACCGGGAAACCTGATACGGGCGAAACATACAGCTCTTATCACGAGTACTTGTTCAAGCTTGGAAAAATAAAAGATCGGATGCAAACAGAAACGGGGAAAAAAATCGCCGACGAAAGACAGAAATTCTTGTCCCAATTCTTTGAACAATTGGCGGCTGAAGCTCGCGGCCAGAAATAGCATCCATGCAACCAACCATTGAGGATATTGAGCGTTTTGCCCGCGGGGCGGGCGAGATTTTGCGCGCCGGATTTGGCAATGTGCACCAGATCAGCTACAAGGGCGAGATCGACCTCGTTACTGAGGTCGATCATCAATCGGAAGCGTATCTGCTTGGTGAGGTAGGAAAACTCTTCCCTCAGCACCGCGTGTTTAGTGAAGAAAGTGGAGAACGAACTGGTTCAGCAGACGATGTTTGGTATATCGATCCCCTCGATGGAACGCTCAACTATTCACACGGAATGGCGTTATTCGCTGTTTCGATCGCGTATGCGCAGAATGGCGAACTGACGCTTGGCGCAATTTACGACCCGATTGCGGATGAGATGTATTTGGCGGAACGCAGCACAGGCGCCTGGCTAAATGCAAACCCGATCCATGTTTCAGTTGTTAAGGATTTAAAAAGTAGTTTGTTGGTAACAGGTTTTCCATACGACGCATGGACCAATCCACAAAACAACATGGCCGAGTTCGCCGCTTTCTCGAAGCGCAGCCAAGGCGTGCGCCGGCTAGGATCTGCGGCCCTGGACCTTTGCTATGTGGCAGCCGGCCGCCTTGACGGCTTTTGGGAGATCAGGCTGAACGCATGGGATGTCGCGGCGGGCGGCTTGATCGCGCAGGAAGCTGGCGCTTTGGTCACCGACGTGCGCGGAGGGCCGGATTTCATCAGCAAGCCACAATCCGTATGCGCGGCAAACCGCGAGTTGCATCCGAAAATGCTTGCGGTGTTGGCCGAAGTCGAAAAATCACGAACAGATTTATAGTGCGCTAGCACTTTCCACAATTTTCCCCCACTCGTCTAAGCTCAAGGTTTGTGGCCTACGGCGCGCGTCAATGCCAGCGGCTTGCAGGCGGGCAATTGTTTGTTCTTTCGTCCACTCGGGCAATGAGGCCAAAGAATTCGCCAGGGTTTTGCGCTTCTGCGCAAAACTTGTTTTAGTTAGCCTAAAGAAGACTTTTAGCTTGTCTGCGGGAAATTTTGCTTTTTCAAAAAGATCGATTAACAGGACCGCGGAGTCCACTTTTGGTGGGGGATAAAAAGCGCCGGCGGGAATACGATGAGCGATGCGAGGAGAACCGTAGACCTGAACACTCAATGAAAGCAAAGACATGTCGGGCGGTTGGGCGCAGGCGCGCTCAGCTACTTCAACTTGAACAGTGAGAGCAAGTTTGGATGGGCGTGGCTCGGTTTCCAACAAATGACGGATCAAATTAGAAGTGAGGTAATAGGGAATATTGGCGACGACAAGAAAGCTGGATGTGCTGAAATACTTGGCGAGTTCGAGCTCCAAAATATTGGCGTGCACAATCTCGACGTTGGGATGCTGCGCCACGGTTTCACGTAATGGGCCGAGCATTTTGTCATCCAGCTCAACAGCGACGACGCGCTTCGCAGCGTTTGCCAGGTGGATAGTAAGCGATCCCAAACCGGCGCCAACTTCGAGGACTTCGTCTTGTGCGCCTACCCCGGCAGTTTCAACAATCCGCGCCAAGTGATTGTCGTCGACGAGGAAATTTTGGCCGAGCCGCTTATTGGGACGCAAGCCATGCCGACGCAATAGCGCAGGCACATTGATAGATGTGGCGGAAGTAGCCAAGCTATGGCGGCCAGGTGAGCGGGACGTAGGCGGGAACTGGCGTCGTGAAATAAAGTGTCACATAGGCGTTGGACCAGGGCTGGCCGCCAGCCGCTGTCACATCGGCTTCGCTGAAAGCCAGGTCGACCCACGGCTCGCCGGAAGGATATGCGCCGACGTCACCAATTGCTCCAGCGCCATAGCCGGGGACGTAGACGGTGCTGAACTTGAGCGCACGGTACCAATTCAAGTAAGTTGCGATGGTGCCCTTTGTCACGTCCATGCCAGAAGATGTTCCATATAAACAGCTGGTCACGCCGGAATTGCACGGGGAGTACCAGGTGGTAAAGACCTGCACCGCTCGATAATATTCGATCATGACGCCGTCTACCACGATGGTGCGGAGAACGATCTGAGTGCCGTAGCCATTGATCTGCCTCTGGGGTTGAACTAGAACGCGCTCTCCTTCTTCTTGACGAGCAACTTCAACGCCATCTTGATACCGGACCCGAACCCGCGCGGCCTGCACACCATCTTGCCCGAGTTGAACAACAGAAATCGTGTCCAATTCGGATTCTGGATCTTCTTGCCATTCCGTTTCGTGAGGAATTAGTTGCTGCTCAAGAAGGACGGTTTCCAAAACGCGAACAACCTCGACCTGGCGGTCCTCAGGGATCGGCTCGCCTTCAGCAGGCTCGCTGTAATCCAAACCTTGCAGTGCAATTCCTGCTTCGGCGAGGGCTTCACCAACGGTTGCGGCCGCCGTCGCCAAGGCGAGTGTTTCACCGCCGGCAGTGATTTCGATCGTTTGAGCGCGAACGATGGTTGCATCCACTCGCCCGGTCAAAATGGTTTCGGGCAATGGGTTGAGTTGATCGGCGGGGTTGAGCTGTACGCCTTGCTCGGTCAGCGCTTCGCCCAGAGTTGATGCGGAAGATTCAAAAGAAAAGCTTTGGCCATTTTCAATTAAGGTGATTGGGAAAGAACGTCGAACCCCAATGTGAATTCGTGGCAGTGATGAGAGCAGCTCACCCGATGCGATCGGCCGGCCAGATACCAAGAGAACATCATTCTCCCCAAGATCGACCCCAAATTGTGAAAGCAAGGCGAGCGGGTCTTTCTCGGCGCTGGTTTTGTAGTGAGTCTCGCCGTCGGCTTCCAGCTCAATTAATGAAGCCCTCTGCAAGTTGATGACCAAGCCATCCGTAAGCAGCCAGAATTGAGCCGGCTCGACTTTGTCCTGTGGTCCAGCCGCTAAGCCGGCGGCATCCAAAGCGCCGCGAACCGTTAGGGCGCGGGTGGAGACCGTCACAAGCTCCCCATCAGCCAGAATCGTGACTGTGCGGGTTAGCATGGAGTAACCGAAGGCGAGCACAAGCAGGCCTGCGCCGAGTGCGAGCCAGCGAATCCTAATTGGGGTCATGCGCAGATTCTACCCATTTGAAACTAAACAGAAGCAACGGTGCGCTGACATAGTCAAGTTATTATGTGCTGGCGGAGAGGGGTATAGCTAATAACTTGACACGATTGACTAATAACTTGACAAAAAAGTTTCATGCTCTGATTCCTCCCTGTTTTTGATTGTTCGTCATTAAACACGAAATTCGCGGAATTAGGGGCGAAGCACAGAGAATATCAAGCAACTGGACTTTAATGAAGACAAACCAGATTGCCACGCGGCCACCGCCGTCTCGCACTGACGGAAATTCGCTTCTCCTTGAAATTGTCGCTTTTTAGAAATGATACGAAATACTCTTAGTCACGCTCAGAGTGACACGTTTTGGGGATGGTGAGCTATTTGGCTCGCCTGGTACTGCGATTTTTGAGAGCATCCCATCCGAAGCTGGCTAAGACAACGGCCATCATTGCGAATGCGCCCCAGATGATTGGCTGGATATCACCCTGGCGTTCGACTTGAAAGGGGTCAGTAGGATCGCCTGGCTGTAACCCGTATTCTGGCGTGCCGCGCGGCAGTGTTTGAGCGTAGGCTAAAACATCGGCGACGCGAGAAAGGGACCAGCCAAGTTCTTCGCTAGCGGGCATATGACCACTGGGTGTTCCGAAGCGAATAACATGGACTGTCCGCCAAGGCTCAGCTTCAGCCAAATCGGCAACAAAGAGCGGGTTCGCTTGGGATCCGAAATTAACGGTGGCTCCGCCAGCCCCGTGACAGCCCGAGCATGATTCGGTGTAGATGAGCCCACCACGTTCCCAATCACCTAACGCCTTGCCGGTGGTTGGGTCAATCAGTAAATCCATATCGATCTGTTGAGTGCGCAAGAATGCAGTCAGGTCTTCAAGGGCAACCGAAGTCGTATAGAAGAGAAAGTTGTGATCGGGGTTGTTGGTGCCGTCCAACCAAGCCATTACTTGATCGTGGCTTGAGCCGATGGAATTGCCAAGACCGGGGAAGCCCGTGTAGTGAGAAGAGCTCTCGTTGTAGGATCCCTCCGCGCCTTTGTAATCCCAGCCGTGACATTCTGTGCAGCGCCAAGTAACTACGCCACTGCGCGGATTTGAATCCTGGTCCAGCCACAATGGATGCTCGCCAGCTGGCGGCGAGAGATCCAAAGCGAGCATCCAATTGTTGTAGATCCGCCCGCCATTGACGGCGTCGCCTTCAACAGGACCTTTCTCAGGAAGGGAGCCGCGAACCGCGGCGACAGAAAGCAAACAGGTAAGTAAAGCGAAAAAGGAAATCTGGATGGCGCGTTTCATTTTTTGGGTTGATTAGGACTTGAACGATTGAAAGTATAACTTGCGAACGATGAAACCGTTCGCGTTGGACTTCGCAGAAGAAGCGAACTCCACCGAGTCACTGAAATTTTTGGATGCATCGAAGGTGAAACCGAAACCGATTTTTTACCTGCCTTCATCGATCAGATGTGCAATTTTCAAAAACAATCGACCCACGGATTCCTGTCGAGCAGAGCCGCTAAACGTGGCGCTGGTTCTCGCTCGGAGTGACAGAATTTAAGCAAAAAAGGACGACGTAATCGTCGCCCTTTGGGTTAATGAGGAGTTCGGATTATTGCAGAGTGAGCAGGAAGGCAATGAGATCGGCGATCTGCTCTTCTGTGAGGGTTTCTGCGAAGGTTTGCGGCATCAAGCCGTCGGCATAACCCTCGACTACATAAGCACTAGGCTCAATAATTGACTGATGGATATATTCTTCAGCGGTAAGGCCTTCGACCCGAGTTGCAGCCCGTAATCCAACTCCATCTAGAACCGGGCCGATGGTACCGGTGCTTAAGCCGCTGATGGTATGGCAGGCATTACAACCAGCTTGCAGGAAAACAACTTGGCCGCGACCTTCCGGAGTGGACTCATCCACGACTGGGAGGAGTGGCTCGACAGTGGGAACCTGACCGAGAGCATAGGGCTCGAAATTCATGATAAAGGCCGCGACGGCCCGAATCTGATCGTCGCGCAATGGACCGCCAAATTTTTCTGACCAAGTAGGCATTGCAGGAGTGCCGCCGCCAACGTAGAGCTGCGGACGGGTTGAGACCTGACGGCCAGTAGTGACGACCGAGACAATGTAGTCCTCTAGACCAGCACCCCACCCAACCTCAGCAATGCGCTGGGTAAAGAAATGATTGTCGCGGAGGCTGGGAGCAATGCCGGTGATGCCTTGAGCCTGAGTGCCGTGGCAGCGAGTGCAGTTGGTAACAAAAACGGAGGCGCCGAATTCAATCTCCTCGGCGCGCTGTTGGACCTCATAATCTGCTAAGCGTTGAGGTTCGCGGATGCCGAGAACGATCATGATGGCTGCACTCAGCAGCACAAAAACAGTGCCGAGAATAATTTCCAGTTGGACGCGTTTCATGCGTTGAGATTCTCCTCGGCGCTCGGCTTACTCTTCACGAGCTCTGTCTTCGTGCAGATAATAGGTATGTTCGTAGGCTTTCGCATCACCGGTGATGGGGTCCGACCATTCGACATGCGGGGTTACCCGGAACATATTTGCTTGCAGCTGCTCAACAATGAGACGAGCATTCAGGTCTGGCAACCCACCTTCCGCTTCAGCTTCAAGCAGCCGCTCGCTGAATTGTTCGAAAACGGCGGTCAGGTGGGGGCAGCCGATGACGACGTTGTTGACATCTTCCTCGGGATTTGGCTGGTAAGCCAAACCAGGACAGAGGTCATCGCCGTAATCTTCGCCGACAACATAAATTCCTTGTTGCAACTCGGCATAAGGAATCAAGCGCAATGGACCTTCGCCTTCCTCCGGAGCCAAGTCTTGAATAATGCGTGTGGCAGGTGGAGTTTCGATGCCATATTGTGGCGTGCCCATGTAACTAAGGGCTATGACGATGAAGACCCAGGCAAGACCCCAGGCGATGGCGAAGGGTCGATTGCGTGCAAGGCGAGATGGATTGCGATCGATGTAAGGAATGGCCATCAGCAAGAGTACGAGGCCAGGCGGCACGACCAAGCCCATGATGAATTTACTGTTGAGGAGCTTGCTCAACTCCAGGCGGAAGCTTATGCCAACCATCTCGAACAATGGGTTGACCAAATTCTCGATGATGGACGCCGGATCGATCTTGAGCATGCCCTGCAGCCACCAGAAGTACCAAGGGGCTTTCGTATCCAGGGGTGTCGCCTGAGGATTGGCGTGCGTCTCAAGTGGAGAATTGAACAAACGGAAGTACAAGATGGCCAAAAGCGCAAATGTTCCGATGCTGATCAGGAAGATCTCATGACTGAGCAGGTCTGGGATCAAGTCGATGCGACGGTTAGCTTCCTTTTTCTCTTCCTGCGTTATTTCAGTCTCTTCAATGACAGCGGGCAACGAAATGCTATGCTCGCGAGCTACTTTGTAATAGTGAATGCTGATGAACAAGATGGCGATAAGTGGGAACAGGATCACGTGCTGCAAATAGAAGCGCAGCAAACCGCCAGTGCCGATATCGGGAGCCCCACGCATCAGGATGTTCAGCGCGGGACCAACCACAGGTCCGGAGTCGGTAATACTGGTGCCGACGGTGACCGCCCAGTAAGCCAACTGATCCCAAGGCAGCAGGTAACCTGTGAAGCTGAGCCAGGCGGTGATCAAGAGAAGCAGCACGCCGGTGAGCCAGGTGAATGTACGCGGACCTTTGTAGGAGCCCGTGAAATATGTGCGCAGCAGGTGCAGCCAGCTGAAGATAACCATTCCTTCGGCACCCAAACGATGCGCATCGCGCATCAGCTCGCCGAAGAAAACATTGCTTTCGATTTCCAAGATCGAGCCATAGGCTTGATCGGGGAAGGGAATGTAGTAAACCATCAAGATGACACCCGTGAGGGTTTCGACAATAAAGAAGAATGTCGTAAACCAACCCAGGCGGAACGTGTGGGTGAACCAAGTTGAGGCGGCCGGATAGTAGCGTGGGCGCAAGTGGGCGATGAAGCTGGTGGTGATGACCTTATAGCGCGGGTTCGGTTTCTCGGTTGGCGGATCGCCGCGCACGACTGCGCGCAGCTCCTTGATGCTCAGACCGGCGGTGATGATGCGCACGCGTTCGTCGATCATCTTGCCGATCCACGAGCGCCACTCGTTGCGTGGCGGGATGTTGAAGCGTTGTCTGAGAGCGTTAAGCATCAGATTCTCCGCACAAATGCATGGGGGTTAGGTGTGGGTCTCGCCGAGGATCTTGGTACCGGTATCGATGCGAATGATCGCGTTCGGATTATCGGGCAAACGCACCGGGCCGCCATCCTCAGGAGTCGTGGCCAGCACGTTGCCGTTCTCGTCTTCGATGGTAATCACGAATTTGTCCAAACTGCGTGGCGCGGGACCGGAGATGTAATCGCCATCATGTTCATACTGCGAACCGTGGCAGGGGCAAATGAACTTGAATTCCTGATCATTCCAGGCATACAGGCAGCCGAGATGGGGGCAAACCTTGTAGAGGGCGGTAACGCCTTCGGGATCGTTGGAAAGCCAGAGCTTGACTTTGGGGAAATTGGCCGGGGCAACGTCTGTGCCTGGAAGATCGGAGACCGGGCCAAAGGTGAATGTGCCACCGAACTCGCCCTCCCGGAAACGAGGCATACCGAACAGGACGGCCACCCCGCCGATGCTCAGGGTCAGGAAGCCAAGCGAAGCGAGCCAAGCCAGGTTAAGGAACTCGCGGCGGTTGAGCTCAATTTTTTCTTGTTGGGCTTGGGGTGTGGGGGTTTCAGCCTGGGTAGCGGGGACGGTAGCGTCAGTCATTCGGGCTTTTCTCCACTTGCTTCAGAGGTTACTTTGCGTATTTTATCACTACTGAAAGGTGCTGACAAGCAATTCTCATCCGCGTTTCGCTACGGGATAACTTGGGCAGTGTAGATGGCTCGGATAATGAACCCAACAGTGATAAGGGTGGCCGTTGCGTAGATCATGTTTTCGGCGCGGGCGGCGCGACCGCGGGTGTAGAGGTAGGCGGCGGGAATCATGATGGGAATCAGCGCGCCGTAAAGGAAGTGGACCGGGCGCGCCGGGGCCAGCCCGCTGGCCCAGAGATAAATGCCGAGCAGCGCTTCGGCGACGACGATGATCTCGGCAATTACGAGGGCGCCCCAGTAAGCGGGGTCGATGCCCTGCCGGCGGAAAAAGCGGAAGTAGCCCCAGAGCGAGATGACGCCGAAATAGAGCATGGCGGTGTTCGCAAAACGGGCGTGGAAGACAGTGAGAAATTCGAGCATTGCAGCCGGGGCGAGATTCATTCTAACAGGCGTCGGAAAAGCTCAAAAACTCACGCCGTTATAATCGACCGCGGAAATGAAAGCGGTTTTTTTTCGACTGCATGGCGGCCCGGAAGTTCTTGAATATGGAGAGCTGCCTGATCCGCAATTGCCGCACGGTTGGGTGTTGGTCAAGCTGGATGCTGCTGGGTTGAATCATGCCGATCTTTTTGTGAGAGCGGGATGGCCTGGATTCAAGCTAGCATTACCCCATGTGCTGGGCGCGGACGGCGCGGGCACGATCGCGACGCTGAATGCGGGCGTGACAGGATGGAAGGTGGGACAGCGGGTTGTGATCAATGCGAGCGTGTGCATGGAGGAAGACGATTTCACACACGGAGGTCAAGAGAACCTTTGCAAGCATTGGGAATTGCTCGGCGAAACGCTACATGGGACCTACGCGGAATATGTCGCCGTGCCGGCGGTGAATCTGCTGGAGATCCCCGATGGGTTCTTGGCGGATAAAGCTGCGGCCGCGGCGCTGGTGTTTGTGACGGCTTGGCATTCGCTAGTGAAGCGCGGCAAACTCCAAAAAGGCGAAACTGTGCTGATTGTGGGCGCGTCGGGAGGCGTGAATACGGCGGCCGTGCAAGTGGCGAAATATTTAGGAGCCACAGTGATCGTGGTCGGTTCGGATGCCGAGAAACTAAATCTGGCCGAATCTTTGGGAGCTGATTATCTGATCGATCGCTCGAAGGAGGATTGGTCGAAAGCTGCGTATGCACTCACGAACAAGCGCGGCGTGGATGTGGTGGTCGACAATGTTGGCACGACCTTTCCGTTGAGCATGCGGGCGCTCCGCAAAGGCGGCCGGCTGCTGACGGTGGGCAATACCGGCGGGCCAAAATTCGAGATCGACAACCGTTATATTTTTAGCAAGCATCTCAGCATTCTGGGTTCCACAATGGGAACGCGGGCGGATTTCGCGGAGGTGATGGAGCAGGTTTACGAAGGCAAGCTGAAGCCGGTAATCGATACCAGCTTCCCTCTTAGAGATGCGCGAGCGGCGCACGAGCGGCTGGAGGCAGGCAACCAGATGGGCAAGATCATGCTGCAGATTGGCTAGGAGCTAAGATTAGCGGTGCCCTGACCCATCGCTGGTTTGAGGGACTAGATGGCTGAAAAGCCAAAAAGGCCCTTTGCCGTAACCTGCCTCGCGGCGTTAGTGTTAACGTTCACAGGGATGCAGATTCTGCGGGCCTGGGCCATGCTAAGCAACTGGGATTTTCTTAGCGACCTGCCCCTGAGTGTGCCCCCTATTTTTTTCGTTGTGAGCGGCTTGTTTTGGGGAGGCTTGGGGCTTTGGCTTTTGCGAGGGGTTTGGATAGGCAAAGCGTGGGCACCCAAATGGACCGCGTGGACAGCGATTGGTTTTGCGGCTTTTGGATTGCTAGACCGGGCCATTCTGCAAGCCAAGGGTCCACAAAACGTAACCTGGCCATTTGATTCTTTTTTAGCGATTACCCTGCTGGCATTGGTTTTCGCCGGCTTGGCTCTCCCGCGAGTGCGGGCTTACTTTGGAGCAGACCATGAGTGAACGGTCCAAAATCGAAGAACTAAACGAACTGCGGTCCGAGAGCCAGGAAGGCGGTGGACCGGACCGGATCAAGGCCCAACATGATCAAGGGCGGCTGACGGCGCGTGAGCGGTTGGACCTTTTGCTGGATAAAGGATCCTTCCGTGAGATAGACGCTTTTGTTAAACATCGCACGACGGCCTTTGGGCTTGATCAACAGCAATTCTTGAGTGACAGCGTGGTGACGGGCTGGGGCACGATCGACGGGCGCCTAGTGTATGTGTTCTCTCAAGACTTCACTGTGTTCGGTGGAAGCTTGGGTGAAGTCCATGCGGAGAAGATCGTCAAAGTGATGGATATGGCGATCAAGAACGGCGCGCCGGTGATCGGGCTCAATGATTCCGGTGGAGCACGTATTCAAGAAGGTGTCGTTTCGCTCGGCGGGTACGCGGATATTTTCCTGCGCAACACGATGGCATCCGGCGTTGTGCCGCAGATCAGCGCAATCATGGGACCGTGCGCGGGTGGGGCAGTTTATTCGCCAGCGCTGACCGATTTCATCTTCATGGTGCGCAACTCTTCATATATGTTCGTCACTGGGCCCGAAGTGGTTAAGAGCGTGACCCACGAGGAAGTCTCATTCGAGGACCTGGGCGGAGCAAGCATTCACTCAACTCAATCGGGTGTGTGTCATGTCGTGGCCGATAGTGAGGCTGACACGCTATTCCTAATTCGCAAGCTGCTTTCGTATTTACCTCAGAACAATTTAGAAGACCCACCATTCCGGCCTACGAAGGACAACCCGCTGCGCCGCGATGACGCGCTTGACGAGATCATTCCGGACGAAGCGAATAAGCCTTACGACGTCAAAGAAGTCATTCGCATGTTAGTGGATGATGGCGCGTTCTTTGAGATCCATAACCAATTTGCAATGAACATCGTGGTCGGCTTCGCCCGGATGGGTGGCCACGCGGTGGGCGTGGTGGCCAACCAGCCGATGGTGCTGGCCGGGGTGCTCGATATCGACGCATCGGAGAAAGCAGCACGCTTTGTGCGCTTTTGCGATAGCTTCAATATTCCGATCATAACGCTGGAAGATGTGCCGGGCTTTATGCCGGGTACTGCACAGGAACACGGCGGCATTATTCGAGCGGGCGCGAAGCTGTTGTATGCCTATTGCGAAGCGACCGTGCCGAAGCTGACTGTTGTGACGCGCAAAGCTTACGGGGGCGCGTACGATGTCATGAGCAGCAAACACATTCGCGGCGACCTGAACTTAGCATGGCCGACAGCTGAGATCGCCGTGATGGGGCCGGACGGCGCGGTCAATATCATTTTCCGCAAAGAATTGGCTAAAGCCAAAAACCCGGAAAAGAAAAGAGCCGAGTTGGTGGCGGATTATCGCGAGAAATTTGCTAATCCTTACGTGGCTGCGAGCCGCGGATATATCGATGACGTGATCGAGCCGCGCGACACTCGCCCTCGGCTGATCAATGCCCTTGAGATGTTGACCAACAAGCGCGACAGCAACCCTGCTAAAAAGCATGGCAATATCCCCCTATGAGTAATTTCAGCAAAGTACTGGTCGCCAACCGCGGCGAGATCGCCATCCGCATCATCCGTGCTTGTCGTGAACTTGGCCTGCACACGGTTGCGGTTTTCTCAGAAGCGGATCGGCAGGCGATGCATGTTCGCTACGCCGACGAGGCCTACCCGATCGGACCAGCGCCGTCGAAAGATTCTTATTTGCGGATGGACAAGATTCTGGATGTCGCCAAAAAATCTGGCGCCGGAGCGATCCACCCAGGCTACGGGTTCCTTGCTGAGCGATCTGACTTTTCGCAGGCCTGTGAAGATGCGGGCATAACGTTCATTGGGCCACGGGCTTCGGCCATAGCGGCCATGGGTGACAAGGCGGTGGCGCGGGCGACGGTTGTCGCAGCCGGCGTGCCGGTCGTGCCTGGCACTGAAGGCGAAGGCAGCCTGAGCGACGAAGAACTGCTGCGTGTGGCACCGCAAATTGGTTTCCCGCTCTTGATCAAAGCCACCGCTGGCGGCGGCGGCAAAGGCATGCGAGAGGTCAAGGCCATAGAAGAAATGCCTTCTCTGCTGGAATCAGCTCGGCGCGAAGCACAAGCGGCTTTCGGAGACGGCAACGTGTACTTGGAGAAACTGGTCGAAGGGGCCCGGCACATCGAATTCCAGATCCTGGCGGATATGGAAGGCAACACCATCCATCTTGGCGAGCGCGAATGCTCGCTGCAGCGGCGGCATCAGAAGCTGCTCGAGGAAGCGCCCTCCCCTTTCATTGATGACAACGAGGATTTTCGGCAGCGGATGGGCGCGGTGGCAGTAAAAGCAGCCAAAGCGGTCAATTACGCCAACGCGGGCACGATCGAATTCCTGGTCGACAAAGACAAGAACTTCTTCTTTTTGGAAATGAACACGCGCTTGCAGGTCGAGCACCCAATCACCGAAGAAGTGACGGGGGTCGATATCGTTACTGAGCAATTGCGCATCGCCCGCGGCCGCCAACTGAGCCTGACGCAAGAGCAGGTCAAGATGCAGGGTTGGGCAATCGAGTGCCGCATCAACGCTGAGGACCCATATAACAATTTCTTGCCGTCCACTGGATTTGTTTCCCATCATTCCGTACCAACCGGGCCTGGAGTGCGAGTGGATAGCGGCGTTTACGCCGGTTTCCAGATCTCGCCCTATTACGATTCATTGATCTCTAAATTGGTAGTGCGCGGTGATTCACGTGGTCAGGCAATATTGCGCATGCGCCGCGCGCTTGAGGAATATCGAATCGTTGGCGTTAAGACCAACATCCCCTTCCACCAACGCATCCTGGAGCAAGCTCGTTTCATTGCCGGAAATTTCGACACACGGTTCGTCGAGGAGCGCTTCTCATTGGAGCAAGCGGATGAAGGGCGCGAGACACACCCTGAAATCGCGGCGATCGTTGCCACGCTGGTAGCCAACCAGCAAGCCGAGCGATCCGCCCACATTATTGCCCGTGGCAAACGGGATACCAGCAACTGGAAGTGGATCTCTCGCTGGGAGCGCATGCACCAATAGCTCATGAAATACATTACCACAATCGACGAAAAGCAATACGAAGTTGAGATCCTTGGGCCAGGCCAGGTTAGCGTAAATGGTCATGTCTACGAGGTGGATTTCCAATCTGTCAGCGGGCAGCCGATCTACAGTTTGTTAGTGGACGGACAGTCGCATCAGGCACACGTGGACCAGGGAGAGGAAGGCACGCTGCAAGTAATTTTGCGCGGCGCGCTTTACACGGCGACGATCGAGGATGAGCGCGAGAAAAGGCTAAAGGTTGCAGGCGGAGTGGGCACCGCGGCCAGCGGCGAATTCACGATGCGGGCGCCAATGCCGGGATTGATTGTAAAGGTTGCGGTTGAAGATGGGGCAGTAGTGAAGAAGGGTGACGTGCTCATTATCCTTGAGTCAATGAAAATGCAAAACGAACTCAAATCGCCGCGGGATGGCAAAGTCGTGAGAATTCAGGTGAAGGCTGGAGATAGCGTGGAACAGCGTCAGGCTATGCTGAGTGTGGAATAACAATGATCATGTTGGCAAGCGACAAAGAACTAGAAGTCAAATTTTTCGTCAGCGATTTAGCTGAGATGGAAAATCGCCTCGTTAAAGCTGGCGCGATGTTGGTGCAGCCGCGCACCCACGAATACAACTTACGCTTCGACACGCCTGAAGGTGGGCTTGCGCAAGAGTCGAGCATGCTGCGCTTGCGCCGCGACTCAAGCAGCCACGTTACCTTCAAGGGGCCGAGCAGCACATTGGGCGGAGTGCTGGCGCGACAAGAGATCGAATTCGAGGTGAGCAACTTCACCTCGGCACAGAAGCTAATTGAGGCGCTGGGATTTCGTTCGAAATTTGTTTACGAGAAGTATCGAACCACGTACGATTTGAACGGACTCAAGGTCACTCTTGACGAAATGCCCTACGGCCATTTCGTGGAGATCGAAGGAAACCAGGCCTTGCCAATCAAAGAAGCTTCTTTGCGGCTAGGACTAAATTGGGACGAACGGCTTCCAGAGACCTATATCAGTATCTTTCGCCGTTTGAAAGAATTGTTCAGCATGAACTTTCCCGATCTGACCTTTGACAATCTCAAGAACGTCAAGTACGACATGAAACGGGTGGGGATTAAGTTTGCAGACACGAAACAGGAAGAAAAGAAAGCAACTACCGCTTAGTTAGCTCGCCGTTTTTCCAGTCGACTTTTTCAACTTTAACATTTTCGTTCACCAATTCAGCAATCCTGGCTCTCATAGTCACTGGATCGCCGCTGGTCAGATAACGCATACTGCCTTGATCGCTTGGATTTTTTGCGTGCATTTCGGCCAATAGACTTTCAACGCGGCGGGCGATCGCCGGCGCGGGGTCAATCAGGCGAACATCGTCGCCGACAATCTGGCGAATGCTGTCGAACGAAAATGGGTAGTGGGTACAGCCTAGTACAACCGTATCGATACCTTTTGCGATCATTGGTTCCAGAGCTTCTTGGAGAATTCGCTTGGCCTTTGGACCGTTAGCACGGCCAGCTTCGATCTCAGCCACCAATCCCAGACATGTACTTTGCAGCAACGTGGTGCCCTGACCAAAACGCTCAACGACTGACGCATACAGCTCGCCTTCGAAAGTAGTTGGCGTCGCCAGCACGCCAACTACCCCGCTCTTACTCTGCTCAACCGCAGGTTTAACCGCAGGCTCCATCCCGACGAATGGAAAGCCTGGATACTGCTCGCGCAATGAATGCAACGCGGCGGCAGATGCGGTGTGGCAGGGAATGACGATAAGCTTGGCGCCTTCGCCCATCAAAAAGCTGACAATGCCTTCTGAGAGTCGGCGAACTTCAGCTTTGCCGCGTGGACCGTAAGGCACGTTGGCCTGATCGCCTATGTAAATGATGTCTTCGCCGGGCAGTTGGGCTCGAATAGAGCGCAGGACGGAAAGGCCCCCTACTCCTGAATCAAAGGCGCCGATGGGTGCTTGCGGGTCGTTTTGTGTGGTCACGGAAAAAGAAAAAGCGCAGTCAACTGACTGCGCTCGTTGTTATACCAGAACCATTTTGCGGCTATTCTTCAAACTTCTGCTTGAGGCGGCCGCTCTTGCCGCGGGCTTCACGGAGGTAAGTTAGGTGGGCTCGGCGGACCTTCGAATTGCGCTCGACCACGACCTTCTCGATCATCGGGGAGCGAAGCAAAAAGGTGCGCTCGACGCCGATGCCATTGCTGGCCATACGGCGGACGGTGAAATTTCGGGTTTGGCCCTTCTTGCCGATGCGCAGAACGGTGCCCTTGAACTCCTGGATACGTTCGCGTTCGCCTTCTTTGATCTTGACGTGTACGCTAACCTGGTCACCAGCGCGCAACGCAGGGATATTTTCGTTTACTTTTCCTTCAACCAACTTCAACAGATCTGGCATTTCTTAATCCTTTGTCTATTCGGCAACAGCGGCAGATTGTACCATGCCGATTTTAAGCGGCAAACAGGTCGGTCGAGTGGTAGCCATTCGTAGTCGCAGGCACCATGCGAGTAAAGGTATCCGACCGGCCGAAGATGCGCCAATAAATGTCCATTAGGGTGACGCGGGTGAAGCGTCCCTCGAGCTGGCTGGCATGGCAGGCATCGGCCTGCTCTTTGCGGGCGCGGACGCTGCGGTAGTTGATGGTGACGTGGGCGGGTGTGTCCTTGTCGCGGGTCAGCGCGGTCAGGTCGATATCTTTGTTGCGGCCGACCTGGGTGGGATCTTTGCCGGAGAGGCGCATCATGAAAACGATCCAACGCAGGCGACGCCGGTTCAGGGCGGTGTGATAAAGCTGGGATCCATGATTGAAAGCTTTTGCCGAACTGAAGGCTCTGACGGTCGCTTTATGGATGGCGATATGGTCGGGGTGGTGATAGCCGCCCACTGGATCAAAGGTGACCACGACTTGAGGTCGAAGGCGGCGGATGTGGCGCACGATCTTTTCGGCGACTTTATCGACTGGGGCGCGGAATAACGAAGCGGGGTTGCGATTGTCGGCGGAGCCAGCCATGCCGGAATCGCGATAGCCAAGATAAATGACGCTGGCCAATCCAAGAGCTTTAGCCGCGCAACTTAGCTCGGCTTCGCGCAGCTTGGCAATTGTTTTGTGCTTTTTTAGGAATTGCGACTCGACCGTGCCCGCTTCCCCGCGGGTTGCACACAACAGGTGCACGGCGACGCCTTTGGCGGCGTAATACGCGATCGTGCCCCCCATGCCGAAGGACTCGTCATCAGGATGGGCGAGCACAACAAGCATGGTTTTCTTTTCACGTACTCGCGCCATTTTTTTTACGACTCGGTGAAGCTAGTGCTTAGTACTTGGGCAGGCTAGGATCGACTTGCTCAGCCCAGGAGTTAATACCGCCACGCAAGTTTTTCACTTTGCGGAAGCCGGCGGACAGCATGAGTTCAACGGCGCGAGCGGAGCGGCCGCCGGTCCGGCAGAAGACGACGAGCTCGTCGGCTGTATCCAGTTCGGAGAGACGCCCGGCAACTTCGCCGAGCGGGATGAGCTTGGCGCCGTCGATCTGCGAGATCTGCAGCTCGTGCGGCTCCCGCACATCTATCAACTTGATGTTGTGGCCGTTCTTCATTTGTTCGGCCAATTCTTTGGGGCCGATCTCATATTGATTTTCCATGTTCGCCTCTTCGTGGTCGTGTGCGGGAACGCCGCAGAACGCTTCGTAATCGATCAATTCAATTTTTTCGCTGGGGAGACTGCACACGGCGCAATTTGGATTCTTGCGCAGCTTGACAAAATCGAAGGTCATGTCGAGCGCGTTGAAGAGCAGCAGTTTGCCGCGCAAGGGTTCGCCGATTCCAAGCAGCAATTTGAGACCTTCGCTTGCTTGCATCGAGCCAATGATGCCGGGCAACACGCCAAGCACCCCACCCTCCGCGCACGAGGGGACGAGACCGGGCGGCGGTGGCTCGGGGAAGAGGCAGCGATAGCAAGGACCTTGCTGACCGTCGAACACGCTGACCTGGCCATCGAACCGAAAAATAGAGCCGTAGACATTTGGAATCCCCAGCTTGACGCACACATCGTTTACCAAATAGCGGGTCGGGAAATTATCGGTGCCGTCGATGACGAGCTCATAGCCTTCGGCGATGCTCAGCGCGTTGGCTGAAGTAAAGGGAACGTTATAGACCTCGACCTGGACGGAAGGATTGATATCGAGAATGCGTTCTTTGGCAGATTCAACTTTTAGCTTGCCAAGTTTCGAAGTGCCGTGGATGACCTGGCGCTGCAAGTTGGAGAAATCGACAACGTCGTAATCAACGAGACCAATCCGCCCCACCCCGGCCGCGGCCAGGTACATGGCGACTGGTGAGCCCAAACCACCTGTGCCGATGACCAAGACGGACGAGGCCTTAAGTTTGCGCTGGCCGGCGAGACCGACTTCGGGAATCAGTAGGTGGCGCGAATAGCGAAGGACTTCTTCGCGGGAAAGATCGTTACTTTGCTGAACGTTCAACATGAATGCTCCTAACTTTCTCGATCACTGGCGAAACCGACGCGCTTTTCTTGGATCCAGAGCGCAGCCCCGCCTTCGGCCGAGTCGATTTGCTTTTTCAGTTTTTCTGCGCTGGCAACTCCGTGGTTGATGGCGCGCGGCTCCAGCTTTGAGTCAATGATAAACGTCGTGGGCACAGAAAGCACACCCCAGTAATCGGCGAGGTCTGGGCGCTGAGTTGCATCTATCTCAATAATTTGCACCTTGACGCTAAGGCCTTCGGTCAGCTTTTGGAAAGCCGGGCGCTGCTGGGTTTTGCATGGCACGCAATCGGGTGTAGTGAAGTAGAGGATGCCGGGCTGGCCGGGAACAAAAGCCTCGAGACCGCTGGCAGGCTTACGCAAGCGGGCAATCTGGACGCTATTCCAAGCCAGATAAGCAAGGAATCCCAAAGCTGCAATAGCGAGCGCCCAGCCAGCGCGGAGAAGGATATCTTGCACTAGCTTGCCTTTGGCCGGAGCCCGGGAAAGGAGCCGGCGGGCGCGGCTTTAACGAAGCCGGGCACTCGCAGGCGGTTGAGCCAGTAGTAGACGGCGCAGCCAGCACAGAAACCGAAGAAAAGGTTCAGGGCCGCCAGGAAGATAACGATCCATATCAAAGCCCAACCGGCACCCGTTGCGCCGACGAGTAGCAAAGCAAACCCAGCCAAGTCAACGACCGCGCCGAAACCCTGCGCGAAGCGATGCGGCTCAGGATTGTCTGCGATCACGTCTGGTTTCAGAATACCGCTGGGCTTCAGCCAACCTTGGTAGACAAAGCCGAAGCCGGGTTTTTTGAGCAATGTGCCGATAAGCATAGCCAGGCCAACGAAGCCTGCCAACCAGGCTGCGTCCAAGATGAAGGCAGCGAGACTCAAACCAATGATGAAGACTTGGTTCGTACGCAAGGCGGCATGGTCGACCTTTTGAAGATCGACGCCGCCGGCGATGCTGGGCAGGATCATAAGGGTGTCGCCGGATTTGAGCGGCGTGTCGGCGCCGGCGAGGTCGCGCACATTCTCATCGTTCACGAAGAGGTTGACGAAAGCGCGCAATTCGCCGGATTCCTGAAACAAATGCGGCTTCAGCTCAGGATGGGCTTTGACAAGCTCATCAAGCGCTCCCGAAACTTTTTCGGATTTGATATCCAGTTGAGATGCCCCGCCGGCATAGGCGCGGAGCGGAGTGGGGATTCTTAAAGTTGCCATTAATTCTCCTTGGTGGATTCTATGATTGCAATTGCTTCTTCAGAATATTTGGAACGATCGTCACTGAGTCGCCATGAGCGCGTTTCGACCGCCTTGCCCTTGTTCACACTTGTGATCAGGTAGCTATACCAGGGCAAAGCCCACTCGCGATCAAAGTCCGAGGGCTGGTTAGGATGATCGGGATGCGAATGGAAGATCCCAATGACATCCAAGCCGCGGGCGGTTGCAAGTTCCTCAGCTTTTAGATTCTCTTGCGGGGTAATCTGGTATCGATTCTGGCGGGCTGAATCTTCGCGAGAATTGTTGGCGGGCAGGATCAGGGTGCCAGTGCGACTTTCGCCATCGGCTTTGCCGAGCAAGAACCCGGCACCCTCTTCGGGATAGGCGGCTTCGCCGTGGGCATGGATCTGAGCGAGAAGCTCGGCGGATAGCTGCAATTTCATTACGCAAATCCCCAGAAAGATTCGGAGAGGTATTTGTAACCGGCGTCTGGGAATATCGTGACCACCGTTCCGTGGTTAAGCCGTTGGGCGACGCGCAGGGCAGCAACCGCGGCGGCGCCAGAGGACACGCCGACGAATAAGCCTTCTTCGCGGGCGAGACGCTTGGTCATTGCATGGGCTTCTTCTGTGCTGGCTTCTAAAATCTCGTCGGCAAAATCCGGTTCGTAAATTCCAGGCGGAATAGCAGTTGGCAAATGTTTGAGTCCTTCTAATCCGTGGAACGGCGCGTCGGGCTGGAAGCCGATGATTTTGACGCTTGGATTTTGGTCGCGAAGGTAGCGTCCAGCACCCATTAGCGTGCCCGTTGTGCCGAGGCCAATAACGAAATGGGTAATCTCATTGTTGAATTGCTGCCAGATCTCTGGGCCGGTGGTTTGGAAATGAGCTTGCCAGTTGGCGGGGTTGTTGTATTGATTGGCATAGTAGTAGCGCGATGGATCCGCTTCAACCATCTGGCGTGCCAGCAAGATCGCACCATCGGAACCTTCGAGCGCATCGCTAAGATGCACTTCCGCACCGAGCATGCCCAGGATTGCCATGCGTTCGGGGCTTGCGCTGGCTGGAACGGCGAGAGTGACCGGAATTCCAAAAGAGGCAGCCAAAGTCGCATATGAAATGCCCATATTTCCAGACGTAGAATCGAGCAGCACCTTACCCTTGCCCAATTCACCGGATGAAAGAGCAGCACGAATGATGTTTGCAGCCGGCCGATCCTTTACGGACCCACCCGGGTTAAACCACTCGGCTTTAGCGAATACGCCCACACCGCTGGGCAAACCTGCGGTGACACGATTCAATTGCAGCAATGGCGTGTTGCCAACAGCATCCAGCAGGCTGGTGCTGATGCTTTTCCTAATCGGTGGGAGATCTGTTTTTGTATTTAACATCTCATCTCAAAAACAAAAGCGACTAACAGAAATAAAAAAACGGGCTTGCCGGCGGCATGCAAAAATTGCATGCGGGGTGGCAACCGCCCGTCCTCTGTTAGCCGCAGCTAATGCGCTTTGAGGTTAGTAGGCGGTTAGCTCCCCCGCCCACAACACAAGCAATGATTTCGTTTGGTCAACATAATTTATCTTAGAAACTTATAAAAAATTATAGGGCAAGTATTAACCAGGGTCAAGGGGCTAAACCAGCCTAAAGATGATTAATTGGTTAATAGCCACGTTAGCCCAGAGAAGGCTTTGTAACAGCCCTTTGGCTGAAGCGTTGTTGGGTTTGTAGCATCATTCCCTATTCGTAAGGAGGAAGAATGCCAGGCAAAAAAGGTACCCGCGAAAAACCGCGGAAGGCCAAGAAGTCTGCGATGCCCAAGAATTCCATGCCAAAGGGCAACGCTCAGGCTAACAAGCCTCAGGCCGACAAACAGTGGGACATGAACCGCAACTCGCAAAACAGCAGCACAACCCAGAATTGGCAAGATCGCCAGCCGGTTGATCCCTCGGATCCGAATCGCCGAACAGGCGAAGAGGTGATGGAGGATGAAGATACTGAAGTTGGCGTATAACGAGGCTCAAACAAAAACCGCAGGCAATGCCTGCGGTTTTTTTGTTTAAGTCGGAGCTTCTATTTAGCCTTGACCATCATCTTTTCGTAAACGGGATAGTTCCAATCGCGGTGGTGCTTTAGCTTCCCGCGGACCGCATCGTCGTAAAGTTTGCGGAGCTTAGTGGTGACCGGTCCCATCTTTCCGTCTCCGACAACGCGATGATCGACCTTGGTGATGGCGGTGACCGCAGCGGCGGTGCCGGTCATGAAGAGCTCCTCGCAGATGAAGACTTCGGTGCGATCCACCGAGCGTTGAACGACCTTCATACCCAGGTCCTGCTCGGCGAGCTCAATGATTGTCTTACGAGTGATGCCTTCGAGAATGTTGTCAGTGATGGGCGGAGTGATAAGCAGACCATCGCGCATCATGAAGATGTTCTCTGCACTGCCTTCTGAGATATGCCCGTCCGCGCTAAGGACCAAAGCCTCGTCGAAGCCAGCGCGAACCGCGTCGGTCTTGATGAAGGCAGTGTTGACGTAGGCTCCGGCGACCTTGGTGCGGGCGGGAATCATGTTGTCATCCACTCGGCGCCAAGAGGAAAAGGTGACATGGGCGCCAGTGTCGTTATCTACATATTTATCGAATGGGACCGAGAAGATCGTGACCTCGGTTTGCAGGTCGTGTAACTTGACCCCAATGATCTGGTCTGAGAAATAAGCCATGGGGCGAACATAGACATCCTGGCGATAGCCTTCGGTTTGAAGTAACTCAACGGTCAGGTCAATCAATTCTTGCTGGGTATGGCCGAGGTCCATAACCATCAATTTTGCAGAATTGAAGAGGCGCTTGAAATGGTCGGTGGGTCGGAAAATAAATAACTCTTCTTCGGATTCGTTCCAATAGCCACGAATGCCTCCGAAAACGGCGGTGCCGTAATTCAAAGCGTGGGACATGACCCCGATCTTTGCTTCGGAATAAGGAACGATCTTGCCGCGGAAATAGGCGTAATTTGGGATGGGAGTTTTCATCAGACCTCCGGGGATTGCTTTTTTCTTTAGGCCTTAGAGGCCAATTGATTATAGCGCATGGTGTCAAGAGACTTCATTAAGCGTGTTTCGGGCGGAAAACGGTGGAATAGACAATTGGAAAGAGAAATGCAGCATTAAGTCAAGGTGTACAATGCCAACTCGGTTAGAAAAGAGGAGCCATGAAACGAGCGGTAAGCATAAGCATCGGGTCATCAAAGCGCGACAAGGCGGTGGAAGTTAAGCTGCTTGGTGAAACCGTGCGCATCGAGCGCATCGGCACCAATGGGGATATGGAGAAAGCCGCTCATCTATTCAAGGAATTGGATGGCAAGGTTGACGCTTTCGGTTTGGGAGGCGCGGACCTCGGGCTGCTGGTGGACAAAAAATTCTATCCGTTACATTCAGTCAAATCGATTGTGCGGTTCGTGGAAAAAACACCCCTGGTTGATGGTGAAGGGATCAAGAACACGCTGGAAAATCGAGCCATAGGTTTTTTTCATGCCAAGACGGGCGATTACGTTAAAGAGAGAAAGGCACTAATTACAAGCGGGGCGGACCGTTGGGGAATGACGCGTTCATTCCTCGATGCAGGCTACGACTGCGTGTTTGGGGACTTTATGTTCGCGTTGGGATTGCCGATTCCGCTGCGGACAGAGGGAGCGATCAAAACGCTAGCGGCGGTGGTGGTGCCGGTTGCCAGCCGGCTCCCCTTCGAGTGGCTGTACCCGACTGGCGAGAAGCAAGGGAAAAGAATCCCAAAGTGGCACAAGTATTATGAATGGGCAAACGTGATCGCCGGCGATTTCCATTTTATTAAGCGCCATATTCCTGAAAGCCTGCCCGGCAAAGTGGTTTTGGCCAATACGACCACGCCTGATGACGTTGAGATGCTGCGCAAGATCGGGATCAAGTATTTAGTCACGACGACGCCCATATTCGATGGGCGCTCATTTGGCACGAACATGCTAGAAGCGGCGCTGATTGCCGCCTCTGGCAAAGGGCGCAAGCTGACGCATGATGAGCTTAATTCAATGATCGACGAGCTGAAGCTCGAGCCGCAGATCATGGAGCTCAATTGATTTTTGATGCCCTAGTGACCGCCGGTGGAGTGCCCGAGACCGGCGACTCGCTCTACGAATTCACGCAAGGCAAGTCGAAGGCGCTGATCGATGTGGCCGGCAAGCCAATGGTGCAATGGGTGCTGGACGCGCTCAGCGAAGCCAAGAGCGTGGGCAAAGTCGTCATTGTTGGCCTGGATGAAAGCAGTGGAGTCACTTCCAAGAAGCCGTCGGCGTATGTGCCAAACCAAGGCGGGATGATCAGCAACATTCGAGCGGGCGCGAACAAGATCAAAGAGATCAATCCAAAAGCTGAATACACCTTGATCGTTTCGTCTGATATCCCGACAATCACGGCCGCAATGGTGGATTGGGTGGCTGACCAGGTTCGGCCTGGCGAAGATGACGTTGTTTACAACGTGATCGAGCGCAGCGTGATGGAAGCTCGCTTCCCTAATTCGAAGCGGACCTTCACAAAGCTAAAGGGCATCGAAGTTTGCGGCGGCGATTTGACTCCTGCGGCATTGAATCTCATTCTTTCGGATACGGGCTTCTGGGAAAAATTAGCTGCGGCACGCAAGAATCCCCTGAAGCAAGCTGCGCTGGTGGGATTTGACCTGCTGTTTCTAGCGCTTATCCGAGCGCTCACATTGGAAGATGCGGCGCGGCGGGCGAGCAAGAACCTGAACATGCGCGGGCGCGGGGTAGTGTGTCCCTATGCCGAGCTGGGCATGGACGTGGACAAGACCCATCACCTGGAAATCGTGCGAGGCGATCTCGAACGGCGGGCTAAGCACTAATGCAATCGTGGATCGAAACTGACGCGCGCATCTCGACTCAGTTGCGAGTGGCCGAGAAGCCGGGCTTGTTGCGCAGGCTGGCGATATTGTTTGGTCATTCGGGCGACTCGTGGTTTTGGCTAGTTGGGTTGCTGCTCTTGTTTTGGCGCGGTGACCAGGAATGGCGAGAAGTCCCCGCAGCGATGATGGTGGGAATTCTTGTGACCGCCGGCGTTGTGCTATTGATCAAATTTACTGTGCGGCGCCAGCGACCCGAAGGCGAATGGGGCCAGCTGTATCGGCGCACAGATCCGCATTCGTTTCCGTCTGGCCACGCAGCCAGGGCAATGATGTTGGCGGTGGTCGGGTTTGGGCTGGGGCCATCATGGTTCGGCACTCTGTTACTCGTGTGGGCGCCACTGGTGGGCTTAGCGCGCGTGGCAACCGGATTGCACTTTATTTCCGACGTGGTCGTCGGGTGGGTGCTAGGCATCCTGATGGGATTTGTGGTCCTGGAAGTTGTTGACCTCGGATTTTTAGGATTATAGAAAAGGAGAACCATGTTTGAGTATCTGTTCCCTAGTCTTTTACTGACCTTGGTTTTTACGACTGCAGGCAGATTTTTTATTTATCGCGGCAGCATGTTCGACCCGGCGATCGCGCCCGGGCTTTTCGGATTGGCGGCGGGCGACCTGCTGTTTATCGGCGCGGTGCTCGTGGGCTTAGTGGCGAATTTCGTAAATAGACGCTGGGCGCAGAAAGAAGCGCGGGCGGTGATGTATGGGTCACTGGCATTTATGTTCTTAATAGTCAGTTTGTTCGTGAGGCCGCAGAGTTAAAAGAAAAACCGCCGGAACCGGCGGTTTTTTTTATTCAAGAGCGGAGAGGGAGGGATTCGAACCCTCGATACCTTGCGGTATACACGCTTTCCAAGCGTGCGCACTAGGCCGGACTATGCGACCTCTCCATTATTTTTGCAAAAAAAAATTATAGCATGCGTGCGAACGATAAAACCGTTCGCGTTGGAGTGTGCTGGTCGGCTTTCGCCGACTGACGCAACTCCATGACTTCTGGTGATGCTGTATTATTCTCGCTCGAAATCAAGGCGAAATGCAAATGCATAAGGTTTATCTCGGGCTCGGCTCCAATTTAGGTGATCGTTCCGCCCAACTTGAGAAAGCTCTGGAAGAAATGGGGCCGGAGGTGCAGGTTCTGCGCAGGTCTGCGATCTACGAAACAAAGCCCTGGGGGTTCGAGGAGCAGGAAGAGTTTCTCAACATGGTGATCGAAGCGGAGACGGAGCAGGAGCCACCTGCCCTGCTAAAAAAGATCAAGGACGTAGAGAGGAAAGTCGGGCGGCAAGCGACTTTTCGCAATGGGCCGCGCGAGATCGATATCGACATCCTGCTCTATGACGACCTCGAATGTTCCGAGTCCGGACTCAGCATCCCCCACCCCAGGTTGCATGAACGAGCGTTTATGTTGGTCCCGCTGGCAGAGCTTGCTTCTGATTTGATAGTCCCAGGCCAGGACACGACAGTGGCCGAGCTGATAGAGCGACTAGACGCAAGTGGTGTTCACGAGTACCAAGCTAAGCCGGCGTTTTGAAAACCCTCAAAATGAAGGAAATGAAGATCGGGAATAGCACGTTCGCGTGGGGCTCACGTACTTATGTAATGGGCATCCTTAATATCACGCCAGATAGCTTTTCTGGCGATGGATTGTTTCAAGGCAACCAAATGATCGAAGCTGCGCTCAAGCAGGCGCGGGGTTTTGTGGAAAGTGGCGCCGATATCTTGGATGTGGGCGGCGAGAGCACGCGGCCAGGGGCTGAGCCGGTGGGCGCGACGGAAGAAATGGAACGAGTCGTTCCCGTAGTGGAGCAACTCTCGCGTGAAGTTGAGACACCTATCTCTATAGATACTTACACAGCGTCCGTGGCCGCGGCCGCGCTGGATGCGGGCGCGAGCCTGGTGAACGATGTGTGGGGCTTGCGGGCCGACCCAGAGCTGGCGGGTTTGGTGGCGGAACGCGACGTAGCGGTGATTTTGATGCACAACCGCAGCCAGCCAGCTAACGCCGAAATACGCGAGCGATTGGGCGGTCGTTATGTGGGTGTGGAGTACGCAAACCTGATCGAAGATGTGAAGAAAGAATTACTTGAGAGTGTTTCAATTGCCCACAAAGCTGGAATACCGGACGAGAAAATTATCCTCGACCCGGGCATAGGCTTTGGGAAAACTGTCGAACAAAATTTAGATCTACTAAACCGTTGCGGAGAAATCCGCGAGCTTGGTTATCCATTGCTGGTTGGCGCTTCGCGCAAATCTTTTATCGGCTATACGCTGGACCTGCCGCCCGACCAACGGGTCGAGGGTACGGCGGCGGCGGTGGCAGTTGCCGTCCTGCGCGGTGCCGATATTGTGCGCGTGCATGATGTGGCGCAGATCGCGCGAGTGGCTAAGATGACAGACGCGATCGTGCGCGGCAAGGTTACTTAGTAAGTTTTTTCTCCATCACAATTGCATCTTCGCCCCCAATGTAATAGTTCGGCCACACATCGATCTGTTCGTAACCACGGCGCTGATAGAGCCGCATGGCTTTCAGGTTGGTGGCGCGGACGCTGAGGCGCATGGCAGGCATACCGACGCGCTCCTCAACGGTTTGCATAAGCGCGTCCCCGATACCCAGGCCGCGGTGATCGGGGTGAACAGCTATCGTAGCTATCCAAGCTAGATCCTGGCGGCGCCGGATGTCGGCGGCGACGAAGCCGACCAGCTTTTCGCCCTGGACAGCCTTCCAGCGCTCGATGCTAGGCAGGCTGAGCACGCCGATCATTTCGATGAGGGGCCAGGCATCCTGCTCGAAAGCCAGATTCTCAAGTTCGCGGACGGGGTTCAGGTCGAGCAAACTAGCGCGAACGATCTCGAAAGCGCCGTTACTTTTTGACATCGCTACCCGCTTTGTTGCCTGATCTCGGTGGAAGAGAGATCGAGACGAAATTCATCTTCAGTCAAACCAAGGAACAGATCTTCGTATCCTCTTGGTAACTCCAAATCTTTCAAAGTGTAAAACTTGCCATCGGTGCGGCGACCGGCGACGAGGAAATTGCAGTCGGTTTGGCGGATCTCTTCGAGGGCTGAGCGCATTTTATCCACATCGTCATCGTAGTAGCGAGGGTCGACGGTTCGGCTGGCAGTATCAAAGCCGACCACAAAGGTGCTGCCAGGAAACAGTTTGGCTTTATCGCGGAAGAGCGGGAGGCGGGTGAGCAGAATCCGTTCTGCGGAGAGGCGTGGTTCTTTCAAGCGTTCGAGTATTTCTTGCGGGGTTAGATCGGCCTTATCGACGTTGCCAACCGACATTTCGAAAGCCAGCCAGCGGCCGAGCTTGCGCTCCGCAGTGCGGGCAAGCAGCAGGTGACCTTCGTGGGCGGGGTTAAACGAGCCTGGCAGGATCAGGCCCGAGAAGGGCACATTGGCGACCTGGGCGGCTGAGCCGTAGCAGAGCACGTTAGCAGCCTTTGATTTGTAAAGGTCGTCGAGCGGTTGCTTTGCATGATTGATGGATTGCGCAAAACCCTCTTCGGGATCGAGGTCCAATGCGATCTTGGATTGAAGTTGGAGCTCGACAAACAGCGCTTGCAAAATCAGTTGGCTGACAAGCTCTTCTTCGCCAGCGCGATCGCGCAGCCCTTTTTTGATGCTCAACGAATAATTGGTGGCGCGATCAGAATTGCGGACACTGACTACCGCACCGTGATCCCCTTTTTTGACGCGGTTAGTGGCGATGGTGGCCGAGCTAGCAACCGAAAGCAAGCTCTCGGCGTTGCCGACTTGGTAGCGCAACCCGCGAGCGTAAGCAGCCGCAGACAAGGAGGCTGCAGTGACCTCCGAAACGAATTTGGCTGGCAGGAAGCCGACGTAGTCTTGCAAAGCTTGCGCACTGTACGGTATGACGGCCTCCAGCACGGTGCCCGAAGCCCCGGCGACGCTGAGCAGCCGGTGGATAGCCGACGAACCTGCGCCAGTGACGACAAACGCGGCCTTGGCGCCCGAGGCGTAGACCTGTTCGATGAGACTGGAAAGATCGCTTTTAGCAATCACAGCTGTTTATTGTAAGACTCTTTGGCATCCAATTTGCATCAAAGAGACTATAGAAAACAGCTAAGCGCAGGCTAATGCAGGCAAATTGTCGAATTGCTATAATTTCGGCTTGTTAAGGATTGAACAAACAGATGAAGGAATCAAGATTTAGAAGACTAATTACAAATTTCAGAGCGCTGGATCGGCTTAGCCAGATCTTCGTCGGCGCGTTTGTCCTGGCGGCGCTAGTGACCAGCGTGCTGGCGTTTAGCTTTGTGCGCCAATTGGTGATCAGCACCACATCTTTTCAATTGCCAGGTGCTCCTATCCAGGCACAAACCACGAATGAAGCCGGGGAAGTTGTGGATGTAGCGCCCATCACGGGAACCGGCCTGGAGCCGGAACCTTGGGACGGATCGAGCCGAGTGAACGTGCTGGTGATGGGCTTGGATGCGCGCGACTGGGAAGCTGGCGGACCCCCGCGCACCGACACCATGATGCTGCTGACATTCGACCCGGTGACCAACACCGCGGGCATGCTCTCAATCCCGCGTGACCTGTGGATCGATATCCCGGGCTTCGGGCACGACAAGATCAACAATGCTTACTTCCTGGGCGAAGGCGCCCAGCTGCCGGGGGGCGGGGCTGGGTTGGCCGTAAAAACGGTGGAGCAGTTTCTCGGAATTACGATCAATTATTATGCCCAAATCGATTTTCATGCGTTCGAGCGATTCATTGACATGATCGGCGGGATCAAGATCCAGTTGGAGGAAAACGAACACATCCGGGTGCAACTAATTGGCGAGGAGCAAACCAGGCTGATTGGTTGCCCGAAGGACGAAAACTGCCCTGCACACAACGAGACGTTGAACGGTGCATATGCGCTTGCTTATGCGCGGGCTCGCCACACCATGGACGGCGATTTCGCCCGTGCTAGCCGTCAACAGGAAGTCATCTTCGCCATTCGCAACCAATTGCTGCGCCCGGAGGTACTGAACTTGCTGCTAACGCAAGGCTTCCAGATCTACGAGCAACTTTCGACAGGCGTCAACACCAATATGTCGCTCCCCGAGATGATCAGTTTGGGTTGGGCAGCCAAAGACATCGAGACCTACAACATTGTGCAAGCCGTGATCGCCCCGCCTGATTATGTGACCATCGGCAAGTCTCCTGACGGTCTGGATATTTTGAAGCCTATTACGGAAAACATCCGCTTGCTGCGCGACCAAGTCTTCTCTTCAGGTACGGCGCGCAGCCAAGTAGCAAACAGCTCTGAAGCGGGCCAACTGATGCAGGCGGAAGCCGCACAGCTCTCGATCAACAATGGCGCAGGCGTGGCAGGATTGGCAGATCTAACTCGAGTTTATCTCGAGGGCCAAGGTTTCACGGTAGCGAGCACCGGGAATTCCGACGTTGTTTCGGGAACCACGATCATCGACTACACCGGAAACCCATATACCGTGCAATACTTGGTGCAACTGTTACACGTTTCGCCGACCCACATCTTCAGCCGCTATGATCCCAACAGCCAGATCGATGTTGAGGTGATCGTCGGTCCCGAGTGGACGATACCAGCGCAATAAATAAAAACCCCGGCATCGCCGGGGTTTTTTGTTGTCAGCTGTGTCCAAGGACTCGGTGCGGCACGTAGAATTCCTCCAAGTGATCCATATCTTCAGCTGATAGTTCAATATGCGAAGCGGCAACCGCATCTTCAAGCTGGTACATCTTGGTGGCGCCAATGATTGGGGCAACAACGCCCGGCTTGTGAAGGATCCAAGCCAGCGCGATCTGGGCGGGCTTGGCCCCTTTCTTTTCAGCCAAGGTTTGCACCTGCTCGACAATCTTGAAGTCCTCGTCCGCGTAATACATGTCTTTGGCGTACGCATCTGACTTTGCGCGAGTGGTCGCTCCGCCCCTATCCGGGGTGCGGTTGGCGGCGAGAAAGCCGCGAGCGAGCGGGCTCCAGGGGATGAGACCGACGCCTTCTTCAACGCAGAGGGGAATCATTTCGCGCTCTTCTTCGCGGTAAACCAAGTTGTAATGATTTTGCATGCTGACGAAGCGGGTCCAGTCATGCAGATCGGCCAGGTAGAGGGATTTTGAGAATTGATAAGCGAACATGCTGGAAGCCCCGATGTAGCGCACTTTGCCGGCTTGGACAAGCCTATGAAGCGCTTCGAGAGTTTCCTCGATTGGCGTGTCGTAATCCCATCTGTGAATTTGATAGAGGTCCACATAATCGGTACCGAGGCGGCGGAGTGAGTCTTCGATCGCCTGGGTGATCTGGGCACGCTTCAGCCCACCTTGCCAGCCCGTGTAGGGAAAAAAGACTTTGGTAGCAAGCACAACTTGATCGCGCTTAGCAAAGTCTTTCAACGCTCGGCCGGTAACTTCTTCGCTTACGCCATTGGAATACATATTGGCCGTATCGAAGAAGTTAATTCCCATTTCAATCGCCCGTTGAATGATCGGGCGGCTGGGTTCTTCGTCCAGCACCCAATCGCGCCATTTGGACGTGCCATAGCTCATCATGCCCAGACAAATGCGAGATACGTTTAGATCCGATTTTCCTAATTTTGCATATTCCATTTTGTTCCTTGCAGAAGAGGATAACACTGGACTCGGGCCTCTTATAATCGAAACATGCCAGAAGACAAACTGAGCGGTTCTGTGACGCGGGTGACCTACTACAACGCAGAGAACGGTTACTGCGTGCTGAGGATTAAGCCGGACGAGGACGCTTTATCTCAGGATAAGGAAGGCCTAGTCACAGTCACCGGCAATCTGCCCGAACTGGTGATTGGCGAATATTTGCAACTGAGCGGCGAGTGGGTCAAGCATCCAAAGCATGGCGTCCAGTTCAAAGTAGACATTCTCGAACAAACAATGCCGGTAACCCTTGAAGGCATTCGGCGCTATTTGAGCTCAGGATTGTTGAAGGGTGTGGGGCCAGCATTCGCCGAGCGCATCGTCAGCCATTTCGGCGAGAAAACGATCGAGATCATCGATAAGCATCCCGAGCGATTGCGCGAGGTGGCGGACATTGGACCAAAACGCAGCGAACGAATCCTGGCTGCTTGGGAAGATCAGAAGCAAGTCCGGCAGGTGATGTTATTCCTCCACAGCCATGGAGTGAGCACGAACCTGGCGACCAAGATACACAAGCAATACGGCAATCGGTCACTCGAGATCGTGCAGCGCGATCCGTACCAGCTAGCCCGCGATATGTATGGCGTTGGTTTCAAGACCGCCGACCGAATCGCCCAGTCGCTAGGTTTGCCGGCAGACCACCCCACTCGCCTGGAAGCCGGGCTGATCTACACTCTAAATGAATTTACAGGCGAAGGCCATGTCTATGCTCCAAGGGCGGAATTGATTAACCGGGCCGCCGAATTGCTTGGCACGCAAAGAGAACCAATTGAGGCAGCTGTTGATCGGCTTGGCTTTCAAGTAGCGATAGTGATAGAAGGCGAGGCGATCTATCCGGCAGCGTTGCACGAAGCCGAAGTAAGCATCGCCAAACTCCTGCGCGGGGTGCTCGACACCAAAGAGAGCGCGATGCTGGATTTACCTGAGCTGCGCTTTGGGCTCGGGCTGTTGGCTCTAGATCAGCGGCTTAGTGCGGATCAGCAAAAGGCAGTTGTGCAATCGTTGCAGCATCCCGTAAGCGTGCTGACCGGAGGTCCAGGGACTGGAAAAACCACGACCATCCGCGCACTTATCGCGGCGTTGGAGCTGAGTGGGAAGAAGTATTCGCTGGCGTCGCCTACTGGTCGGGCGGCGAAGCGGCTGGGGCAAGCGGCCAACCGGCAAGCCAGCACAATTCACCGCCTGCTTGGTTACAAAGGAACCGAAGGTGCAAAGTACAACGAGGAAAACACGCTGCCAATCGATATGCTGGTGGTGGACGAAGCTTCAATGCTCGACCTGCTGCTGACGAATAGTTTGCTAAAAGCCCTGAAACCAGGAACGCATCTTGTGTTGGTCGGCGACGTCGATCAGCTGCCATCTGTGGGTGCCGGTGATGTGCTACGCGAGATCATCGCCAGCGAGGTGGCGCCGCTGACCCGACTGCAGATGATCTACCGGCAGGATGAAGGTTCGCAGATTATCACCAATGCCCACCGGATCAACGCAGGCGAGATGCCGGTCTCAAGCAAGAACACGAACGGTGACTTTTTTGTGGATTCGACCGATAGCGCAGAAGACGCTGCTGCGAAAGTGGTGACATTGGTCTCTGAACGAATTCCGAAGAATTTCAAAAAGGATGCGCTGCAAGATATCCAGGTCTTGACCCCGATGTATCGGGGACCAGCTGGTGTCAGCGCGCTGAATGCTGCTTTGCAAGACGCCCTCAATCCAGCCAGCGCGCTGAAAGTTGAGCGTTCGTTCTTTGGCCAGCTGCTGCGAGTCGGCGACCGGGTAATGCAGGTCAAGAACGACTACGACAAAGCCGTCTTCAATGGTGATATAGGATTGCTAAAGGGATTTGACATGGAAGAACAGACTCTAACGGTTGAGTTCGAAGGCCGCGGCGTAATTTACGAATGGAGCGAAGCCGACCAGCTTACTCTGGCTTACGCGATCACTGTGCACAAGGCACAAGGATCGGAATTTCCAGTGGTTGTTTTTCCGGTTTTGACGCAGCACTATGTAATGTTGCAGCGCAATTTACTTTACACGGCAGTAACGCGTGCACAACGATTGTGCGTGCTGGTAGGAAACAAGAAAGCGATCGCGATGGCGATCAAGAATAACAAGGTTGCGGAACGTTGGAGCGGTTTGGCGAAAAGGCTCAACCCTGCCGGTCTGAAGCTCAAGCCGCAACATTTTGGAGTAAAGGATTAACTATTCTGCCGCATTGAAAAGCATGAGCCAGGCGCCCCAGGCCGGCTCGCCGGCATCGGTTTCGCAGGCAGCGGCTTGCAATCCACCCAACATTTCAACTCCGTTGATCGACAAAGTGTATTGCTGCCCAGGGGTTAAAACGTAATCGGCATATCCTGGACCAAATTCGGGCTTGGAGCCAGTTACAAATTCCTCAATTTCTTCAAGGGAACTCACGGTAATGCGAACGCCAGCCTGGGCATTGTGATTCGGATCGAACACGAACAACTTGATCATTGGCGGAGTTTGGCTGCTTTCGCAGATCAACTCTTGGTTGTCTAAGAAATAAGTCGCTTCTTCCGCCCCTGTCGTGAATGGGGTTGAGATCTCGCCTTGTTCATCCGGATTGGGCGTGTTGACGGCGACCTGAGTGGCTTGCTGAGCTTCGATCACCGCGTCCAGATCGGCGGCTAGGCTTGCGAGAGCTCGGGCTTCGCGCTGGGTACTATTATTGGTGAGCGCAACCTGCGCCTGGCTGGCTAAAGCGCGAACGGGATCACCGTCTTCGATGAGAGTGAGTCGCGCCTGGGCGCGGCCCAGGTCGCCGGAAGCCGCATAAGAGAGCGCTACCAAGAGGCGATATGTCTCTTTGTGTTCAGCGGAAAGGCTGGCAGGGGAAACATCGACCGCAACCGCAGGGAAAACCCAAGCGGAAAGAAAGCCAATGAGCGCGCCAATGATTAAACCGGTGACTAGATAAAACGGAGGACGGCGTTCGGGGGGCTTGATCATGGTGTCGGCGTGGGCGCGAAGTCAGGATTGAATACAACCAAGGCATCGGCAAGATTGTCGAGCAGAGCGAGGTCGCTATCCGAGAAACCAGCTTCCTGGCCGAAGTCGATCGCTTCCTCGACAGGCGTGATCGCGCTTTCTGCGTCCAAGAAAGCAAGGTGCGCAACAGCTTCCTCGACATCGGTATTTGTCTGGAAAGCCTCAGCGACCATGAGCGCATAGTCGGCGCGGAAATCCTCGCGCAGAAGGTTGGGCTCAGCGTCGCTGACATTCGCGATCCCACCCATCCAAGCAAAATAAAGGCTGGCGATCAAGCCAACCAGAATGGTGACACCAAAAGCGATATAACGGTTCACGTTACAAGATGATGCAAGATTTTAGCCAAGATTTTGCGGTTTAGGAAAGGGCTTCGCGCTGCAAAATTACTGAAAAAGCATTTTCGCTGCTATCGGAGGCTTTGATCTCCCAGCCTTCCTGGCCGAGCTTGTTGAGGTAATCGACCAGTGGTTGGCGGAGCAGCTTGCGGTTGTCGTGCTCAATCACATCGCAATCGTAGATGGCAGCATCGGATCCGCCCTTAGTCAGTTTCATATTCCGGATGGCTACCACCCTGGTGAACTCCAGTTTGCGCATGAGCCTCCTGAAAACTAATTTGCGTTCTGCGGCCCTCCGGCGGCCACTATCTCGCGCAGAGCTGCCAGCACTAGAGTAACGTATTCGCGGCGGCTACTGTGACCCATCAAACCGATGCGCCAGATCTGTCCCTTTAGTTGCCCCAGGCCAGCCCCAACTTCAATCCCGTAATCCTCAAGCAAATGCTTCTTGACATGGTCGTGACTAGCTGAAGGGGGAACCTTTACCGATGTCACAGTGACGAGGCGGTTTTCCTTTTTCACGAGCATTTCCATATCCAGCTCTTCGATCCCCTCCCATAGCTTTTCGGCGTTCTGACGGTGGCGGGAGAACCGTGCTTCGAGACCCTCTTCGGCTACGATGCTTAGAGCTTCATGCATTGCGTAGTTGAGCTGGATGGGCGCGGTGTGGTGATACGTACGTTCTTTTCCCCAATATTTTTGGACTTCACTCAGTGAGAGATACCAGTTGCCGACTTGGGTCTTGCGATTGCTCAACACTTCTTCGGCCCGTTTACCAATGGTGATCGGGGCGAGGCCGGGGGAAGCCGAAATAGCTTTTTGAGATCCGCTAAAGGCAACGTCGACATTCCAATCGTCGACTTCGACGGGCACGCCGCCGAGCGAAGCGACTGTGTCCAAGATGAACAGCGCGCCGTGTTCGTGGGCAAGCTTGGCCAATTCTTTGATATTTGGCTGTTGCGCTCCGCTGGATGTTTCGCCATGTACAACAGCGAGCAATTTGTAAGAATGTTTGCCGAGCGCTTTTTTGACTTCCTCGAGATCCAACACCTGCCCCCAAGGGACTTCAATGCGGTCGACAGTGGCGCCGTAACGCCCGGCCATGTCGACCATGCGCTCGCCAAAATAGCCGATCACACCGATCAATACGCGATCTCCGGGTTCGATGAAGTTGGAGAGCGCGGCTTCCATACCGGCGCTGCCAGTGCCAGAGACTGGGATAGTGAGTTTGTTCTTTGTTTGGAAAATATCGCGCAGCATTTGCTGCACGCCATCCATGATCTGGAGAAATGCGGGGTCGAGATGACCGATGACTGGCATCGCCAGCGCTTGGAGCACGCGGGCTGGCATCTCGCTCGGCCCGGGCCCAAGCAAGACGCGATCGGGGATGGTTAATTTGTGATTTGAACTCATGCGGCGCGACCGCCAACCCAGCCAGCGACGATAGCAATAACGGCGTCGAGCAACGAGGCAACAGCAAAACTGAAGCCATTCAGGACCAAGCCAACAACAGCGACAAGGATACCGACAATTAGACCGTTAATCTGTTTACCGCTGGCAGCGCCTTTGGCTGCCCAACGGGCCATAAAAAACGTGGAGGCGAAGGTAACCAAGGGACTCAGCCAAGGCAAAATGCTAGTAGCAAATCCTTGAATCGCCCCCTGATCGGGAGCTCCGCGAACCTGGAAGGCTAGATATGATGCATATAAGGTTACGATAAGAACGCCAATTAGAAAGCTGAGTACTAACGAACCTATGGTTCCCACCAGCACCCTACCCCAACGCACGTCAGACAAGCTGCCCATGATCGCTCCTTAAGCAAGTTTACAAAATCTGCGGGTCTTGAAATCATTTTAGCATAGGGGCAAATGGGGTCATTGAGTAGAATCTCGACGTGGCAGACTCACATCTAGTGCATGTCGTAGAACTGATCCACCAGCGGCGTGCACGCAAACGCAGGCGGGCGCGCACGGTTGGTCAACGCACGCTGGCTATCGCAACGGTTGTCCTCGCAGCCGTGAGCATTGTCTTGGCCTTCGCCGCCCTTGCCGCTGCACCACTCTATGCTTACGTTTCATTCGGATTGCCAAGTGTTCAGGAGCTAGAGATTTTGCTAAATCCACAAACCGGCGAGTTGCTACAGCCCACCCGTCTGTACGACCGGACTGGGCAGAATCTTTTAACCACACTCGAGCCGCCCAACGCGCCACGTGTTTTCATTGAAGCAAGCGACAACCCGATGCTCGCTACAGCATTCATTGCTAGCGCCGATCCCGGATTTTTAGATCACGGCGGCTTCTTGTGGACGAGCCTGAATCAGCGCCCAACCACGCTAGCCGAGCGCCTGGCTGCCGACCTGTTGCTCGCGGATGAGGCAGATGGCTGGCTAAAGAATCTGCGCGCTCGGATGCTAGCAAGTTTTGTAACGGCGCGATATGGACGGCAGCAGATCTTGACCTGGGCGCTCAATTCAGCCACTTTTGGGTATTGGACATTTGGAGTCGAGAGCGCGGCGAAGCTTTACTTTGGCAAGCCGGCGGCAGAGCTGAGCCTGGCGGAATCGGCGCTGTTAGCGGCGGTGGCACAGGTACCAGCGCTCAATCCTTTCGACGCGCCCGAGCTTGCGATTGAGTATCAGCGGCTCGTGCTGGTGGCGATGCACGAACAGGGATTTATCAACGACGCGCAGTTTGCGGCCGCGCTGACGGAGCCGTTACATTTTGCCAGCTTACCGGCGGTAGCGGAGCAAGCTCCAGATTTTGCAAACTTGGTAATTTCGCAACTCGAAGACGAGCTGGGGCGAACGCGGATCCAGCGCGGGGCCTTGGAGGTGATCACTACGCTCGACCTGTCGCTGCAGCAGGAAATTGAAGCACAGGAAGCTGAAGTGGTCGTGCTCAACCCAAGCAACGGCCAAATTCTTGCTCTTCTAGGCGATGCCCGCACACCTCACCCAGTCGAAAAAATGCTCTATCCGTTTATTTATCTTGGTGCGTTTGCCCAAGGCCGTTCTCCAGCGTCGCTGATCTGGGATCTGCCTGACAGCTCTCAATCTGACTCTTATCTTAATCACGGGCCAGTCAGCATGCGCGAGGCTTTGGCTAATGGATACGAGAGCGCGGCTGCGGCGGTTGAAAAAGACCTCGGAAACGATTACGCTGGAACTGTCTTCGCTCAATTTGGCTTGGGGTCAGAGCCTCATTCCGCTTTAGATCTTGCCGCGGCTTACGCGATCCTTGCAAATGGCGGAATTCGGGCGCAAGCGCGGACTGCAATTCTCTTTGTTCACGATGGGGACAATCTCTTACTGGATCACAGCCAAACCCAAGGCGCTGCAGTTATTAGCGGCGAACTGGCCTATCTTGTGACCGATGTACTGGGCGACGCCAGCGTGCGATCGACTGCCTCGTTGGCAGAAGTGAGTTTTGCGCGCCCGACAGCCGTGCAAGCGGAGGAAACTGGCGAAGGTTCCTGGTTCTTAGCCTATTCGGCACAACGGGTGTTGGCGATGTGGAGGGCGCAGCCGGGTTCCGCAGATATTGGATCTGTCGCTTTTGAGGCCGCTCATCGCGATCTGCCGATCCAAGACTGGCATGTTCCGCCTGGCCTAAGCTCGATGATCGTCTGTGTTCCCTCAGGGCAACTGCCTGATGCGGATTGTCCGGCTACACGCCGTGAGTTTTTCCTCAGCGGAAATTTGCCGACGACAACTGACACCCTCTTTGAAAGGGTCGCAGTGAATACGCTGACCAACAAACTGGCTACCGTGTTTACCCCAGCAGAATTTATCGAGGAGCGGCTCTTTATTCAGATTCCGGTTGAAGCAGAGGACTGGGCACGGGCCGCGGGCATTGACTTAATCCCAACCGACTATGATTCTTTTTCCATCCTAGATTTGGAGAGCGCGGCTGCGGCCATTCTTGCTCCTGAACCATTTGATACCGTGAGCGGGATCGTAAGAATCTTTGGCCGTGTGCCGGCAGATGTCGGTTCATACGACGTTCAAATCGGAGAGGGACTCTTTCCAAGCGAATGGACCTTGATCGCAGAGCGAGACGGGATTCCGAGTGTTGGCTCTTTAGCCGAATGGGATACAGCTGGCTTAAGCGGATTGTACGCAATTCAGCTGCAGGTTTTTGATCAGGAAGGCAATTTGTTCAGGGCGTATAGCCTAGTAACTGTGAACAATTAACAAAAAAGGACGGGCGTTGCCCGTCCTTTTTTTAAGATGTCAGATTCGGTTTACGGTTCGCTGATCGTCAACCATTCAAAGTTAACGGTGACGGGAACGTTCTCAAACGAAGAAACCGAGATCCCAACGCGTCCTTCAGGATAGCGATTATCGTGATCAATCGTGCGGGCTTCAACGCCATTGATAAACAGGCTAAGAGTATCTCCATCACAGATGGCTGTGTACTCATTGGTGGCCTTGCCGGTCTTGATCGCAGTCGAACCACCGTTGTAAAGCAAGGTGTATTCGTTGATGTTGGCGTCGTACCTAAGAATTGAATACAGGCCGTTGTTGGCGATATTGAATTCGTACCAACCGTCCTCTGTCTCGCGACAGACCAGGCTGACGTTGTTGTTGTTCGAACCGAGATTGCGTGCACTGGTGTCGATTCGGACATCCTCATAGTAGTAGGCGTCATAAGTCAGATATGCAAAGACCTGCTCTTCCTCAATATCGAAAACCATTTCGCCGCCCTCTGTGACAATACTAAGATCGGAATCCTCGCCGCTCATCAAGAAGTAAGTCCATAGATCGTTGGGGCTGTCAAATTCCTCAGTGTAGAAAGCTGGTGCTTCTTCTGCGGCTGCGGGCTCGGTGGGCGCCTCCGTTGCAGGAGCTGGGGGCTCCGTGGGCGCGGGCTGAGCGCCCAGGGCGGCCTGAGTGGCCTCCAACGATTGCTGAGTAGCGGCCAGGTTTGCCGCCTGGTCATCGTTGCCGCCAGTCGATCCCCCGCAGGCAACTGTTACCACAGCCAATAATACGATTGCAATCCAAATCTTGATATTACGCGTATTCATAACTCCTCCTAAAAAAAGAAATCAGATTTGGGCAGTATAACAGGAAGCAGCTTTTAGATTTTTCGTTTGTTCAGCCAAGCCGCAATGCCAGCTAGCAAAGCAATCAGCGCAAGTCCAAATTCTATTGGCCTCGTGTTCTGGGCAAAGAAAGCGCGGGCGTCAAAAGGCCCTTTAGCCTGGCGGTCTGCGTTGGCTAAGTCTTCAGCGAGCGGTTCTTCAACCGGCAGAAATTCTTCGGCCTCGCCGCCATCTTCGGGAGCCTCTTGCATCAAAAAGGTCTCAGCGGCCGCATCCGCCGCCGGCGCTGCCCCCCCGAACTGGATGGGAAGTCCGTTCATCGAGAAATCGCCCAGGAACACCAGGACAAGAAGCAAGCTGGCGGCAGCCGAAACCAAGCCATAGCTATTCCAACCACGTCGCGGGGTCGCTTGCCCGACCATCTGAGGGGTGAGCGTAAATGGGCGCGGGACTCGGCGCTGCGGCGCCTGTCGGAGCATGGAGCGAGTCGCTTCAAACTGCTTGAGAGCCCGAGCCAGTTCTGGTTCGACTTTTAAGCGTTGCTCGATTTGGGCGCCGGCGCGTTGATCCAGACTTCCATCCAAAAAGGCGGAAATCTGCTCCAAATCGCGTTGAGAGAGTTGCGGGTTCATGGTGTGCCCTCTCTAGTTAGACGGAACCGCCCTGGTAAGAGTTCCTCAAATCCCTGCAAACAAGCCTGCAATCTGCTGCGGGCACGGGCGAGGCGGCTCTTGACCGTTCCCAGTGGGCGTTTCATAACTAATGCAGCCTCCGCGTAATCCATCCCCTGAACGTCCACCAGCACAACAGCAGTGCGAAATTCGTCTTCCAACTGACTCAGACAACGCTGGATTGCTCGGCTCAGTTCCACTCGCTCGGCGAGTTCTTGCGGCCCTTCACCAGGGTCGGCCAACCAAACCGGCTCGGCAGAATTGTGACCATTGTCTTCATCGGGCTCTAGATCCGTCTGAGGCTTGCGCCGCTGGCGGCGCAACTCGTC
>JANWHN010000054.1 GCA_025450445.1 Anaerolineales bacterium | reverse complement strand
TTGCTTGCGGATGCCATGGTCGGCGCTTCCACCGGCGCGGGTGCAAAGCGCTCGCGCTTGCCCAGGCGCAGGTGTAGCGCGTAGAAAGCGCCGGCGGCGATAAAGCACAAGATCGAGCCTATATACCAGAGCAAATTGCGGTCGTAGTTGTCCAGGATGAAGCCAGCCGCCGCCGGTCCCACTGCGGCCGGCACTTGCCAAACCAGGCTGAAGATGGCCATGTAACGGCCGCGCATCGCCTCTGGCGCAAAATTCGCGGCCAGCGCCGATGCGGTTGGCACTACGATCATTTCACCGATCGTAATCACGAACATGGCAAACACGAAGAGCCAGAACGCGCCGACGAAGCCGTACATGCCAAATCCAACTAAATAGAACATCGTGCCGAGCGCCATCATCAAAAATGGCGGGCGTGTCTTGATCGTTCGCGAGACCCAGAACTGAAACAAAATTACAGTGATCGCGCTGGTGCTGAGCACGTATCCCCATTGCTGCGGGTTAATTCCATGTTGATCGCGCAAATAAACTGAGAGCGAGCTGTACATTTGGATGTAAACAACGCCCATCAATATCGAAGCCAAAATAAATGCAACAAATGGGTAGTCGCGGACGACTAGTCCGTATCCCTTAAAGGTTTGCGCCATGGTCTCAGGCTTTTCGCCTTCATGTCGTTCTGGTTTCGTTTCTGGGATATAGAAAAAGAAAAGGCCCGCAACGATGCAGCTCATGATCGCATCGGTCACAAAAAGAGAAAAGAACGAGCGGGTCGCCAAAAAGCCACCGATCGTTGGACCGATGATCCAGGTCATGTTCCCGACTACGCGCAGTATGCCGAACCCCTCCTGTCGTTTTTCTTCGGGCAGGATGTCAGCGATCATCGCCTGATGCGCCGGGCCCGCCACATCCGCAAAGATGCCGATCACCGCCGCGATCGGGATGAGCAAATAGAATTCGTTCACCAGGCCCAAGGCCAGGGTTGTTACCGCGCTGGTTACCAAACCGAACAAGATCAGTTTCTTGCGCCCCATTCGATCTGTCAGAGCGCCGCCTACAAAACCACCGATCAAGCCAAAGATCGAGAATAGCCCCAGGATTAGCCCGGCCTGGGTCATGCCCACGCTGAACTTCTGGGTGATGTAGAGCGCGAAGAATGGGAAGAGCAGGGTGCGCCCAATGCCATCCACGAATGACACGCCAACCACCGCCCAAAATCGCCGCGGGAATTCGTTGTAGATCTTTCTTAGTCCTTTAAACATTTATCTCGCCTTTTTTAGTGAGTTGCCCTATGCGGCCGGTATTATCGCACAGATGTTCTTATTTGCAAGGCTAAAAACGTAAAAAATCAAGGCCTTCGTTTTCGAAACCCTCGTTTTTGGCCAAGCCCTTTGTTGGAGGGGCTTTTTCGCGCAGGAGCGCCTTGGCGCGGCTTTGAAGATACTGCTTTCCGGCTTGAACGGTTTGGTTTCCATGATCTTGCAGCGTGCTTCGGTGACGGAAGCGGTTTTTCGCTTTTCAGCGCGGCAACCTCGTCGGAGTCCAAATGACGCCACTCGGCGGGCTGCATCTTACCTAGGCGCAAGCTCGCGATCCGCACGCGGATCAGCTTTGCAACCGGCAATCCCAAGGTCGCTGCGATCTCGCGGATCTGCCGTTTATGGCCCTCATGCATGATCACCCGCAGCCAGGCGCCTTTGCCCTTCATTTCTGCGATCTTGACATCCGCGGCTCGCGTACGGGTGCCGTCTGGCAGCACCACGCCCCGCCGCCAGGCTCCCAGCTGCTCAGGATCCGGTTTCCTCGCCACTAGCACTCGATATTCTTTTTCCTGCTCGTACCGTGGATGGCTCAGTCGCTGGGTCAGCTCGCCATCGCTGGTGAGGATCATCAGACCTTCGCTGTCTTTATCCAGCCTTCCCACCATGTGCAATCGGTGTCCATCCGGCACTAGATCAGTGATCTTTTGGCGCGGGTCAGGTCCAGCAGTTGTAGACAAAATGCCGCGCGGCTTATAGATCGCGATGTAGACAAACTCATGCGGCAGCGTGACCTTGTTGCCGTCCACCACTATGTGATCTTTGGCAACGTCGGCTTTGCTGCCCAGCTCGGCGCGCTTGCCGTTCACCATCACGCGGCCAGCCACGATCAGATCTTCGCTGGCGCGCCGCGAGGCAATCCCCGCCCGAGCTAAAATTTTCTGCAATCGTTCTTCAGCCATAATAAAAAGCGCCTTCCTAGGCGCCTATTCTTTAAGGTCCGTTAAGGCTTCTTCTTGTTTCAAAGCATCAATATTGAGCGCAGGCAGGTCATCCAATCGGTTCAATCCGAAATGTCGCAGAAATTCCGAGGTCGTTGAATACAAAATGGGGCGGCCCGGTCCTTCAGTGCGCCCGGATTCCTCAACCAGGCTGTGCGCTAGAAGCAAACGCATCGAGCTGTCGCTGTTAACCCCACGCACCGCGTCGATCTGTGGGCGCGTGATCGGCTGCTGGTAGGCCACTATCGCCAGGCACTCCAAAGCCGCCGCGCTCAATCGCGTTGTCGCTTCCAGATCGAGGAAGCGCTCCACCAGGCTCGCCGTCTGCGGCGCGCTTGTTAGCCGGATCTCGCCTTTGTTCCGTTGCACTCGAATGCCGCGCTGTTCGTAGCTGGCTTCCAGCGTCGCAAGTGCTTTCTCAACTTCGCGCGGCGCAATTTCCAACGCTTCGGCTAGCTGTTTCATGTTTACGGCTCCGGGAGCAACGAAAAGCAAAGACTCCAGCTTCGCTTCGAGCGGGCTGTTGTCCTGAGTTTCGGTTGAATTTTTCTTTTGGGCGGCCATGCTATAATTATTTAATTCCTTCGTCGCCAGCCATCTGGCGATTTTTTGTGAGCAAAATGGCATTATACCAGCGGGCAGTTTTTCGCAATTTCCTCACAATTTTCTTGCTTTGCCTACTCTCAGCCTGCGCTCCTGCTGCGGAATTCACTCCCGACATTTCCGTCTCGATCGAAGCCGATGGCAGCTCGCGAGAATTAACTATTCCAGCTGGCTCCACAGTCCGCGACCTTGTCGATCTCGCCGGCATTGAACTGGGCGTGGTCGATCGCACTGAGCCCTCGATCAATTCCGAATTATTCGACGAGGATTCCGTTCGCGTTATCCGCGTTGAAGAGCGCTTTGAAACCGAGCAGGTCGTGATGCCATTTGTGTCTCGTACGATCCAAAACGAGTCGCTGCCGACCGGTGAGCAGCGCCTTATCCAGAACGGTGCTAACGGCCTTGAAGAAGTTACCTATCACGTCCGCATCGAAAACGGTGAACAGATCTCGCGCACTCGAGTGAGCTCAATCATAATCACCGATCCGGTCGAAGAGATCATCATGATCGGCGCACAGTCGCCGTTCAGCTCCGTTGATATCAGCGGCCGTATGGCGTTCCTCGCAGCCGGCAACGCCTGGCTGCTCGAAAGCAACAGCGGCGCCCGCCGTGCAGTCGTGACCACCGGCGATCTGGACGGCCGTGTCTTCGAAATTTCGCCAGATGGCGAATGGCTGTTGTTCACTCGCCAAAGCGAAACTGACATCAACGAACTTTGGGTTGCCAGCTTAGACGATGATTCAGGTCTGCTCCTGGACCTGCGCGTCGCCAACATCATTCACTACGCCGGCTGGGTACCCGGCGATGCCGACAACGAGATCGCCTTCTCGACTGTCGAACCGAGTGTGACTGCACCCGGCTGGCAAGCTAACAACGATCTGCAATTCCTCAACTTCGAAACAAGCGGTGACGTCAGCTCGCCGCTTGTGGTTCTGCCGGCTCGGGAGGACAGCCAATACAGTTGGTGGGGCACAAGCTACGCCGTGACGAGTGAGGGCTCGCTATTTGCCTTCGCTCGCCCGGATGCGGTTGGCTTGGTTGACCAAGGCTCCGACGACCTGGAAATCCTGCTTTCGCTGACCGCTTACCAAACCGGCAGCGATTGGGCATGGATGCCAGGCCTATCCTGGTCTCCGGATGGCGAGCTGATCTACACCGTCGACCACGCCGAGCAGCCCGATTCCGCCCAGCAAGAACGCTCGCCTATTTTTGATCTCGTTGCCATCGAAGTCGACAGCGACGATATGAACGTAATCGCCGAAAGCGTGGGCATGTTCGCTCAGCCTGTCGTTGCGCCGGATGGCAGCCAGATCGCCTTCCTCCGGGCGTTCACACCTTTGCAATCTGACATTAGCGCGTACGAACTCATGGTTGCCACGCCAGAAGGTGCGGCTTTATCACTGTTCCCACCAGAAGGCGCGCCTGGTCTAACCCCGCAACGAATCGCTTGGTCGCCAACCAGCGATACCGGCCCCATCATCGCGTTCATATACCAGGGTGATCTTTGGGTTGTTAACGTGCTGACCGGTGAAGCCAATCAACTCACTGGCGATGGCTTGGTGACTGCGGTTTCGTGGCGATAAACTTCAGCACTGCTAAAATGGTCTCGACATGAGAGTAATGATCACCGGCGCAGCCGGTTTTTTGGGCTCGCACCTTTCCGATCGCTTGCTAGCCGAAGGCCACGAAGTCGTCGGCCTGGATAATTTCATCACTGGTAAGCCGGAAAATCTTGCCCATCTGGCTGGCAACGACAAATTCCAATTTATCCGTCACGACGTTTCGGATTACATCTTCGTTCCCGGTAAAGTTGACGCGGTGATGCATTTTGCATCTCCCGCCAGCCCAAATCCGGCTTCACCGATCGGCTATCCAAATTTGCCAATCCAAACCATGAAAGCCGGCGCGCTGGGCACACATAACAGCCTTGGCGTTGCTTTTGCTAACAAGGCGCGCTTCATGTTGGCGTCGACCAGCGAAATTTACGGCGATCCCCTCGAGCATCCACAAAAGGAAACATATTGGGGCCATGTCGATCCAATTGGCGAACGATCCGTCTATGACGAGGCTAAGCGCTTCGCCGAAGCCCTCACGATGGCTTACCACCGCTTCCACGGCGTTAACACCTGCATCGTGCGTATTTTCAACACCTACGGCCCGCGCATGCACATCGACGATGGTAGGGCGGTCGCCAACTTCATCCAGCAAGCTTTGCGCGGCCAAAAGCTCACTGTCTATGGTGATGGCCAGCAGACCCGCAGCTTTTGCTACGTCGACGATTTGATCGAAGGCATCTATCGCCTTCTCGTCTCCGACATTCACGACCCAGTGAACATCGGTAATCCCACCGAGATCACGATCGAGCAATTCGCCAAAGAGATCGACGACTTGGTAGGCAAGAAGGCGGGTCTCGTCTTCCAGAAAAAGCAATTCCTCGCCGGCGATCCGCTCCGCCGTCAGCCCGATATCACCCGCGCAAAGGATTGGCTCAAATGGGAACCGAAGATCTCCCTACACGACGGCCTTGGCAAAACCATTCCATATTTCAAGGATCAACAGAGCATCGCTTAGCTCGTCATTGCGAGCGCAGCGAAGCATCTCCCGCAAATACGATGAGCATTTTAAATAATCGCCGCGAGCAGAAGCGGTTCGCCAAATTCGCCATCGTGGGCGCCATTGGCACTACCGTCGATTATTTGGTCTTCAATATCGGTGCGTTTCTGCTCGGCTTTCCGGAGCTGTACGCCCAGGGCATTTCGTTCATTGCCGCGGTCGCCAGCAACTTCATCCTCAATCGCAACTGGACCTTCAAAGACGCCCGCACCAAGCACATCCGCGTCCAGCTGGCTCAATATTTGCTGGTCAACACCATTGGCCTAATCATCCGCACGCCCATCTTCGCCGCCCTCGGCGTAGCCTTCCACCGTTACCTGGATCCTCAGCAGCTGCCTTTCGCCGTCGACCCCAGCTGGCTGGCGCACAACCTGGCGCTGGCCGGCGCAATCGGGGTCGTCTTACTCTGGAACTATTTCGTCAATAGAAGGTGGACATTCGGCGACGTGTAATAGAAAGCTATAATCCCTTCATGCCCAAAGCGCTCGCCTCGCAGCCCGTTTCCGCCTCCCGCGTCACAATTTCGCAGCTCATGCAGCCCGATAATGCCAACCTACTCGGCAACGTACACGGTGGCCACATCATGAAGCTGGTCGACGAGGCAGGTGCGCTGGCTTGCATGAAGCATTCGCACCAACGCGTCGTCACCGTTGCCGTCGATCGCATGACCTTCAAGCATCCCATTCGCATCGGCGATCTTGTCACCATCAAAGCCGAGGTCAGCTACGTGGGCAAAACATCCATGGAGGCCGAGGTCTCGGTGATGGCTGAGAACCCAACCACGGGCGAGAGTTGGCACACCAACACCGCCTACCTGGTTTACGTTGGTCTGGATGAAGACGGCAAGCCCGTTCCTGTGCCCGCGCTGGAGCCTGAGAACGAGCCCGAGCGCCAGCGCATGAAGATGGGCGCAGAGCGCCAGGCATACCGCCTGAGCAAAGCCGGACAAAGCAATTCTTTCGCCGAGATGGCGAAGTCATAATCCCGAAAATGGAGCGTGAATAATGGCCAAAACAGTTGTCAAGAAGCTCGATGAAAAAGAACCAGCGCGAACATTTGAGAATCAAGATCTGCAAGTGGTTGATGCGCAAACCCCCGACGAATTTTTGTTGCGCGGGTGGGGCCACCGCGTGAAGCATCGCCTTACCGAGGCCGAAGCCGATTTCCAACGGGTGCTGCAAGCCGAGCCCAAGAACGTGACTGCCCAATTTGGCATCGCCCAGGTTTACATGGAGCAGGGCAGTAAAGACGAAGCGATCAAAGCTTTCAACCAGGCCGCCAAGCTGCTGGACGACGGCGCGCTGAGCGCCGACCCGGTCCGCTCGAGCATGCTGCGCCGGGCCGCGTTGGGGCACGCGGTTCACCTGAAGACGGGCGCCTGGGATCTCGAGAACATCGGCAACGCACTTCCCAAAGCGGAATGAGCGCGCCGCGCGTGGTGGCGGGCGTAGCCCGTGGCCACCGCTTGCAAGATGTGCCGGGCGACACCACCCGGCCTATAACCGATAGAGCCAAAGAATCGCTTTT
>JANWHN010000053.1 GCA_025450445.1 Anaerolineales bacterium | reverse complement strand
GGGCCAAAAGGTGCTCGTCTATGGCGCCTCAGGCAGCGTCGGTTCTTTTGCGGTGCAACTTGCCAAGCACTACGGCGCAGAAGTCACCGGAGTAACTAGCACAGCAAACTTAGATCTGGTGAAATCGATAGGCGCCGACAAAGTAATTGACTATACAAAAGCGGATTTCACCAAGAGCGGTGAAACCTACGACGTAATTCTCGACGCAGTTGGGAAGATTACCCGCTCGCGCAGCAAGGCCGCGCTCAAAGATTCAGGAAAGTATCTTTCCATCAAATCCCCGACCAAGGAAACGCTTGAATATTTGGCTTTCATCAAAGAACTCGTAGAAGCGGGAAAGCTGAAGGCGGTAATCGATCGCAAATATGCGTTGGATCAAATTGTCGAAGCTCACCGCTACGTGGAAACCGGCCGCAAAAAGGGGAATGTAGTCATATCCGTCGTTGAATAAATAACGGCCGACGGCTTCGCCACATATAATTCGGGCGATGGACTTCTCCCAACTGCCCCTAGCGCTTACTGCCACAGTCGAACCAAAGCACGCCGACTTTCTCGATCACATGAACGTGATGTGGTACACCCACTTCTTTGATCGGGCCATCTGGAATTTCTACGACTCCATCGGGTTCGGCCACGACTATCACACCAACAGCGGCGCTGGCAGCTTTGCGCTCGAGGCCCATGTGCGCTACTACGCCGAGTTACGCCCGGACGACGAATTCAAGGTCTACACCCGCGCCCTAAAGCGCAATGCCAAACTCTTTCATTTCATCCAATACCTGGTTCGCGCCAGCGACAACCAACTCTCCGCCACCCAGGAGATGCTCGGCATCCACATCGATATGGCCACCCGGCGCAGCACGCCGATGCCTGCGGCCACTGCCGCCATCTGGGACAAGCTGATCGCCGAGCACAGCCAGCTAAGCTGGCAGCCGGAGCTCAGCGGCTCGATTATTTTTTCAAATAAAAGTTAGATTGAAGAACGCGAAATAATGCTTTTATGAAATGATGAAGCAAAAGCGGGGCAGGAGCTAATCTGTAGCACAAGTTGAAGTTCCCATCTTTTGAAATTGGGTCAGAACTTTTAACGGAGCTTTGTAACCACGAAGTAAACCTCGAACCTAGAACCGGCATTCATATAAAACGATGGGGGGTCCATCCAGTCTGGAAATCGGCGTTCAAAAAATGAGTTGTTAGACCATTTGTTCCAGTAGAATTCTCGTTCCTTCGAAGACGACTCAGGCGAGGTGCTAATGGGCATGGAATGGCGCAACTGCAAACTTTATTACTACAGAAAAAAACGCAGGGGAAAGAGAGTTGAAAGTCATTATATTGGCCGTGGTGAAGTAGGTTACTCAGTTTATCAACACGATCGCTTCAAAAAAAAGCTGGCAAGCGAATTTAAAAAAGCAGATCTTGAATTAATCCAAAGGGAAAGAGAAACCGAAAAGGTTATTCACACTCACCAAAACAATTTGCGGGCTTTAATTTACGCGAGCTACTTAATAAACGGATTTCATATGCACAAGGGACAATGGAGGAGGATGCGCCATGGCTAACCAACGGAGAGTAAGTGATCGCCTGTATACCCTGCTTGCAAAGGTAGACAAAGAAAATCCCAAACCGGCAACATTAGCTGAATTGAGAAAATTACTTGGACAGAAAAAGAACCCAATAATTGCTCATATTTCAAATCAGGCGATTAGGATTTGTAGCAACATGATCAACACGATGGAGACATCTGAATCTTACAAAGAATTACTGAGGGCCGCATATAAAAAATACTTTGATGAGCTTGGGATTGAGGACGCAACCGGCATTCCAAGAATAATGTTAGAACAAATCCTAACCAGTTGGCTAAGGGTTGAGATTTGCGAATACTACTACACAGGTGCGCTGCAAGAGAAAACTCCAGTGCATGCGGCTAAGTTTTGGCAAGAAACCCTCAATGTTGCCCATCAACGGCTAAACAGATCGATCGACGCGTATACCAACTTCAGCAAAAAAATAGGCGTCCATAACAATCGTACATTAGTTAGCTAATCACTCTTTTGATATAGTTTATTCCGTCGCCTGGGCGATGTTAGCGCAGCGAGCGCCGCATTCCTGGATCTCTGTAAAAATTAGGTCGATGGACGGCTCGAGGGTATGGACCGTGGCGTCATTGGTCATGGTTAAATAGACGTCCAAGCGTGAATCTGCATAAGCATAGTGACGTGTCCGTCATGCAGCAGTGCAACCGCGCGCTCCCAGCTTATCGTTTCGCCGTCAGAAGGCAAAGCGGCCGGAACGCAGGCAGCCAACACGAACAGACCAAGCAAAGCCAAGCTCTTCATCTACTCCTCGCAGATTGTTTCTTAAATGGACGAGTATTGTGGAAGAAAAGTTCCCGGTACCTTAGTTTGAGATAGCGAAGGGGGGAATCTTTATAGCGTCTTTTTTTTGCAAGCGGCTAATCTATATACTTGGAATTCTGTATCTCGCATCCCTTCAATAGATCCCCATAGTCGCTGGGCCGCGTCGGGCGCTACTGCGGTCGGTGATACAGGTTGAAGGAACCGTTCTCAGTAACGGTGCCTCCTTCTACGTTTTTAGTTTCATTCCATTCTTTTGTGGCAAAAAGTTCCTCTGCCAATATCTCCCAACCCTGAGCTAAGAAGCCCTCAGAAGACATGTCATCTTCGTGAGCAACGACGAACAATTCAGACCAAAGCACGGCTGGAGCAGGGGGACTGAAACCCGCGCAAGTCATTGTGAACGTTTCGCTGGTCGTACCCGGTTCGTAGAGCAGGCGCAAGTCGCGCACAAAGCCAAGTTTATCCTCGACGCTAGTGGTATCAATGTCGAAATTCAGGCGCAACACGCTGAACGTTCCACCGCCGCGGGTAGGCTCAGTAGTACATCCCGGAAGAGTGACTGTAAAGGATTCGTTGTAAGCGGGAGCCTCGCCTTCGATGGTTACCTCAAAACCGTTCACGGTCGCCTGCAGGGAAACCTTTGACGTCACCCGCGATTCAAAGAGCGCAGGTCCAAATTGGGTAAGTGCTGTGGAATCGAGCTCCAGTTCAAAGCGCAAGCACTTCTCAACATATTCCCGTCCCTGCTGCTCCAACCCTGAACTATCAGCTCCAATTAACTGCATTTGGCGTAAGAGTGTTAACCAAGCGGTAACTATACGGTGAACGATGTGATCGTCACGGCACAGCTCGTATTCTTCCTTCATGCACACTTCGCTCATTGTCCCGATTACATCGGCGAGTTGGGACCTCAGAGAGCTATCCTCACTGCTCAGCCCCAGCAACGCCAGCGTTCGCTCAGCTCTCAAGAGCGTTTCAATTGCCAGGCGCCCAGCTGCGCAACTTTCTCCCGCAGCGGCAACACGCGGCTTGACCACTTTTTCCATGTACTCGTTGAGATAGCCCTGCAATGTGGCCGCCAGAGATTCCACAGACTGCCCGTCCTGCCGCGCTTGCTGAAGGGCCGCGGCGATGGCGCTCTCAAGGCGGGCTTCCACCTCGCCGCCTAGGCGGCGTCGAACTGCCTCGGTGTCAGCCAACAAGCCCTTCGAAACGCCGGCGCCACTAAAGTGCAGCAGTTGGATCTGGATGCTGCCCGGATCCATTCCGGGCATGGTTAGCGAGAGGGCCTGTCCGTCGGCCTGAAAACCGAACATAATTTGCTCACCGAGCTGGATGTCCTGGGCGGGGATTATCGTTAGGGTGACGAAGTTGAGAAAAGCAAGACCCTCCGGTGCCAGTTGAACGGCGTACGCCTTCTCGTCGCTGAAAGGAAGCCCGGCGAGATTCTCCACTGGGGTGAGGCTAATATGTGTCTCGACGGGCAATGCATCTGGAGGAATTTCAAGGGTGTAAGTGGTACCGTCGAGGCCTGTAGCTGTTAATATGCCACCTTCCACGGGGATAACGGCTTCTGCCTGGTGGCTTTCATCCAGCGTAATAGTCAGGTTTATGGGGTCGTATGGAGTATCGTAAATCCACGCCAAGTCAGTTGGTTGGCTTGTCGTGCCTGATAACACTGGCGGGACGCTAGTCGCACCAGACGTGGTGGGCTCTGACGAGTCGGATGCGCAACCTGAAATAGCAGCGAGAGCGAACAGAACCAGCACAGAAAACAAAAGCCTTCTTTTCATACTGCTCCTCTCGCCTGTGACTCTTGCTAACCCCGTTAATTATAAACCTTTACAGCCAGGGCATTCACTGACCGACGATAGTCACGATGATCTGCGACAATTGAGATTATCAAGCCATTACTTGCTGTCGCCTCATTGCAACCCTAAAAAGCAGCCTAAGCCGCTCGCATAAGCGTCGTGCTGCCAGCATTCACCTGCCAGATCGCGGCGCGGGTTTCTTTGGCGGTGCGCTCAAGCACAGTATCGACCAGCCACCACTCGACTTGTATCCGTTCCGGCGTAATGTCCACAACGTTATAGCCATGGCTGTCCATGTCGCACCAGCGAATGTGTGGCAGCGCTTCCATCAAAATTTTCTCGATCTCCAGCGAGCCGGTTCTCGCCTGCCAGCCCATTTTCTCATCCAGGTTCTGCGAGGTTAGGCTCGGGTTTACAAACTCAACGGCGATTGCTTTTTCATCCAGATCGAATGAATTCTGCTTCAGTTCAATCGCCATGGCCAAATGGATGTCGCCGCTTAGCACCACCAGGTTGCGGATATTTCTTTCGTGTAGGAAATTAAACAACATGTCTCGCTCAGCCGGATAGCCATCCCATTGGTCGTAATCGGGGCCATTGCCGTCGGTATCGATCAGCTTCACCTTGACCAGATCATCTTTGATCTCTTGAGGCAGATCAGATGCCCAAGTCGTTGCAAGAATGGATGGATTGCCCAGAATTCTCCACTTAGCGGTGGATTGCTCCATCTCGGCGAACAACCATTCGCGCTGCTCTTTTCCCAACGCCGAGCGCGTTGGGTCGTTCATCTTCTCGCCGCCGATCGGTTCGTCGCGGCGGCTGCGCGTGTCAATGATCATCAGGTCGGCCAAGCCACCCAACGCGATCTTGCGATGCACTCGGCGCGGATCATCAGGATCGCGGCGGATCGGCAGCCACTCTGCTCGCGCCTGCGCCGCAGCGCCCACGCGTTCCGCCCAGGCGCCATCGCGTTCCGGCTTGTGCTCGGTGGCGCCTTCGCGCCAGGCGCCGTCGGCCAATTCATGATCATCCCAGGCCGGGATGATCGGCAAAACATGATGCATGGCTTGCACATCCGGGTCGAGATGGTATTGCGCGTAGCGGCGGCGATAGTCGTCAAGCGTTTTGCATTCGTGCAGCGGATCGAACGGACGGCCGATATCGGCGCCCGGCGTCTGGCTGGGCGGCGGCGTGTTCGACGCCTCATAGATGTAGTCGCCGAGATGCAAAAGGAAATCCAAACCGGGTTGCGCGGCAATCCGGCTGTAGGCATTGAAGAAGCCGGCGTTGTATTTTGCGCAGGAGACCTGCGCAAAACGTAAATGGGTGCAGTCGTCAGCGGGCAGCGTTTTGGTTCGCGCTGGCGGCGATGCTTCGCCAAGCGCGTGAAAACGATAGTAGTAGCGAGTGCTCGGCT
>JANWHN010000052.1 GCA_025450445.1 Anaerolineales bacterium | reverse complement strand
GTCACCCGCGAAGGCATCGCCCGCGCCCTTAGCGTCGAGTTGGAGTATCGCGAGGAGCTGTGGCAGCAGATCCAGGAGCGCTTTGCGCGCTTCAAACGCACACCCAGCGAGAACAACAAGCGTCAGGCTTATGTGCCGAGCGGCGCAACCGTGCTCGATAACGCAGTCGGCAGCGCTCCCGCATTCCACGCCGAGACTGATGGCAAATTAGTGGTCTCGATGCCGGGTGTGCCCAACGAAATGGAGCACATTCTCGAACATGAGGTCATCCCTTATTTTGAGAAGAAATTTGGCAAGAGTGGCGTCATCCTCGCCCGCGTGCTGCACACAGCCGGCGTGCCCGAATCCCAGATCGATGAGGCCATCGCTGATCTGGAAAAGCAAACCAATCCGACCGTTGGGCTGGCTGCCCATGCGGGCGCGGTCGACGTGCGCCTAACGGCCAAGGCAGAGAGCCGCGAGCAGGCCGAAGAAATGCTCACCGATCTGGAAGCGCAGGTGCGTGAGCGCCTCGGGGATGTGATCTTCGGCGTCGACGACGAGAATTTGGCTCGTTCTGTGTTGAAAATAATCGCGGGGCGCAAAGAAACTTTAGCGGTGATCGAAAAGGGACTGGATGGCAAGCTGGTCAAAGCCATGACCGGCGAGGGCAACTCATTTGTTGGTGGCGAGATCGTCGACGCCAGGGTGCGAACCAGCGCAATCAACGAAATGGCTGCCGAGTACGCCGTTGCTGTCCGCGCCCATTTGGTGCTTGGCGTTGACCTGCGCGGCAAGGCCAATTCCTACGAGGTTGAGATCGCCATCATGGGTTTGGGCAGGGAGCACCACTACCTGTTTTCTTACGGTGGCAGCAGCAACCAGGCTGCGGATTGGGCAGTTAACCTCTCCCTCGGCGTTTTGCGCAAGCAATTGTTGAAGACCGGCGCCAACGAAGCTTCAAAAACATCCTGACCAGACAGGGCTTGGACTCAACGCCCTTGCGCAGGTAAACTAGGTCAAGGATATAGAAATATGGCTCAAAAAGTAGATCTCTTACTCACCAATGCGCTCGTCCTCACCATGGACGAGGCCATGCACCAATATGAAAAGGGCGCGCTCGCCATCACCGGAGACAAGATTGTCGCCGCTGGTGAAGAAGCTGATCTGCGCAAGCTCTATCAACCTGCTGAAACCATCGATTGCGACGGCAAGGTGCTTATGCCCGGCCTGGTAAATGCGCACACCCACGTGCCCATGACCCTGCTGCGCGGCCTGGCCGACGACCTGCGCCTGGACGTCTGGCTGATGGGTTACGTCTTGCCCGTCGAGCGCCAGTTCATCACCCCCGAGGCTGTTCGCCTCGGTACCTCCATCGGCGCCGCCGAATTCATTCGCTCCGGCATCACCACCTTCGCCGACATGTACTACTTCGAAGACTCCGTCGCCGAATCCGTCGCTGCGGCTGGGTTGCGCGGTGTCCTTGGCCAGACGGTGATGAAATATCCAACCCCTGACGCAGAGTCGTACGAGGAATCGCTTTCCCTCACCCGTAAGTTTATTGAGAAGTGGCTGCACCATCCGCTGGTGGTTCCCGCGGTTTCACCGCACGCGCCGTATTCCTGCACCGAGGATATTTTGAGAGCCACTGCCGCTCTAGCCGCCGAGTTCGACGTGCCGCTGCACACGCACATCGCCGAAACGTCGCTCGAAGTTGAAAACGCGCGCCGTGATTGGGACATGCCAGTCGTGCCCTATATCAAGAAGCAAAGCCTCTTTGAGGCAAAAGTTTTGGCGGCGCATTGTGTCCATGTCGACAAAGGCGAGATCAATACGCTCAAACACCACAACGCCGGCGTCGCCCATAATCCGTCTTCGAATATGAAGCTAGCTTCGGGTGCCGCGCCCATTGCGGAGATGCTCAAGGTTGGCCTCAACGTGGGCATCGGCACCGACGGCCCCGCTTCAAACAACGATCTCGATATGTTCGAGGAAGTCCGTCTGGCTGCTTTCCTCTCCAAATTCAGCACCAACGATCCAACCTCGCTGCCAGCCCATCAAGCTTTGTTGATGGCGACCCGCTTGGGGGCACAGGCACTGCACATCGGTCATCTCACCGGTTCGCTCGAGCCCGGCAAACGGGCCGACTTGATTTTGGTGGACATCAACACCGTCCACAACTTCCCGCACTTCCGCCGTGATCCGAACGGCACGTACGCCCAGATCGTCTACGCGGCCAAATCCACCGACGTGACCGACTTGATGGTTAATGGCAAATGGCTGATGCGCGCCCAGGAGTTGACTACGCTGGTCGAAGCAGACTTGCTGGCCGAAGCAACCGATTACGCCAAGAACGTCGATCGCTTCCTGATCGCCCGCGAATCTTCCGTGGTCTCCAAGCTCATTGCGATCGGTGGCACGACGCAAGAAGAAAGCTTCGAAGTCCAAGTTAAAGCCAAGATCGAAGAGCCTGAGGCGATCACCGCCGCGTTGAACAATCCGGAGATCGAGATCATTTACAAGCGGCGCTATCACGAATACGACACCTATTTCATTTTCGCCGAAGCCGGCCAGGGCATCCTGCGATATCGCGAGGATGAATTCCTAAACGAGCGCGGCGATATCGAGAAGGTGCGCTACCGTCTGACCCTGATCGGTGACCTGCACGAGCGCGAGTTCCCCAGCGACGTGATGCTCTCGCGCAGCCGCTACCTGGCGACCGCCAACCACAGTTTGCGCTTCTATCGCGAATACTTCAAGCCCAGCCGCGAGATCCACATTGAAAAAGAGCGTCAGCGCTGGCTGGTGCGCTACAAAGGCACCGAGTTCTTCATCAATCTCGACCAGATGAATGAGCCGGACCTGGGCACCTTCGTCGAAGTCAAGAGCCGCACCTGGAGCCGCAACGACGCCGAGCGCAAGTCGAAGCTGGTCGTCGAGCTGGCCGAATTCTTGGGCGTCTCCACCGACCAGACCGAAGCGCGCGAATACGTAAGGCTGGTGGACGAAGAGAAGCAGCACTAAGTTCTGCGTAGCTAGCAAATGGCCTGGCGGCTATAATCCCCGTCCAGGCCGTTTATTTTTAATGGCTGGGAGCCCACACTGAGCGAAGATCAATCCACACGCAACCTCGATTTCAAAGACGGCGATGGCCAGTTTGCCCAGCTAAAAAAGGGCGATCTGCTCCAGGAGCGCTACGAGATCCAGGAGATCGTTGGCATGGGCGGCATGGGCGCTGTATACCGCGCCCGCGATAAGAACTTCAAAGCCATCCGCCTGGTGGCAGTCAAAGAAATGATCAGCCAGGTCACCGACCCGATCATCCGCAAGAACATCTTCCAGATCTTCGAGCGCGAGGCCAACATCCTGGCCACTCTGCGCCATCCCGCCATCCCGCGAATCTATGATTACTTCACCAAGGGCGAGCGCGCTTATCTCGTCCTAGAATTCATCCACGGCAAGAACCTGGAGCAGGTGCTGGCTGAAACGCAGGGCTTCCTTCCAGAGGAACAGGTCCTCGGCTGGGCAGTTGAACTGTGCGACGTGCTCGAATATTTGCACTCGCACAAACCGGAGCCCGTCATCTTCCGCGATATCAAGCCATCCAACATCATGAGCACGTTGCAGAACCACATCGCCCTGGTGGATTTTGGCATCGCCAAGGTCTTCGAATCCGGCCAGAAGAACACGATGGTCGGCACCCAGGGCTATTCCCCGCCCGACCAGTATCGCGGCGAAGCCACGCCCAAGGTCGATGTCTACGCCCTTGGCGCCACCCTGCACCACCTGATCACATTGCGCGATCCGCAGCTCGAGGCGCCGTTCTCCTTCGCCGAGCGCGTGATTGGCGAGATCAATCCGAATATCAGCAAGGAATTTGCCGCGGTGATCGAACGCGCTTTGGAATACAAGCCGGAGGATCGCTACGAAGGCGCGGCCGACATGAAGGAAGCGCTGATCAATGTAGCCCGCAAGACCGGCACCCTACTGCACCTGAACATCCCGGCTGCTACTCAGGCCGCCACCCGCGGCGTGGGCGTAAAGCCGCTGTGGGTTTTCGCCTGCGAAGACGAGCTGCGCGGCGCGCCGAGTTATCACGATGGCTCGCTATACATTGGTTGCTACGACAATAACTTGTACGCGCTGGACGCGGCCAACGGCGCCTTCAAATGGAAGTACCCGACCGACGGCGGCATTCCCGGCAAGCCAGCCATCTTTGAAGGCAACATTTATTTCGGCTCTGAAGATAAGCGCTTGCACGTGATCTCCACGCGATCGGGCAAAGTGGTCTGGACCTACTATACCGAGGGTCCAGTGCGCTCCTCTCCGCGCATCGCCGAAGGCCATGTCTTCGTAGGGTCCGACGATGGCCATCTGCATGCGGTCAGCGTCAACAGCGGCCGCCTGGCCTGGAAGACCGAGCCCGGGGCTCCAGTGCGCTCGACCCCGTTTGTCAGCAACGAATATGTCTACTTCGGCTCTGAAAGCGGCGATTTCACTTGCGTCGATTTCCGCGGCGACCCGCGCTGGCGTTTCAAAGCCAAGCGCGCCATCACTTCATCGCCGCTCGTCAATGATGGCGTAGTTTATTTCGGTTCAATGGACAGCGCGTTCTACGCGCTCGACGCCCAATCCGGCTGGGTGGTCTGGCGCTTCCGCTTGGGCAAGGGCAGCATCTCCACCCCGGCTGTGCATCAAAACCTCGTATACACCGGCGCGGCTGACCACATCATCTATTGCATCGATATGCGCTCCGCCAAGGAGATGTGGCGCTACACCACAGATCATCAGGTGACCGGCTCACCGATCGTGCATCGCGATGCGCTCTACTGCGGATCCGTAGATGGCAGCCTGTATTGCCTGGACGCAGCCAGCGGGCGTTTGCGCTGGCGCTTTCAAACCGAGGCGCCCATCACCGGCACCCCGGTGGCTCACGAAGACATGGTTTTTATCGGCTCAACTGACAAAAAGGTGTACGCCTTCCTGGCTTAAAAAAAATGACAAACTTTTTCAAACGACTCTTCGCCAAAAAATCCAACCATTCGGGTCCGTTGTCAAGCGATGCGGCCACTGCCCCGCTGGATGAAAACCAGATATGGGGAAATGACGCACCCAAGCCGGGCAACAAATACGTCCACTTGATCGCCGGCAGCGCGCTGGACATGGGCAAGCGCCGCGAAAACAACGAGGATGCGCTGCTGTGCTTCAGCGGCGCCCTGGGCGGCGGCTCACAGGCCCAACCTTTCGGGCTGTATGTGATCTCCGATGGGATGGGCGGCCATCGCAGCGGCGAATTGGCCAGCGAGGCGGCCGTGCGCGCCCTGGGCAATTCGCTGATGAGCAAGCTCTACAAACCGCTCTTCGGCCCCGAGCCGCAGCCGTCCCAAGAATCATTGCGCGAGTTGATGGAAGCCGCGGTGAAAGAAGCGCACCGCGCCGTAAAGAAAGCCGCACCTGGCGGCGGCTGCACGCTGACCGCCGCCTTGGTGGTCGGAACCCAAATGGTGATCGCTCACTTGGGCGACAGTCGGGCGTACTCCATCATGCGCGACGGACGCATGGAAGCGCTGACCCAGGATCACAGCCTGGTGAAGCGCTTACAAGAGCTCGGACAGCTCACCGACGAGGAAGCCGCTGTCCATCCGCAGAAATCGGTGCTGTACCGCGCCCTTGGCCAGGGTGATCTTGCCCAAGCCGACATCTTCAACAGCAGCATGCCCAACCCCGGTTATCTGCTAATTTGCTCTGATGGATTATGGGGCGTGCTCAACGAGGACACAATCCAGCGCATTGTCAATTCAACTTCAAGCCCATACCTTGCCTGCCAACACTTGGTCGAAGCCGCCAACGCGGCCGGCGGCCCCGACAATATTTCGGTCGTACTCGCTCGCCTGGTCTACTAACGAGCGGGCATGTCGACAACGTACCTCGATAACTACTATGCGCGCTTAGGTATTTCCAAAACCGCCACGCTCGACGAGATCATGCGCGCTTACCGGCGCGCCGCTCGCCAGTTTCACCCCGACACGAACAAGAACGCTGGTGCGGAAGAACTCTTCTTGCTCGTGCAAGAAGCCTATGACACCTTATCGCAAGGCAAAAAGCGCAACGAATACGATGCCACTCTCCCAGCCGATCTGCAGACTCCGCCGGCGCTGATGGTCAACACGCTGTACAGCCGCGCCCACATTACCCCTGGTGAGCCGAACCAGATGATCTACGCCCTGATCGACCTCATGCCCGCCCCCAGCGAAGAGGAACGCCTGGCTGCCAAGCCTGCGTTGAATGTCTGCCTGCTCCTGGACACATCCACCTCGATGACTGGCAGCCGTTTGAACCAGGTGATCAAAGCCGCTAGTCAGTTCATTAATCAACTAGATGAACAAGACATTTTTTCAGTCGTGGCTTTCAACGATAAAGCCGAGCTCATTATTCCCGCGCAACGCGAACAGGATATTCAGCGGCTCGTTGCCCGCATCAGCGCGCTGCAAACCCGCGGTGGCACCGAGATATTTCAAGGTCTCAAAGCCGGTTTTCTGGAAGTGCAGCGCAACCTGCGTCCGAACTCGATCAATCACATGATCTTGATCACCGACGGCCGCACCTATGGCGATGAGGCTGCCTGCATCGAACTGGCCCAGCAAGCTGCAAGCTTGGGTGTGCCGATCAGCGCGATCGGCATCGGCGAGGAATGGAACGAAGATTTCATCGACAAGCTGGCTGCAACGGCCGGTGGCTCTAGCATCTATGCTGATCGCGACACCGACATTTACAAGGTGCTCGATCGCCAACTGAAATCGCTCAACCAGACCTATGCAAATAACGTCAAGTTGGCAACCCAGCCTATCGGCAACAGCAAATTGAGCTATGCATTTCGCCTTGCTCCTGAGCTGGGTGCGCTGGCCGCGGAAAACCCGCTCTTCCTGGGCGTCATCCCCAATCAAAATAGTTTGAGTGTCCTGCTGGAATTCGAACTGGACGCGACCCGGGTCAAAGGTGGAGAATTTGTTCTTGCAGAAGGCGAGCTCACCTTGGATATTCCCGGCCGCTCCATCCCCAACGCCACCGCTCGCTTCCGGCTCAGCCGCCCGGTGTTGGTCGATGAAAAGCCTGAGGCGCCGTCGCAGGCATTGGTCAACGCCATCGGCAAGCTATCGCTCTATCGCATGCAGGAGCGGGCGCGCCAGGAACTCGAGGCTGGCGATGCGGCCGGTGCAGCCAAACGCCTGCGCATGCTGGCCACGCACTTGCTCTCGGCTGGCGAGCGAGGCCTGGCGCGCACCGTGCTGTTAGCGGCCGAAGAGATGAACTCGGGCGCGCTCAGTGAGAAATCGGGAAAACAGATAAAATACGGAACTCGTGCCCTGATCGGGGAACCGGGCACGCCGAAAAAGCGAGGCAAGCGGTGACCGTCACCTGCAAGAACTGCGGCGATAAAAATCAAGAGCAGAACAACATTTTCTGCACCAATTGCGGAGTCAGGCTGGCTGAGGATGGCGGCTTGCGAACTATATCGCTGCCTCCAGCTGATGCCGGCGGGGTGCAAACCGGTCGTTTGCCTGATGGCACATCTCCGCTCGATGCCCTGGGCAACGCCCGCTTGAACTTACACATCATTCGCAGCGGCCAAATTCTGCCGCTGGGTGGCCCCGGCGAATATATCGTCGGACGCGTCAGCGAAGGACAATCCATTCTGCCGGACATTGATCTGGAGCCATACAGCGCATATGAATCAGGGGTTTC
>JANWHN010000051.1 GCA_025450445.1 Anaerolineales bacterium | reverse complement strand
TCTTGGCCAGCGGGAAGGCGTAAGCGCCGTCCAGGTAAATGTTCACCCGGGTCGGGTTACGCTTTTGCTGCTTGATCGCTGTAACCGTATTCGCCATAGTTAACCAAAACAGCCGCGGCTGCCTTTTGCGGCCACGGCTGTTGCGAAACGAGACTTGGTAACTAGGTAGACCTGCCAGAATAGCTCGTTCTGGCGCTTAACACGAGCTTAGGTTAAGGCTTAAGACTTGTTCCCGTCTAGCTGACGGGCTTCAGAAGCGGTCATATCAGTTTTTTGTTATTCAGCAGCTCGGCGGCTAAGCCCCGAGCCTTTCCAAGTTTCGTAAATATTTGCCGTAGCCATCAATCCTTCTGATGACCGGCGCCCGATCTCATTCTTCTTCGGCGCCGTCAGCCCCAAGATCCAGCGTTTGCACGGATCCGGCGCTGGCGCGCACCTTTTCTTCGATCTCGGCCGCCATTGTTTGATTGTCCCGCAAGAACGATTTTGCATTCTCGCGGCCCTGACCCAAGCGCTCCTCGCCATATAAGTAGTGCGAGCCGCGCTTGTTGACGATGTCTAGCTGAGTGGCTAAGTCCAGAATGTCTCCAGACTTAGAGATACCTTCATTATACATGATGTCGAATTCAGCCACTCTGAAGGGGGCTGAGACCTTGTTTTTGACGATTCGCACCCGAGTGCGGTTGCCTGTAATGTCCTGGCCTTCTTTAATAGACTGGATTCGGCGCACATCCATGCGTACAGAGGCGTAGAACTTGAGCGCCATGCCGCCGCTGGTCGTTTCCGGGTTGCCAAACATCACGCCGATCTTCTGGCGCAGCTGGTTGGTGAAAATTACTGCCGTATTCGCCTGCTTGATCGCCCCGGAGAGCTTGCGCAGGGCCTGGGACATCAGCCTGGCCTGCATGCCCATGGTGGCGTCGCCCATGTCGCCTTCGATTTCGGAACGCGGCACAAGGGCGGCAACAGAGTCGACGATAACTAGGTCGACCGCACCGGAGCGCACCAGCGCCTCCGCGATCTCAAGCGCCTGCTCGCCCGTGTCGGGCTGGGAGATGAGTAGCTTCTCGACATCTACTCCGCAGCGTGCGGCGTAAGACGGGTCGAGGGCGTGCTCCATGTCAATATAAGCGGCCGTGCCGCCGCGCTTCTGCACTTCGGCGACGACATGCTGGCAGATAGTGGTCTTGCCGGACGATTCAGGGCCGTAGATCTCGGTGACGCGCCCGCGGGGAATGCCGCCGACGCCCAGCGCCAAATCGAGCGAGAGCGATCCGGTGGGGAAGGTCTCGACCGCCATGCTGGTCGATTCGCCCAGGCGCATGATCGAGCCTTCCCCCCAACGTTTGGTGATCTGGTCTAGCGCGTTTTGTAATGCGTTCTTTTTGGCTTCAGACATGAGGGAATGTTCATCAGTTTACTAGAAGATGGAAAAATTCGCAGAAAAAATCTCAGAAATTTTGGAGCGTGTTCCGCGAGACCAAACCCAACTGTTATACTTTTTACAAATGGTCGCACGGATTCAAAGATTCATAAGAGCCAACATTTTTTTGGTGGTTTTGGCCTTAATCTCTGCTATTGGGGCCTTCTTACGCTTTTATAACCTGGGCGCCAGTTCCCTTTATCACGACGAAGCCTTGTACTGGCAATGGGCTGTGTCACTCTCTAATGGGGAATCACTCAATCCCCTTATTGACACGAATGTTTATCTTTTTCTTTTAAAATCTATTGTCCCGATTTCGCAATCAGAATTTAGTCTGCGTTTTTTTTCTGCTTTGCCAGGTGCCCTCTCGATCCCTGCTTTCTATTTCCTCACCAGAAGAATGATCGACCCGGTGGGAGCTTTAGCGGCGGCCGGACTCCTAGCCCTGTCTCCATCTCTTATCGTGGTGGCGCAAACTGTAAGAGAACACACCCTTTTCCTTTTCCTGATAATTTTGGTTGTTTTTTTCTTCCATTCCTATTTGAAAGAGCGAAAGACCTCTCACCTCGCTCTTTTTTCCTTGTTTTCAATACTTGCCATTTTTACTCACATATCTGCAGCATGGGTGATCCTCGCTCTTGGTCTAACTTACCTGTTTTTTTTTGCTTTACAAAGCGGGCCGCGTGACTACAAGCAATTATTTGGCTTCGCAATTTATGGGGCATTTATTTTTACCGCTGGCGTCCTGTTCTGGCTTAACGGTTTTTCTAATTTTGCTGGGCATGGCCTCGAGGGGTACACGGAATATGGTTACTACTGGGATGGAACACTAGGCTCATTTTTTGGGCTTTTGGGCAATATAGGTCAATTATTGGAGTGGGCAACAAGTGAAAGAGCAGTTGGTTTGGTAGCCACTGGTTTGGCTCTTGCCTTGTACTTTGAGTTCAGGGCGAAGAAGAGAAGAATGGATTTGCTTCTAATTTCCTTGCTTCCATTAATGATCACAATTGTGACTGGACTATTAAGTTTCTATCCCTTCATTGGCGGCCATCGCAATAATATCTATCTGGTCCTGGGCGTTTTTAGTTTGGCCGGATTGGGATTTTCCTACGCGGTTAAAGAAAGTAAAGCGATATCCTTTTTTGTCGCCGGTTTAACCGCGTTCTTCCTCATTGCAAGTTCATGGGCTGGGATCCATCAGCCCTCATTAGAGGAGATGAAGCCCGTGGCCGAACGTCTTTGTGATTCTGTAAGTGCTGAAGACAAGCTTTATGTCTTTGCCGGATCGCAACCCACATTTGAATACTACTGGAGCAGCTGTCCTATTGGTAAGACAATTCCAATTACTTATATCGCAGAAGGACAAATCGAAACTAATTTGCTTTACAACGGAGAGGATGTTTGGCTGGTTCTCTCACACCTTAAAGAAGGGGAAAGAGGGCGCCTCCTTTTTGAAGTCGAGCAAGCCTTTGACAGGGAATTTAAGCTGATTTTCGAGGCAAACGGGGCTTGGCTTTATCTAATCCGAAATTAGCCATGGATTCAACGGACAGAAAAACCCATATTCTCTTCGTTTGCCTCGGTAACATTATTCGCAGCCCGCTGGCGGCGCGACTGTTTGAACACGCCGCAAAAGAAGCTGGCGTACGCGAAAAATATGAGGTGGACGCGGCTGGTACCGCGAATTATCACGTGGGTCAAACGCCCGATGAGCGCATGGTGCGTACCGCTGCTCGCCGCGGGTTCGATTACACCCACCGCGGCCGGCAGGTGAAGGTCAAGGATTTGGACGATTTTGATCTCATCATCCCCATGGATCTAGAAAACATGGGCGATCTGCGTATGCTGGGTAAAGGACAGCAACATTTAGCCAAATTGCACCTGATGCGCGAGTTCGACCCGGAAGCAGATGGGGCGGTCGCCGTGCCTGACCCATGGCACGATGGACCGCGCGGGTTCGAGAATGTCTACGACATCATCGAGCGGAGTGTGCGCGGTCTGTTGCGCAGCCTGGAAGCGGGCGAGCTTAAAGCGGGAGCACAGAACCAAGTTTGATTCCAAAGGAAGTAAGCGCCTGGTTGCTGGAGCAGGAGCATGACGCAGTCGTAAGTGAGGAGCTAGCGGGCGGGGGATGTATAAACAATGGCTCACGCCTAGAAACAAAGAACGGCCAGCGATTTTTCGTAAAAACCAATTCATCCGCTCCAAAGGACATGTTCGCACGCGAGGCCGAAGGCTTAGAAGCTCTTCGCAAAGCCGCTGCTGTCCTCGTGCCAGAAGTGCACTTGGCCGGCGAAGACTTCATCTTGTTGGAAGACTTAGCCCCGGCGCCACGATCTGCAGATTATTGGGAGACCTTAGGCCGCCAACTCGCCCGCCAGCACAAGCACACAGATCAGCAATTTGGCTTTGACCACGACAACTATCTTGGCAGCACGTCACAGCCCAATACGCGAACGAGCGATGGCTACGAGTTCTTTGCCGAGCACAGGCTTGGTTTCCAGGTTCGCCTTGCGCGGGATAATGATTTGTTGAGCCGCGGAGAGTTGAAGGAATTCGATGAACTGATCGGCAAGCTCCCCGATCTGATCCCAGCTCAGCCAGCTTCTCTAATTCACGGAGACTTGTGGAGCGGAAACGCTATCAGCGACAGGAGCGGCCGGCCCGCGCTCATCGATCCAGCGGTGCATTACGGCTGGGCCGAGGCGGAGCTTGGGATGACCGCGCTCTTTGGCGGCTTTGGGCAAGCATTCTACGCAGCCTACGAAGCCGAACGGTCGCTTGAGCGCGGCTGGCAGGAGCGGCTGGATATTTACAACCTTTATCATTTGCTCAATCATCTAAATTTATTTGGCCACAGCTATCACAGCCAGTTGGTAAGCATCCTGCGCCGCTACGCGTAGGGACAGGTTAAGAACTGAAGTACAGTTCAGAAACCTGTCCCTGCAAACCATACTGGTATCATCCCAACGAAATGGCAGCAGAATCCCCCAAAATCGAGCGCGTCAAGCTGAAAGACCTGCCCGCAATGGCAGCCCGTTTTATCGATGGCGCAAAGCCTGGCACATTTATCCCCATCACCAAGCATCGCGCCGACGCCATGGTTCACAATCCAAATGCGGCCCCCGAAGACGTTGCCATGCTGCTGGCAACAGTAGGCGAGCGCTGCGTCGGCTATTTCGGGGTAATGGCGGTGATGCTAAAGCATGAAGGCAAACTGCACAAAGTCCACTGGCTCACAACGTGGGCTGTGGCTCCAGACTTCATTGGTAAGGGACTTGGCTCGCGCCTCATGGAAGAAGCGCTGGCGCTCGACATCGACCTGGCGATCGTAGGCAGCAAGCCCGCCCGCAGGGTGAGCGCGAAGTATGGATTTCAGGAAATAAAACCGCTGGACTATGTTCAGATCGATTTCGGAGTGGCGGGCCGCTATAACCTGGTCAGTTTACTCCTCAGGCTGATCCGCAAGCTATTTTCCCTTTTGCGAATCAAGCTAAGCATTGAAATGGTATCACGACCATTTGAAAAACTCTTCGAATTCCTGTTTGGATGGCTTTTCAGACCGATCGTGACCTGGCTTGCTCGAAGGCAGGTAGCCGATATCAAGACCGAAAGAATAGATCAAGTAGACGCGGTGCAAGCAAGTGCGACTACTGGCTTTGCTCGTGATAAATCAGTGATCAACTGGATGCTTCACGAGCCCTGGGTGCTTCCACAGAAAAAAACTGGAGGCAAAACCCTCGATTATTCCTTCAGCGACTGGCGCCTGGAATTTGAAGTTTTCGCCTGGAAAGTCTCCTCGGAGAGCAGCGGTTTTGTTTGCTTTCAGCAATCTGAGGTCCGCGGCCGCAAAGTCCTGAAAGTGTTGGATTACCAGTTGGCGGCTGACACCTTGCTTTCTGTCGCCCTCCAAAGGGCTGGCGAAACGAGAATAGATGTTATTGAAGGACCAGCAGAATTGGCGGCACCGCTCGGCAATGGACTGCTAGCTCGCATGCTCGTGCAGCGCAAACAGCGTACGCTGCAAGTGCATCCGCGGGCGGCCGACAGCCCACTCGGCCGGGCGTGGCAGCAGCTTGAGCAAACTTACGTAGACGGGGATACGGCCTTTACCTAATGCGCCGAATTGCTGGGAAGCTAGCCGAGGGCGTCCGGCGCTCGATTCCCCTGAGCGTTTATCCGCTCATCATTCCCCGCGAAGTAGTCGGCGTTTTTTATCACGCAGTTTCCGACGAGCGATTGGCGCACATTCAGCATCTTTATCCGCCCGAGCCGGTAGCGCGCTTCGAAGCAGCCTTGCAATACATACAGAAGAATTTTACGGTTGTGACCTCGGATGCAGTTGAGGCTAACCGGCTGCACGGCCAGCCGCTTCCAGCGCGTGCTCTGCATCTATCATTCGACGACGGTTTCGCAGAGTGCGATACCGTTGCGCGCCCGTTGTTGCTCAAATACAAGCTGCCTTGCACATTTTTCATCACCAGCGATTGGGTCGACAACACCAAGATGTTTTATCGCAACAAAGCCTCGCTATGCATCGAACGCTTGGCCGAGCTGGAGCAGGACGCCGCAAAAATGGTTTTTATGAGCCTGAACAATGCGTTGGATATCCGGCTAACTAGCAACCAAGATTTTGAAGTTTGGATCAAAGCCTTGCAGCGTTCAGACGAACCAGTGATCGATATGGCTTTCAAGATGCTGGGGCTGGACCTAAAGGACTATTTAGAAACGCGCAAGCCTTATCTGACCAGCGACCAGATCCGCCAGCTGCATGCGGACGGCTTCGAGATCGGGGCGCACACGCGCTCACACAGTAAGCTGGCGCTGCTGTCGCCCGACGAGGCGGAAGCAGAGATCGTCGAATCAGCTCGTTTTCTCCAGGCGATCACTGGGCTGGAGAAAGTTCACTTCTCTTTTCCGTATTCCGGCTCTGGGCTGGATCGCGGTTTCCTTGCTGGCGTTAGAGAGCGCCATCCGTTTCTCGGTCTGTTCTTTGATACCCGAGACCTGCGCAAAGACGAACCCTTCATTGTCAATCGCATCTGGGCTGAGAAGGCCGCCTATCGCCAGGCTGGCGCCAAAACCAACATTCCCGCGCTTTTGCACGCCGCATATCGCGCCGAACTTTATTCCGCTGTTCATACTAAATCCGTAGAAGAACCTGCATAACAAGCATGCAAAAAAACTGCCAAACCTTAAAAGATTAGTGTCGCTTGCGCATACCCCCAACATATAGCCCCACCGTAAAAATTCACCCGATATAAGGA
>JANWHN010000050.1 GCA_025450445.1 Anaerolineales bacterium | reverse complement strand
GGGCGATATGCCTGCGGCCAGCCGTTCGTTGGGATCATCGGAGAACAAGCCGACGATCGAGCGCACCATCGAATCGCCGCGGCGATATTGAATAACGAGACCGATAACCGAGGCGATGACTGAGAAAAGCAGGAGGAAATGGTAGACCCACCAACTGGCAAAAAAAGTTTGCCCGGTGGTGATGATGATCTGGGATACCGCGATCCATCCGCCAACATAGGCGATGGCAAGCTGGAATGGGAATTTTGAATAGCGATAAGACTGCCAGTAGCGATAGCCCGCGACCCCAGCCATCACCAAGGTGAGCCCGCCAAAAAGGTACTTGATCGGCTCTTGATTCACCGGCGTCAGCTCAGCTAGCGCAGGATTGCGCAAGACGATGATGCCCAGAATCACGATCGCCGGTGTCCAGAGGGGAAGCAGGAAACGGGCGCGTTTGGAGAGCCAGGCGCTGAACGGGTGCTCAGTTGGCAGCGCAGAGACGAGCAGCCAAAAGCTCATGGTGAATACACTCAGTTGGGCAGCGACGCCGACGACCGGAGTGAAGTCTGGAATAAGGAAACCGGGCGTGGACAGGCCGTGCATGCTGAAGAAGGCGGCCAGCGAAATAAAAGCCAGCGAGACGTAAATGACCTGCAGGTTGCGCTGGCGAATGCCGACAACGCCGACCACGATGGCCACAATTAACGAGGCGATGGATGTGTACGAAACAATGTAGAAGTGGTGCGCGGGATAGGCGAGCTCAGCGTCGAAAGCGGGATTGAGACGCAGATAAATGTAAATAGCTAACGGAATCAGCACCCCAAGAGTTGGGTTGCCGAACGAGAACAGACTCTTAAGGGACTGTTTTTGCTCGCCCATTTAATGACTTGTCGGCATTATACATCTGGTCGGACCGTGCAGGTCACGAGCTTGGCATATGGTTACGAGTGAATTTGAGAGTGGTAGGTCGTTGTCAGGTAGTCAAATGTCACTCGCCCGTCCTGATGAAATCGCTCAAAGAGTTCGCCAATGGCGGTCAGCATCGTCTCGTAGCCGGGTTCGCCGGGGGAGGGAACGTAAGAGGAGGAGAGCAGTCGGCCGAGCAGGCCAGCTTTGTCAAGGATCTGCGCATTGGGCAGTGATGTTTTGGCGAATTCATTTGGTGCAAAGAACGCGGCGATCTTCTCGTCGCTCATCGTGCGCTGCTGGTCCACCTGGCGATAATCTGTGCCGTACTTGTCAAGCAGGAGCTCGTAGGCTTTTTGGAAAGCGCTGCCTTGCGTATTGCGCCTGTTCCATATAAGAGCCACTTGCCTTCCCGGTTTCAGGACGCGTTGCAGTTCGGCTTTCGTTGCGGCTGGGTCAAACCAGTGGAATGCCTGGCCCGCCACAGCAAAATCGATACTGGCGTCTGGCTGAGGCAGCTCCTCTGCCCGGCCATTCAAGCTGACAAAGTTTGCTTGCCCAGCCAATCGGGCTTCTGCCGCTGAACGCATCTCATCGTTCGGTTCGATCGCATACACACGATGATTGCGTTCCAGGAAAAGCTGGGTCAGTAACCCGGTGCCAGAGCCAAGATCTGCAATCACGTCCGCGCTCGCTAAGCGAGCATAATTGCGAAGGTACTCGTAGAGTTCAGGCGGGTAGCCGGGGCGGTACTTGGCGTAATTCTCGACCCGATCCGAAAAGCGCTTGGTAGGGTCTCGCCTGTCCATATGGTTAAGCGAAGATTATAAAGTTAGCTTCAATTGACATTCAGAAACCCGCCCGATATTATGGACTGCGTTACTTCGGGGCGTGCGGTTTTTTGCATGTCTACCTAGCAAGGAGAAAAGATAGATGAAAAAGACCGTAATTAGCGTATTGGCAGTCGCAGTGTTGCTACTCACCACTGCCGCGCCCGCATTTGCTGCGCCCAAGATCTGGAATCTTAATATTCATAACAACACCGAAGGCGATGTAAAGATCACGCTGACTGGCCCGGATAATTACAGTTTCACGATGGAGAAGGGCAAGATCGTAAAGCCTGTCGAAGAGGGAGAATATAAATACACATACACCGCCTGTGGCGAAAAATTCTCCGGCGAAATAGAGGTTGATAGTGATTTCGTCTGGCTCGTTATCGATCCATGCGATGCATTGCCTATCTACATTAAGTTCGTCATCGACAGCCACTTGGATGCAGGTATCGCCGTTGAAATGGCCGGCCCACAGACCTACACGCTGACCACGGCTCTCGGTCATAACAAGTTCCTCTCAATCCAGGCTGGTTTCTATATTTACTCATATGACGCCTGCGGAACAACCATCACCGGCGAGATCCGCGTTCCCAAGAACGGAACCGGGCGTCTGATCCTGTATGCCTGTGAGCAATTGGCCAATCACCCGCCGTCATTGCCCACCTCGGCCCAGATCGCCACGAACCTGCGCATTGGCAGCCACTATGGCTTCCCGATCCGCATCACCCTAAATGGACCAGGGGTTGGTTACTCGTTCGAATTGCAGACCGGCTTGAATCGCTTCAATGTTGTCCGCGGCGACTATGAGTACTTCTACACCGCTTACGGTGTTTTCCACAGCGGCACGTTCACAGTAGGCGAAGGCTCGACTGTATTCACAATCAGTCCGCTTAGATAGAGAACCTGATCAATTAAAAAGAGGCGCTGCAGAGCGCCTCTTTTTGTTTGCACTCACCGCTATATAATCAATCTCCGTTCTCATGAAAAACAATCTTTCAGGAAGTTCGTTCTGGTTGCTGGTTGCTCCTGGGATTCTGCTAATTCTGCTCCTTGGTTTGCCTGTTCTGGCGCTCTTGCTGGAAAGTGCGACTGAAAATTTTCCGGGATTCCTTTCGGATGAGCGCGCTCACCAAGCGTTGCAACTCAGCTTAACCACCAGCGCGTGGAGCACTGCGGCCGCCATCGTGACGGGGACGCCGCTGGCTTTTATGCTGGCCCGCCGTCCATTTCGTGGTCGCGGCCTGATCGAAATGATCATTGATCTGCCGATCGTGCTGCCGCCGTCGGTGGCAGGGTTGGCTTTGCTGTTGGCTTTTGGCCGCCGCGGCCTTTTGGGCGATTCGCTGGAATTGGTGGGAGTCAATCTGCCATTTAGTACTCTGGCAGTCATCCTAGCGCAACTTTTTGTGGCCGGGCCGCTGTATGTCCGCTCGGCGCGCATCGGGTTTGCGGCGGTGGATAAGAATTTGGAAGAAGCCGCGGTCACCGAAGGGGCCAGCCAATGGCAATTGTTCCGCTTCGTGATGGTGCCGGTGGCAGTGCAAGCCCTGCTGACTGGCGCACTCCTGTGCTGGGCGCGGGCGCTGGGCGAATTTGGGGCCACGCTGCTCTTCGCCGGCAACCTGATGGGGCGCACGCAAACCATGCCGCTTGCGATCTACGTAGGTTTGGAAAGCGACCGCGGGGTGGCGATTGCCCTCTCGGTGATCCTGCTGGTGGTCTCGGCCGGGCTGCTGTATTTGCTGCGCCGGTTTGAGCGCAATTGGCCGGTTGGTTAGCATGGCGCGCGGCAGGCATATCGTACGGGTGAAACCCCGCGAGCTGGTTGCAGAAGCAGCCGAGTTTTTGTTGGATTGGACGGCTGAAGAACTTTGGAAAGCTCCAGGTCAATTTTCAAAGCTTACCTCGGAGGCGCTTTTCGGAAACAGCCGTGCTATAGAAGTCGAGATAGGCTCCAGTACCGGAGAGTTCCTTTGCGCTTTAGCACAGACTGCACCGGAGAGGAACTTCCTCGGTATAGAGGTCACGAAGCGGGCAGCCATTGAGGCTGCCAACCAGCTGGTTGAAATGAATTTGAAGAACGTGCGCATTTTGCGGGCCAACTTCAAGTTCCTCGGCCCACTCTTGCAGCCTGAAACCTGGGATCGGGTCTACCTGCACTTCCCGGACCCGGTCCACAAGCACAGAGACGAGCGCAAGCGCATATTTGACCGCGGTTTCCTCGATCAGATGGCGAGCGTGCTAGTGAAGGGCGGCGCAGTAAGCGTCGTAAGTGACAAGCCCGACTACCTCGCCGAGATGTTGGCGCTAGCCGAGAAGGATGCCCGATTTGAGCGTACACACGCTACCCGCACCCTGGAATTTGAGCCTATAACCAAATCGCGGTTTCAGCGATTCTGGGAGCGCAAAGGCATCCGCCCAGGCAGGTTTGTTTTGCGAAAGGTTTAGCCGTTAAACGAAAAGCGGCGCGGGATTCCCGCGCCGCTTGCCATTCAAAATTCTTAGATCTAGCCGGTCTTCTTGAGTACGGGAAGGCCGGTTGCCATCTCGGCTACGGTGTAGCCGGCTGGCACTGCATCGAGTGCACCTTCCTTGACTTCCTTAGCGAAGAAATACAGGGTCGTGGTGCCGCCGCTCTTGTTTGGTCGGCTACGGCCATGCAAGTAATACTGCGTACCTTTTGAATTGGTGAACGTGTAAGCCATTGTTGATCTCCTTATACGGGTGGTTAGATTATTGCGCCTGTCCCGGCCGCAGCCGGAACCTGCCCCTAATTACCTGTAATTGTAGCCCATTCGCCTCTAGAGGCAAACGAAATCCCCTCTGAAGTCAGAGGGGATTTAGGATTGGCTAAAACCTATCCGAAAAGCAAAAAACTCGAGTAGGAGGCTAGGGCGACGCGTGCGTCGCCCCTACGAGTAAAGCGGAGGCGAATGATTCAGGTTTTTGCTGCTGGCTGGCGCGAACGATAATGGTTTCCCGCAGGAATTGTAAGCACGGCCCTTTGGAAGTTTCTCATGAGCCTCTAGGCTTCATTTCTTGACATTCAATATTCGATGCAATAGGATTTACCGATTTATAACTCCCAGAACAAAGGAGCACACGCATGAATAAATTGCAACCCCTGAAGAAAGTCCTCTTAGCCGCCCTGGCGGTGGTGATCTTGTTGGGGGCTTTGCCCAGCTCTGTGATGGCTGCCGATGACACTGTTCGTTTCCGAGTGATCAACAACGCTGACCGCGGCATTACGGTCCGCTTGTACGCCACCGATGGCAGCGGGCGCGCCTATTACATGCGCATTGAGTCCTCCTCGACCAAGGACATGTCGCCTATAGCCGGCGTTTACACCTACCGCCTGACCGCTTGCGGTGTGATGGTGAAGGGCACAGTCGACCTGACCAAGCCGCTGACCTGGCAAAACCCGCAGTGCGGCGACAAGGGCGGCCCTGGGTCCAAGGCCCCCAACACCCAGGATGTTGGCAAGATCTTGAAGTTGATGAAGATCAAGATCGTCAACCGCACAGGGGCGACCCTGCAGATCTGGTTGGATGGACCCTTTCAGTATGTGTTCAAGATC
>JANWHN010000049.1 GCA_025450445.1 Anaerolineales bacterium | reverse complement strand
GAACCGGGATACGAATCGTGCGGGCTTGATCAGCAATCGAACGGGTGATCGCCTGGCGGATCCACCAGGTTGCATATGTACTGAACTTGAATCCGCGGGTCGGGTCGAATTTGCTTACCGCTCGCAGTAAACCGATGTTGCCTTCTTGGATCAGGTCCTCAAAGGTCGAGCCGCGGCCCACGTAGCGCTTGGCAATGCTCACCACAAGCCGGAGGTTGGCGCTGATGATGGCGATCTGGGCTTCCATCGCCCGCATGTGGGCGGCGGCCATCGCAACTTGCAGTTCTTCATTTTTGGGCAGCAAGCCCGCGAATGCGCGGGCCGAAGGCAAACCGTGCTTCTCTAAATTCTTTTGCAACCTATCCAATAGATCTTTAGGGAATAGATAGAAGCCAATGAAGACCGTAAACGCACTACGGGCAACCGCATCCCAGCGCGGGTCTTTTCCCCAGCTGCCGTTGTCGAGATAGCTGCGCAAATAAGATGGCACTTCGATATCCCAGGTGCGCTGAAGTTTTAGCGCTTCTTGAAGAATTGGCAACAACTCAGGTTTTCCGTAACCGAGGGCTTTGCTGTCATCGCCCAGTTTCTGCCAAGCTTTTTCCATCTCATCGAAAATAGCGCGATAGATCGCGCGTGGTTCGCCATTGCCGCGCAACGCAAGCGGATGCTTCTTTTCGATTACTTTGAGACGTTTAATACTTTCGACCCGCGAGGCCAACCACAGCTCGCGGTCGATATCCAGCAGGCTTACACGTCCGATCTCTTTGAGATAGAGACGAACTGGATCATCGCCGGTTTCGCCGGCGTTTTCCGCGCGAGCTGCTGCCTCCAGTTTGCGCAGATCTTCGCGTAGAGCCTCGAGTCCCTCTTCGTCCTCGGGCAGCTCGTCGCTGACTTCAACATCCTCAAGGGCGATCTCCTCCTCGAGGCTTTCTTCTTCCTGTTCTGGACCTTCGCTTGCGTCTTCGGGGATTTCCATTGCTATCTTGCGGTCGGTAGGGCGCGTCCACCCAGGGCTTTGTCCAGCTTCTGCATCACCAGTGTGTTTTGTACCATCACTTGCTGGTACTCGCTTGCCTTCAGGTCGCCTTCTTCCTGCGCGTTTTCCTGCAAGAAGCGCATCTGCTCGTTCGTGTTGTGTAGATTCCGCCGGCGCAGGATCAGAAATGTGCGCAGTAGATCTTCAAACACACGCTCTTCGTTGGGATCCAAAGTTTTGCTGTTCGCTAGCAATTCGTCTGCTTGGTCCAACAGAGGGAGGGGTAGGTTTTGCAAAGCGTAACTGCTTGGCTCGAGTGCGTCCTGATCCAACGCTTCTAAAGAAAGACGTAGCATTTCCTGCAGATCGCTGTGTTCAAAATCGGCGGTGCCGATACTGGGCAGCGATGATTCCCGTAACGAGCGGTCAACCCGGCGCAATAATTCCGGATGACGGATGATGATGCTGAGGCAATGCGATTCCAGTCTGAAATTACCTTCTTCAGAAGTTGTCTCGGTAGGTCGCACCTGCGCTACATCGGGTTTGAAATTGATGCTGCGCGGACGAACGCGCCGTCGGGCTGGCGACTCGCTAGCTAGGGTTCGTTCGTCCACCAGCAGAAGGCGGGCGAGCTTCTGGGTAAAGCTGTCTCGCTCAATCGCGCTGGTCAGGTCTGCGATCAGAGGCAGCACCTGTTGAGCGATCTCGCGTTTGACCTTTGCATCGGTTAGATCGCGTCCCTTGGTGAGGCTAATCATCACGTGTTCAACTATGGGCTTAGCTTCAGCTACCAGCTGTTTCCATTGCTCTGGGTCTTTATTAATGATCTCGTCCGGGTCCACGCCTTCGGGCAGGGCAGTAACGCGAATATCGGCTTGGAGGCGACCTTCATGATGGAGCAGCCCTCTGGCGTCAAAAAATGGCTCGGCCTCGCGGTCAAGGCTCTGGCGGGCGACCTCTAGGCCGCGCAGGGTGGCCTTATCGCCGGCCGCGTCTGCATCGAGCGCCAGCACGATCCGCGTGCTGAAGCGCTTGAGCTGGCGCAGCTGCATTTCGCCGAGGGCGGTGCCCATTGGCGAAACGGCATTTGGCAGGCCAGCCTGGTGGAGGGCGATCACGTCTAAATAACCTTCCACGATCACAGCCTGATCTTGAGCCCGAATAGCCTTGCGGGCTTGATCTAATCCGTAAAGCAACCCCCCTTTATCGAAAACAGCGCTTTGTGGCGAATTCAAATACTTGGGATTGTCCTCATCTCGGAGCGCTCGGGCTCCGAAACCGGACATCCGTCCGGCGCTATCGCGAATAGGGAACATCAAGCGATTGCGAAAACGATCGTAACGGCGTCCATCATCGCGAGCGCTCACCAAGCCGGCATCAAAGAGATCGTCGATCTCGTAGCCCTTGTTCTGGAAGTGAGCGGTGAGAGCCTCATAGGAATCTGGCGAGTAGCCTAGACCAAAATTGGCAATGCTAGCATCGCTAACATCGCGGCCGCGCAAATAGGCCAGCACAGGTCTGCCGGCTTCGGTATTTAGCAATTGGTGTTGGAAAAATGTGACTGCTTCTTCGAGAATGGAACGCAGTTGGACATGCTGCTCTTTTGCCGCAGCTTCAAGTGGGCTGGGTGCACGCAGTTGCACGCCAGCCCGATCAGCTAATCGGCGAAGCGCTTCGGGAAAATCCCAGCCTTCCTTTTTCATAACGAATTTAAAAATATCGCCCCCCTCATTGCACTGGCCAAAGCAGCGCCAGGTGCCGGTCTCAGCGAAAACAACAAAAGATGGAGTGCGCGTGTTGCTGTGGAATGGGCAGAAGCCGGTGTGATTTTTCCCCGCTTTACGCAGTTGCACAGTCTCGGAGACCAGGTCTACGATGTCGATGCGAGCTTTGATTTCCTCTACATTGCTCATGCTTCAGCTGCCGCCGCGGTCAGGGTGGGCATTATAACCCAGCGATTTTTTCGCCCAAATTGCCTTAAATTCGGCATGGTAACATCGGCTTGATAAGTCGTTAAATCATGTAGTGGAGTGCCTGGATGCCCGATTTTCGCGCCCATCAATTAAATCATTTCGATCTTCCTGAACGCATCGGTCGTCTGGGAGAACTGGCTTACAACCTGTGGTGGACTTGGATGCCAAATGCGCAGGACCTGTTCGAGCGCATAGAGCCCACCTTATGGGAAGAAGTCACCCACAACCCTGTGCTCTTTTTGCGCAAGGTGGATCGAAAGCATTTGGATGCTGCTGCGGAATATCTCGATTACGTTGAACTCTATGACCGGATCATGTCGGCTTTTGACTCTTATATGCGTGGGGAAGATACCTGGTTCAAGCGCAATCACTCCGATTTTGGCAAAGGCCCGATTGCCTACTTCTCCAGCGAATTTGGTTTGCATGAAACCCTGCCGATCTACGCAGGCGGCCTCGGCGTTCTAGCCGGCGATCATCTCAAGGAAGCCAGCGATCTCGGGCTTCCCCTAGTGGCGATGGGTTTCATTTATACGCAAGGTTATTTCTCCCAACACGTTAGCGAAGATGGCTGGCAAGAATCGCGTCGCTTAACCTTGGATTTTGGCGACCTGCCAGTGATGCCGATATTGGACGATGATGGCGAGCCGTTTATGGTTTCGGTTGAATTGGCTGGGCGAGAATTGTGCGCCCGTATCTGGGAGATCCATGTAGGGCGTGTGCCGCTTTATTTGCTGGATAGCAACGTGGACCGAAACACCAACAATGATCAAGCTCTGACCGCCCGGCTGTATAGCAGCGATCCCGACCTTCGCATTTCCCAGGAGATCTTGCTCGGGATTGGCGGAGTGCGCGCATTGCGCATGCTGGGCTACAACCCAGTGGCTTGGCACATGAACGAAGGCCATTCGGCTTTCTTGGCCCTCGAGCGAGCTCGCGAGCAAGTGCAGAACGGTCTGACTTTTGAAGAAGCCCGCGAAAAGATCCGCGAGCACAATCTCTTTACAACTCACACCCCGGTACCAGCCGGCAACGACGAGTTTCCCCGCTGGCTTATAGACAAATACTTCTCAAATTTTTGGCCAGAACTTGGTTTGGACGCCGAAGGGTTTATGGCTCTGGCCCGCCATGAGCAGCCATGGGGAGAGAGCTTCAGCATGCCGATCCTGGCACTTCGCTTTTCTGGGCATGCCAATGGGGTTTCTAAGCTCCATGGGCAGGTCTCCCGCAGGATGTGGAATTTCCTCTGGCCGGCGTTGAAAGAAGAAGACGTGAAGATCAGTTACGTGACCAATGGTGTTCATACCGGAACCTGGCTGGCTCGCCGGATGGGTAATCTTTATACGAAGTATCTTGGCAAAGAATGGAAGGAAAAACTCGACGACCCGGCCGTTTGGGAGAAAGTTTGGGATATCCCAGATGAGGAATTGTGGCGGCTGCGCACCCACTTGAAGCGCAAGATGCTTGGCTACATCCGGGAGCGCGCCCGCCGCCAATGGATCGGTGAGGGGATCCACCCCGTGCAGGTGATTGCCTCCGGCGTCTTGCTGGATAGCAAGACACTGACGATTGGATTTGCTCGCCGCTTTGCCACTTACAAACGGGCCAACTTGATCTTGAAAGATGTAGATCGCCTTCTGGCTATTTTGAATAAGCGCAACCAACCAGTGCAGATCATTTTTGCCGGCAAAGCACATCCCGCCGACGAACCTGGCAAGCAATTAATCCAGGAAGTTTATCGAGCAGTGAAGCGGGCTGAAAACGGCGGCCGGCTGGTGTTCCTGGAAGACTACGACATTCATTTAGCTCGCTATCTGGTGCAAGGCGTGGACGTTTGGTTGAACACCCCGCGCCGTCCAAACGAAGCGTCAGGAACTTCCGGCGAAAAGGCAGCGCTCAATGGCGCGCTCAATTTGTCGGTGTTGGACGGCTGGTGGAGCGAAGGCTACAACGGAAAAAACGGTTGGGTCATTGGTGATGATCAAGATGACACCAACAGCGAAGAGCAAGATCGGGCAGATGCGAACAAGCTCTACGATCTGCTGGAAAGCGAAATTGTTCCACTTTACTATGATCGTCCCACCCTTGGCATGCCGCCGACTAAGTGGATGGAGATGGTCAAAGAATCTATCCGCACCTTGGCGCCGGCGTTCAGCGCTCGCCGCATGCTGAAGGAGTATTTCGAGAATCTTTATGTTCCTTCAGCGCAAGCCGCGGGCAGGCTGGAAAAGGTGAAGAGTTAGCATGGAATTTATCTACACTCCAGAAGCGCTGCTCATTGCCCTCGGAATTTTTTTGTTGCGCTTGATCAATCAGACCTTGGATACCGTCCGTTTCATGATGACTATTCGCGGGCGTAAAGGCGTGGCTTGGATCGCTGGCTTTTTAGAAACCGTTATCTTTGTAGTTACTCTCAGCGCGGTAATCAGCCAACTGAACAATGTTTTGTACATTGTTGCATATTCGGCTGGATTTGCGACGGGTAACACGGTCGGCATGTGGGTCGAAGATCGTTTAGCGATCGGCCATGTAAACCTGCGCATCATCAGCCCGAAACGTGGGACTGCGCTTGCCAAAAAGTTGCGCAAAAAGGGCTATGCAGTCACGGAAATTCAAGCTCGCGGTAAAGACGGTGTGGTGAAATTATTGAACGTAAGCGTGCGCCGACGAGAAGTCAAGAACGTGCGCCAGATCACTCTAACGGTTGATGACGGAGCTTTCATTACTAGCGAGGAAATGCGGCCCTTGCTGCGCGGTTTTTGGGGTTTTGGTCGACAGAGTAAGTAAGCTAGATTACGAAATCGCCGTTCTTGTAAAACGTTTCCCCATCGACAATAATTTCTGAATCCGTTCGCAGGTCGCAGATCATGTCCCAATGGATCGCGCTCTTGTTCTGGCTGCCGGTCTCCGGGTAGCCGGCGCCCAGCGCCATGTGAAAAGAGCCGCCGATCTTTTCATCGAACAGAATATGCCCCGTAAATTTATCGATATCTTTGTTTAGCCCGATGGCAAACTCGCCGACGTAACTGGCCCCTTCATCCGTTGCCAGTTGTTGCTGCAGATGCTCCTGCTCGGTTCGAGCCGTCGCCTTCACAACTTTGCCGTCCTTGAACTGCAACTCAGCGCCTTCGACGACGTGCCCATCGTGCACCGCCGGATATGTATAGCGCACCCAGCCGTTCAGCGAATTCTCGACCGGGCCGGTGAAGATCTCGCCATCGGGCATGTTATGGCGGCCGTAGGAATTGCGGAAGATGCGATCTTTGACCGAGAGCTTCAGGTCTACATTTGGCCCGCGCAGGTAGACCTTGTCTTTGCCTGTAAATGCTTTGACGTATTTCTCTTGTTCTTCTTTTACCTTGGTCCAATGGGCAACCGGGTCTTTTTCGGTGGCGTGCACAGCTTTGAAGACGAAGTCTTCATAATCTTTCAACGACATCTTGGCTTGATCGGCATAGCCTTGGGTGGGGTAGAGGGAAGTTACCCATTTGAACTTGTCGGCCGCTCCGCGCTGCATTTGCGCCTTTAATATAGAAGAACCGCCTTCAGCATGGGCAGATTGCTTCTTGGGGTCGGTGCCCGCCAGCGCCTTCGTATCCGCCTCTGCCCACACCCGGATGCGCGCTTCGAAGTTAACGTAAGCAAACTCCATCAATTGATTGGTGTGCTTGGCTTGTTCCTCGCTGCCGAAATCATAGAGGAACTTGCGAGCTTCAGGGAATTCCATTGCGAGGTAGGGCACGCCGCCACGCTCGAGGACACACCGATATAGCTCTTTCACGAACGGCACTACCAGTGTGTTTGCTTCGATATAGACCCGATCGCCAGGACCGATACGAGTGGAATAGTCGACGAGGATGCGAGCGAAATTCTCAGGGCGCGGATCGGTCATATCGCGGCATTATACATGTCGCTTTGCGGCGGATTTTTCTAAAGTTGATAGAATTCTCGGCAGCCTCATTATTCAACTTAATTGATGAAACAACTCTTACAAAATCTGCGCGCCCGCGCCCCGCACCTGGCAGAGCTACCCGTGCCCACGCCGCAAAGCGGCACGGTGCTCGTGCGCACGGCTGCCTCGCTGGTATCGGCTGGCACCGAACGCACGCTGGTTGAGTTCGCGGGCAAATCGTTGCTTGGCAAAGCCCGCTCCCGACCCGATCTATTGCGCCAGGTTCTGGACAAAGCTCGCCGTGAAGGTTTACTTAACGCGGCACAAGCCTCATTTGGCCGTTTGAACGAACCCATGCCGCTCGGTTATTCATCTGCCGGAGTAGTCGTTGAGCTGGGCGAGGGTGTGCAAGGTTTCCGCGTGGGTCAGCGCGTCGCCTGCGCAGGTGGTGGCCATGCGGTGCACGCCGAATACGCGGTCGTCCCGCAGAATCTTTTGGCCGCGCTTCCTGATGAGGTCGAATACGAATCTGCTGCCTTTGCCACCCTGGGTGCCATTGCCTTGCATGGTTTCCGCTTGAGCGAGGTGCAGGTTGGCGAGCGCGTTGCCGTCATTGGTCTCGGTCTTCTCGGTCACCTTGCGGCCAGCATTGCGGCCGCGGGGGGATGCCAGGTTCTCGGCATCGATATTGATGCTGCTCGCGTGGAACTGGCGCGCAAGCTCGGCTTGCAAGCTATCCCGCGCGCATTGGCCGAGCAAGCTGCGCTGGCCATCAGCGGCGGCGACGGTTTCGATGCTGTCCTGGTTTGCGCGGATACAGAATCCAATGATCCCATCGAGCTGGCTGGCGAAATTGCCCGCGATCGCGCAAAGGTCGTGGCGATCGGCGCAGTTGGCCTCGAGACTCCACGGCGCAGCTATTACGCAAAGGAACTTTCGCTCATCGTTTCGCGCTCGTACGGACCCGGCCGTTACGATCCCGGTTACGAAGAAGCCGGACTCGATTATCCGATCGGTTACGTGCGTTGGACCGAAGGCCGCAATCTGCAAGCCTTCGTTTATCTACTGGCAAACGGGGCAGTAGATGTAGGCAAATTGATCAGCCATCGCTTCTCAATTGAAAAGGCAGTCCAGGCTTACGAACTCATTCAGAGCAAGAAATCTTTTCTTGGCGTGCTGATCACTTATGGCCAGCCGCGGGCCACGCTTGCAAAATCTGCAAACACAGTTCGTTATGCCGATGTGGCTGAGCCAATAAAGGGCAAAGTTCAACTCGGCGTGCTTGGTGCCGGTAACTACGCCCGCCACACGTTCTTGCCGGCGCTCAAAGGAATGCGCGATGTGGAGCTGGTCGGCATCGCCTCAGCATCCGGCCGCCCGGCTGCAGATCTAGCTCGCCGTTTCCGCTTCCGCTATGCAAGCAGCGAAGCCGAGCAAGTAATCAGTGACAAAAGCATCAACGCGGTTGCTGTTCTCACCCGCCACCACCTGCACGCCAGTCAAACAGAAGCGGCCTTGAAGGCAGGCAAACATGTCTATTGCGAAAAACCGCTGGGCCTAAAAGAAAAAGAATTAGTTGCGATTGAGAAATTGCTGATTAAAATGGGCGCGCCTCACCTAACGATAGGTTTCAATCGACGGTTTGCTCCGCTGTCGACAGAGTTGATGAAATTTTTGGATGGCCGCAAAGAACCGCTGGTCGCCAACTATCGCGTCAATGCTGGCGCGTTGCCGCTCAACCATTGGCTCCACGATCCGGCCATTGGTGGCGGGCGCCTCCTCGGCGAAGGGTGCCACTTCATTGATTACTTGATCTTCCTTGTGGGTGCGCCGCCGATTGCCGTCTCCGCGCAGGCCTTGCCGGACGAGGGCCAATATCGCCAAGATAATGTGCAAGTCACTCTTCGCTTCGCTAACGGCTCACTTGGCACCCTCGCGTACCTTGCAAATGGCGACCGCGCCGTATCCAAGGAACGTCTCGAAATCTTCAGCGGCGGCAAAGTCGCCGTCCTGGACGACTTTCGCTCCCTCGATCTGACCGCGAATGGACGCACCCGCGGGCTGCGTGCCAGCCAGGACAAAGGCCACCGCGCCGCCTGGCAGGCTTTCGCAAGATCGCTCCAAGCGGGCGGCCTACCGCCAATCCCATACGAACAAATCTTTAGTGGGGCGCGGGCCACCTTTGCCGCCGTGCGCTCCATCGAGACCGGTGCCGAAGTCGAGCTTTAAACCCGCCGACTTTGTGAAATTTGACACCTAAAGAGCCCTATGTTAGACTGAGCATAGCCGGCATTCCTCAGAACATTTAAGTCGTTTTACTCGTAGGTTGCCAGGCGCGCAATGCTACAAGACTATCTGCCCATCGCTGTTCTCATCGTCATCTCGACTGGTATGTCAGTCATTATTGTTGTCCTCGGCCATCTTTTCGGTCCCAAGCGTCCCTCAAGTCGCAAATCCGCTCCCTACGAATCGGGCATGCAGCCCATCGGCCCTGGCACTCGTCGCATGCCGGTGCGCTTTTATCTGATCGCCGTCCTCTTCATTCTGTTCGATATTGAAGTTGTCTTCTTCCTACCTTGGGCGGTCGTCTTCCGCCAGTTGGGCGTATTCGGTTTGATCGAAATGTTCGTGTTCATTCTCATTCTGCTGGTGGGCTACGTCTACGCCTGGAAGAAAGGCGCTCTGGAATGGGAATAGAACAGAAGCTGGGCAACATGGGCGTGGTCACCACGACGCTTGAAACCGTCGTGAACTGGAGCCGCAAGCAAGCGATGTGGCCAATGCTGTTTGGGCTCGCTTGCTGCGCCATCGAGATGATGGGCGCACAAGCCTCCAGCTATGACATGAGCCGCTTCGGGATGGAGCTAATGCGCCCCAGCCCGCGGCAATCCGATCTGATGATCGTGGCCGGACGCGTAAGCCGCAAGATGGCCCCGGTCTTGCGGCGTCTCTACGACCAGATGCCCGCGCCCAAGTGGGTCGTCTCGATGGGCGACTGCGCGTCCTGCGGTGGCGTTTACAATAACTACGCTATTGTGCAGGGCGTTGATGAAATTGTGCCAGTGGATGTTTACGTGGCTGGTTGCCCCCCGCGCCCAGAAGCCTTGATCCACGGCATCATGACGCTCCACGAAAAAATAAAGGGCGAAAAATTCAAGGACTGGGCGTAGGCTCAGTATTCAAGAATGAATTCCTCGTTGCAGCCGATCGTCAGCGATCTCGAGAGTACATTTGGCGCTAAGGCCAGCGAATTCCGCGGCCAAGCAAGCGTCGTGGTCGCGCCCGATAAGATCGTTGAGGCGGCTCGCTCTCTGCGCGACAAACATCGCTTCGACATGCTATCTGCGCTGAGCGCGGTGGATTATTGGCCGCAGCTTGAGCCGCGCTTTCACGCCGTTTATCAATTCAAGAATATGGCGCAGAAGCTGCGCTTGGAAGTTCGTGTCCCGCTAAACGGCAACGAGCCCCAGTTGGATACGCTCATCGATGTATATCCCAATGCCAATTGGCACGAACGCGAACTATGGGACATGTTCGGTTTCAAGATCAAGAACCATCCCGATCTGCGCCGCATCCTGATGCCCGAAGACTGGGTTGGGCATCCATTGCGCAAGGATTATCCGCTCGGTTACGAAGAAGTCCAATTCACCTTCAACTTTGAAGAGATCGACCAGCGCAAGCCGCGGCCGAAAGACTGATGACCCTGCAACAGATCGAAATCACCGCGGACGAGCTGAAGCATCTCGTCTCCGAGCGCGCCCACACGGGCGAAACGATGCTGCTCAACATGGGGCCGCAACATCCCAGTACGCACGGCGTGCTGCGCTTGCTGCTTGAGCTCGACGGCGAGACCGTCGTGAATTGCATTCCGGATGTAGGCTTCTTGCACACCGGCATCGAAAAGAATATCGAGGCGAAGACCTACGAAAAATCCGAGACGATGACAGATCGCCTCGACTATCTGAACACGATGGGCAATAACCTGGCTTATTGTTTGGCGGTCGAGAAGTTGGTCGATCTCGATGTACCAGAACGCGCCCAGGCAATTCGCGTGATCTTTGCCGAGTTGCAGCGCATCGCGTCGCATTTGGTTTGGCTCGGCACCGCTGGCTTGGATCTCGCTGCGATGTCGATCTTTCTTTATTGCTTCCGCGAGCGCGAAAAGATCCTCGACATTATGGAGATGTGTTCCGGGCAGCGCATGATGACCACCTATTTCCGCCCGGGCGGTCTATGGCGAGACACGACGGCCGAGTTTGAACCGGCGGTACGGGCCTTCATCGATACTTTCTCCAAACAGGTCGATGAATATGAGGGGCTGCTTTCGAATAACCCGATCTTCTTGGATCGCACGAAGAACATAGGCAAGCTAACTGGCAAAGACGCCATCGCCTGGGGCGTAACTGGTCCGTCGTTGCGAGGCTCGGGCGTTAAATACGACCTTCGCAAAGAAGAGCCCTATTCCGGCTACGAGCAATACGATTTCGACATCCCCACTTACGAAGAGGGCGATGTCTATGCTCGCTATCGTGTCCGCATCGACGAATTCCGCCAGTCGTTGCGGATTGTGCGCCAAGCTCTGGATAAGCTGCCCAAAGGTCCCTTCCGCAGCAACAATCGCAAGTTCGTGCCGCCTCCACGAGCCGAGCTTGGCAATAGCATGGAAGCCGTCATTCATCATTTCAAGTTGTGGACCGAAGGGTTCCCGGCGCCTAAAGCCTCGGTCTACGTTCCGGTCGAGTCGCCGCGGGGGGAGCTGGGCGTCTTCCTCGAAGGTGACGGTGGCCCCAAGCCTTATCGCTGTTATTGGCGCACGCCTTCATTTGTGAATTTACAGATCCTGCCTATGCTCTCCAAGGGTCATTTTGTGGCCGACTTAGTGGCGATCATCGGAAGTATCGACATTGTGCTCGGAGACGTGGACCGATGAACCCGCTTCAGGAACGCTACGGCCAGGAGATTGAAGCAGTGCTGGCCAAGTATCCATCAGACCAGAAGCGCTCTGCCGTGATGCCGCTTCTTTATATTGCCCAGCGCGAGCACGGTCATATCACCCGCGAGCAGCTCGGACAGGTGGGAGACATTCTTGGGATTTCTTCGACAGACGTGGCTTCCATCGTCGGCTTCTACACCCTATATCACGATGCGCCCGGCGGTAAATATCGCCTGCAGGTCTGCAACGATCTGCCTTGCGCGTTGCGTGGCGCTGACAAATTTTTCGACGACTTGTGTTCTCGTTTGGATGTTCAACCGGGCGGCACAACCGCCGACGGCTTGGTAACCGTCGAGGGAGTGATGTGCCTGGCTGCTTGTCATCGCGCCCCGATGTTCCAAGTCCAAAGCCACACTGAGATCACTTATTACGAAGACCAGACGGTGGATAAAGCCGTGCAATTGGTCGACAGCTGGCGGCAGGTGAACGGCAAATGAACGAGATCCTTTTACGTCATCGCGAGATCCAGAATCTCGATCAATTCCCGATCTATCGCCAGAATAAGGGCTTCGAGACTTTCAAGCACGCCGTAACTGCAATGAATCCGGCTGAGGTCATTGACGTGGTCAAGGCTTCTGGTTTGCGCGGCCGCGGTGGGGCCGGTTTCTCCACTGGCATGAAGTGGTCGTTCATCGATAACAAGAATTGGCCGCACTACGTGGTCGTAAATGCCGACGAATCTGAGCCGGGCACTTTCAAAGACCGCGAGATCATGGAGAGCAATCCCTTCCAATTTTTGGAAGGTGTGATGCTCTGCGCGTATGCCGTTGGGGCCAATTCAGCCTACATTTATCTGCGTGGCGAATTCTGGCAGCTGGCCGCTGAACTAGATAAGCATATTGAATATTTAGAACGCGAAGGCTTCCTGGGCGACAAACTCTTTGGCGGTGAATACGGCCTGCGCCTCTACACTCACTTGGGTGCCGGTGCTTACATCTGCGGCGAAGAGACCGCCATGCTCGAATCGCTTGAGGGCAAGCTGGGCCAGCCCCGTTTGCGTCCGCCGTTCCCACCCACATTTGGCCTGTACAGCAAGCCCACCATCGTCAACAATGTTGAGACCCTCGCCAATGTTCCTTTGATTCTCGAGCGCGGCGCAGATTGGTTCCGCAGCTTCGGCACAGAGAAGAGCCCCGGAAACAAAGTATTCAGCTTGTGTGGCAATGTCGAGAAACCGGGCAATTACGAACTGTCCCTCGGCACCACGTTCCGCGAATTGATCTTCACCCACGGTGGCGGTATTCCACGCAGGCGCAAGATCAAAGCCATCATGCCCGCCGGCGCATCGTCGTCGCTCATTGTCGCGGATGACAAGGCGCTCGACACACCGATGGACTACGAGAATGTACCCAGCGTTGGCGCACAGTTAGGCTCGGCCTCAATTATCGTGATCGACGATTCGGTCAGCATGGATTGGCTGATCAACAAGACCGTTCATTTTTTCAAGCATGAGTCCTGCGGAAAATGCACGCCCTGCCGCGAGGGTACGTATTGGATGCAGCATCTCACCGAACGTATCCATCACGGCCAAGCGAAATGGGATGATGTAATTCTTTTGCAAGATGTCGCCACGGGCATCAAAGGCAAGTGCCTGTGCGCCTTAGGTGATTTTTCGACAGAAGCCGTCGTGTCCAGCATTCAGCGCTTCCGCAGCGATTTTGAAGCCGTAGCCGCGGGTGCCCCAACTCCTGTTGCTGTGCGGGCTGAGCAAGTGAGTCCGAAATGACCGAAGCCGTCGTCGCCCAGCCGGAGACCGAACTGGTCACACTGACCGTCGATGACCGCACCGTGAGTGTGGCGCCCGGCACGTATGTGGTCGATGCGGCCAAACGCGCCGGCATCGATATTCCCGTTTTTTGCTATCACCCCAAGATGGAACCGGTCGGCATGTGCCGCATGTGCCTGGTCGAAGTCGGCCGCCCCGCGGTTGATCGAGCATCCGGCCAGCCAATATTGGAAGCCGACGGCAAGCCGCAGATCCAATTCGCGCCTAAGCTCGACACGGGTTGCACAGTTGTCGTTTCCGAAGGCATGGTTATTCGCGGCTACACCGATAAGGTGAAGGAAGCCCGCGACGAAGTGCTGGAATTTCTACTCACATCCCACCCGCTCGATTGCCCGATCTGCGATAAGGGTGGCGAATGCCCATTGCAGAATCTGACGATGAATTTTGGTCCTGGCAAGACCCGCTATATCTATGACGAGAAGATTCGCTTAGATAAGCATGTCCCGCTTGGCGATCTGATCTTTCTGGATCGCGAGCGCTGCATCCAATGCGCCCGCTGCACTCGCTTCCAAAGCGAAGTCGTCGACGACCCTGTAATTGGGTTCTCCGAACGCGGCCGCGAACTGGAGATTGTCACCTTCTCCGATCCGGGTTTTGATTCGTATTGGTCTGGCAACACCACCGATATTTGCCCGGTTGGTGCGCTCACCACCGCTGATTTCCGTTTTGGTGCGCGCCCTTGGGAACTAAAACCGGTCGCTTCCATTTGCACCCATTGCCCCGTCAATTGCAACACCACGCTGAACACACGCCGCGAAGCCGCCGCTGGCGGCAAGCAAGTGGTGAAGCGCGTGATGCCGCGCCAGAACGAATGGGTCAACGAGATCTGGCTGTGCGACAAAGGCCGCTTTGCCTATCAATACACTGAAGCTGCCAATCGCATCACGCAGCCCATGCTCCGCAAAGACAACAAGCTGGTTCCTGCTACCTGGGACGAGGCTCTCGTCGCCGTGAATGCCAAAGTAAAGACCGCGGGCGGAAAGATGGTGACACTCGCCGGCGGCCGCCTCACCAATGAAGATTATTTCAACATCAAGAAACTGAGCGATGCGGCAAAAGGTCAGTCACTTCTACATAGCGGCATCGCTGGCGGCGACATGGTCGCTTCCGTTGGGCTGGGGCAGGGCAGTAATTTGACCGATCTTGGTTCCGGCAGCGCGATCCTCGTGATCGCTTCCGATCTTGAAGAAGAAGCGCCGCTGTGGTGGCTGCGTGTCAAGCAAGCTGCCGAACGCGGCGCCACGCTGATCGTGGCCAACCCGCGCCGCACCAAGCTCGATCCGCATGCAGCCCGCGTGCTTCGCTACAACTATGGCGAGGAAGCCGCGCTTGTACATGCCATGTTGGACAGCTTTTCCCCCAAGCGGCCTGATCAGCCTGAATCGGTGAAACGATTGTTACGTGATGACGCGCTTAAAGCAGCTGCTCAAGAAATTTCCGGCGCTGAGAATTTAGTCGTCTTCTATGGCAGCGAGGGCACTGATCTGGCCACCTCGCATTCGCTGGCCAGCGCCTGCGCAAATCTGCTGATCGCCACCGGCCACACGGGGCGCCCTAACAATGGCCTCGTCGCCGTTTGGGATAAGGGCAACGCGCAGGGCGCATGGGACGCAGGCTTGCGCCCGAGCGAATCTCTCGCAACACAAATGGAAGACGCGGCGGTGCTGTACATCGTCGGCGCTGATCCAGCTGGTGACGACCCGCAGCTTGCTGCGGCAGTTGACGGTGCCCAATTTGTTGTCGTGCAAGAACTCGCTTTGACCAAAACCGCGCTGGCCGCAGATGTCGTGCTCCCTGCCCAAGCCTTCACCGAACGCGAGGGCAGCTACACCTCTGGCGAGCGCCGCGTGCAGCGTTTCTACCCCGCCGTGCCCGCCCTAGATGGCACTCGCCCCGACTTCGCTATCACCGCCCATATTGCCAACGCGCTTGGTTTGAAACTCGAAGATAAGTTACCTCCTAAGATATTTGCGCAGATCGCCGCTGGCGATGAGGCCTACAGGGGTTTGGATTACGGTAAGCTCTCGGAAGTCGTTGAACAGTGGCCCATCATCGGCCGCGCAGATGTGTATTACGGCGGCACCACCTACGACAATAGTCAGGGCCTCGGCGTGCAACTGAGTAGTGCATCCGAGCGTGGCCAAAGTCCAGTTCTTTCATTCGAATCTCCCAAGGAGACCGAACCAGCTAAGGACGGCTTGCTCGCGGTTCCCGTAACCCGCCTTTATGACCGCGGCAACACCGTCGTTCCATCCAAATTGCTAACCGATCGACTCGAAGCGCCGCAAGTCGTCCTGCATCCCGAAGATGCCGAGAAGCTCGGCCTCGAGATGGGCAAGCCGGCCAAGATCACGTTGAATGGCCAGCAGGCCACCGTCACGACACACATCGATAACAGTCTGCCTAAAGGCACCGCGCTCATTCCTCGCAGCCTTGGCTTGCCCATCAACGGTCCTGTTGAACTGAAAGTGACCGCCTAATGTTTGATTGGCTGTTGCTGTTGGAGTGGGTGGCGAAGAGCGGAATCCTGCTCTTCATTCTGCTTACGGGCTTCGCCTACACGACTTTCTACGAACGCAAACTGGCCGCCCGCATCCAGGTCCGCCAGGGACCCAACCGTACCGGCCCCGGTGGCTGGCTGCAGCCCGCTGCCGACGGCGTGAAGTTGATCTTCAAAGAAGAGCTCATCCCAGCCAGCGCTTATAAATTCGTATTCATCCTTGCTCCGATTCTCACTGTTCTGCCCGCGCTGGTGATCATGGCAGTCGTTCCTTGGGGTCCCACCATCAATTTCTTCGGCCGCAACATTCCGCTTCACATCGCCGATGTGAACGTGGCCATTCTTTACATTCTGTCCGTCGCCTCGATCTCGGTCTACGGCATCGTCCTCGCCGGCTGGTCCTCCAATAATAAATACGCCATGATGGGCGGCTTGCGCTCCTCGGCCCAAATGTTGAGCTACGAGATCGCCCTCGGCCTATCCTTCGTTGGCCCTATGCTGATCGCCGGTTCGATGAGCCTCAACGATATCGTCGAAGCTCAGCGTGGCCTCTGGTTCATCTTCCTTCAGCCGTTGGGCGCCTTCATCTTCTACGTCGCTATGCTCGCTGAAGTCAACCGCGCTCCGTTCGATATGCCCGAAGCCGAGCAGGAACTGACCGCCGGCTACCACACTGAATATTCCGGGATGAAGTTTGCGCTCTTCTTCATGGGCGAATACATCAAGATGATCGCAGTCAGCGCCATCTTCGCCGCATTGTTCCTCGGCGGCTACCGCGGCCCGTTCGTCGATCAATGGCCGCTGCTCGGCCCGGTCTACCTGCTTATCAAGATCATCGCCAGCCTCGGTCTTATGATCTGGATCCGCGCCACCCTGCCGCGCTTGCGCTATGACCGCCTGATGGCTTTCGGGTGGAAGACTTTGCTGCCCTTGTCCCTATTGAATGTTTTCGTCACCGCAGTGGTGATCGTTCTCCTGGAACTGTGATGCTAAGAGGCATGTTCGAAATTCTGCGCGGCATGTTCATCACGGCTCGCGAAGCCTTTGGCAAGCCCATCACTGTCCAGTATCCGGAGCAGAAGCGCCCGGTCCGTGAGCGTTTCAAAGGTCGCCACGAACTCAAGCGCTACGATAATGGCCTCGAGAAGTGCATCGGCTGCTCGCTGTGTGCCGCGGCTTGCCCCGCCGACGCGATCTTCGTCGAGGCTTCGGAGAACACAGACGCCAAACGTTTTTCCCCTGGCGAGCGCTACGCCAGCACCTACGAAATTAACATGTTGCGCTGCATTTTTTGCGGATATTGCGAAGATGCTTGCCCCACCGAAGCGATCGTCCTCGGCGACAATTTCGAGTTGTCTTTCACCGACCGCTCGCAATCCATCTATACACGCGAAATGTTGCTCGATCCCGTGCCCGCCGGCGGCAAACCGACGCCGCAGCAAACTGAGCCAGGCTTGTTCGATCGCTCCATCCCGATGATGGAGAATCCCAAATAGCATGACCCTCGATCTGGTTCTCTTTTTCGCGTTGGCTGCGGTCGCCGTAGGCGCCGCGCTGGGTATGCTCTTCAGCCGCAACGCGGTTTATTCTGCGCTATTCCTGATCCTGAACTTCGCAACTATCGCAGTCTTCTTCTTGCTCTTGGGTGCGCCTTTCATTGCTATGGCCCAGGTCACAGTGTACGCCGGCGCGATCATGGTCCTTTTCCTTTTTGTCATCATGCTCCTCGGCGCCGAGCAAACTCAAGGCCGCCATCGCGGCGGCTGGCAGCGCCCGCTGGCCGGACTGCTAACCATTGCGCTCATCGTCGAGAGCGTTTATCTGATCTTTGTGCGCAGCGACCTGGTCATCCTCATCCAGCCCGCCGCTTCCGACTACGGCAGCCCACAAGCCCTTGGCGAATTACTCTTCACCGATTTTCTGCTTCCATTTGAAGTCACCTCGGTTTTGTTGTTGGCCGCCATGGTCGGGGTCATCGTGCTGACGAAAGAAGACAAGAAGAAGCAGAGCTGATCATGGTTCCCGTCTCCTATTACTTCGCTCTCTCAGCCATCCTCTTCGCTCTGGGCGCGATGGGCGTGCTCATTCGCCGCAACGCCATCATTGTTTTCATGTCGGTTGAGCTCATGCTCAATGCGGCCAACCTGCTCTTCGTTGCCTTCGCTCGCTCCTTCGAATCCCTGAGCGGGCAGATCTACGTCTTCTTTGTCATCGCCGTCGCTGCCGCGGAAGTCGCGATTGGTTTGGCCATCATCGTCGCCATCTTCAAGTCCCGTCAAAGCATCGATATTGATGAGATGAGCAGCCTCAAAGGCTAGGTCAATGGAAGCCTTCAATCTCGTCCCGCTGATCGTCATCTTCCCCGTCATGGGATTGCTGCTGAACCTGGCCTTTGGCCGCCGCATTGGCGAGCGCGGCGCCGCGTTGATCGGCATCGCCGCTGTCTCCGGCGCATTCGTCGTCTCAGTGCTGCAAGCGCTCTGGCTTGCTGCCCATCATGAAGCTGTGATCGTCCCGATCGCTGACTGGATCTCCATCGGCAATCTCAGCATTCCCTGGGCTTTCCGTGTCGACACGCTTTCGGTAACAATGATGCTGGTCGTTTCCGGGGTCGGTACGCTGATCCATATCTACGCTGCCGGCTATATGCACTTCGACGTGCGTTACAAGGAAGATCCGGGCAGTTTCGCTCGCTTCTTCATTTACTTGAACTTATTTATCGCAGCCATGATGATCCTGATCAGCGGCGATAGCTACCTGATGCTCTTCGTTGGCTGGGAGGGCGTTGGCTTGTGCTCGTTCCTGCTGATCGGCTTTTGGTATCAGCGCAATCCGGATGGCACAAAGGGCTTACTTAATTCACAGGCGGCCAAGAAAGCATTCGTCGCCAACCGCGTCGGCGACTTTGGTTTCCTGCTGGCCATGTTCATTCTGTTCTGGGCAACCGGCACCTTAAGCTTCGATGGCGTATTTGAGCACGCCGAAGAATTGGCTCCCGGAATTATTTTGGGCGTCACGCTGCTCATGCTGCTTGGTGTGACTGGTAAATCGGCCCAGCTGCCCCTGTACGTCTGGCTGCCGGATGCGATGGCAGGTCCCACGCCGGTTTCCGCCCTCATCCACGCCGCCACCATGGTGACTGCCGGCGTTTATTTGGTCGCCCGCTCTGCCCCGATTTTTTCCGCTTTACCCGCTGCCCAGGTAACGGTTGCCACCGTCGGTGCGCTCACCGCATTTTTCGCCGCCACGATCGCGGTCGGTCAATACGACATCAAGAAGGTTTTGGCGTACTCAACCATTAGCCAACTGGGTTTCATGGTCGCCGCCGTCGGCATGGGCGCTTACGTAGCTGGCATGTTCCACCTGGTCACCCACGCATTTTTCAAGGCTCTCCTCTTCTTGGGCTCAGGCTCAGTTATTCTGGCGCTGGAGCGTGCCCACCATCCGCTTGGCTCTCATCACGACGAAAAAGGCAAGCACAAAGAAAAGAAGCACGAACATTTCGATCCGCAAGACATGCGCGAGATGGGTGGGCTGCGCAAGCAGATCCCGCTCACCTATCGTGTTTATCTGATCGGAGCGCTTGCACTGGCCGGTATTCCGCCTTTGGCTGGCTTCTTCTCCAAAGACGAGATCCTCACGGATGCGCTCCATGCAAACGTCATTGTTTATGGGCTACTAACCGCCGCCGCGTTCTTAACCGCTTTTTACATGGGCCGCCAAATTCTGCTAGTTTTCTTTGGAGGGCCGCGTTCGCATGCCGCCGAAAAGGCTGTGGAAAGCCCGAGCACAATGACCATTCCATTGATCGTGTTGGCCGGCTTATCCATCCTGGGGGGTTTGCTCAATTTCCCCGGCATTCATCCGCTCACTCATTGGCTGGAGCACACTCTCGGCCACGAACTTGCGCATGCCACTGAATTCAACATCGCAGTCGCTTTGTTCTCCACCTTGTTGGCTGTCGGGGCCATTTATTTGGCTTGGACAATCTATGGCCGCCAGCCGCTCAAGGCTAACGAGCCCGATCCGCTCAGCAATACTCTCGGGCGCGCTTTTGTTGGTATGGAAAATAAATGGTGGGTTGATGAGTTGTATGTCGCGCTGATCATTAACCCCTACAAGCGCATCGCTGCGGTTTTAGCAGATGTGATTGATTGGCAATTCTGGCACGACTGGGTTCACGACAGTTTGCTGGCTGGCGGCTTTCGTCGCCTGGCTCATTTCTTGGCCGAGCCGTTCGACCTGGGTGTCATTGACGGCATCGCCAATGGGCTGGCCCGCTTGGCAAAAGGCCTCGCCCGCGGCTTCAGTTTTGGTCAAACCGGCTTCGTGCGCAATTACGCCTTAGTTACTTTTTTTGGCGTAGTGCTGATGCTTGGCTACTTAGTATTTTCTAGTTGAGGATGGATTATGGACTTTATTCTTGAGCCGCTAAACCTGGTCACCTTCTCCCCGCTTGTTGGGGTGCTGGTACTTCTATTCCTTAGAGATCGAGAGGACCTCAGCCGTTGGATCGCGCTTGCGACTTCGTTGGTTACTTTCGGCATCTCGCTTTGGGTGCTCGGCCTCTTTGACGCCAGCAATCCCGCTTTGCAATTGGTGGTCGACCGCAATTGGATTCAGGTTGCCGGCTGGAATATTCGCTACGCCCTGGGCATAGACGGCCTCAGCATTTTGCTCGTCCTGCTCACAACGTTCCTGACACCAATTTCTATTCTCTCTACCTGGCACGCACTGGAAGAACGCGTCCGCGATTTCATGATCTTCTTCCTCTTGCTCGAAGTCGGCATGCTCGGCGTCTTCCTTGCCCAGGATCTTTTCCTGTTCTACATCTTTTGGGAATTCACTCTGGTCCCGATGTATTTCCTGATTGGCATCTGGGGCGGCACGCAGCGCATGTACGCCGCGATCAAGTTCTTCCTGTACACAATGGCCGGCTCGATCCTGATGCTCCTAGCAATTATCTGGCTGGGCATCAACCAAGGCACCTTCTACGTTCCCGATCTCATCGCTGCCGGTGGCATCCCGAGCGATGCGCAATATTGGCTCTTCCTTGCTTTCGCGGCGGCCTTCGCCATCAAAGTTCCTATGTGGCCGCTGCACTCCTGGCTGCCCGACGCCCACGTGCAGGCGCCAACCGCAGGCTCTGTCATTTTGGCAGGCGTCCTCCTAAAGATGGGTACCTACGGCTTCCTGCGATTCAACCTGCCGCTCTTTCCGCAGGCCACGGTTCAGCTCGCGCCGGCGATGGCGACCCTCGCCGTGATCGGCATCATTTATGGAGCCATCGTTTCTTATTCACAAAAAGATGTAAAAAAACTGGTCGCTTATTCCTCGATCAGCCACTTGGGTTTTGTGGTCCTTGGCTTGTTTGCACTCAATGCCCAGGGCATCGAAGGCGCTATTTTGCAAATGATCAATCACGGCATCAGCACCGGCGCCCTGTTTTTGATCGTCGGCTTTATTTACGAGCGCCGTCACACCCGCGAGCTGGATGAGTTCGGCGGCCTTTGGCAAGTCATGCCAATTTATGCCGTGACCACTCTGATCGTGGCCTTGTCTTCGATGGGCTTGCCCGGCCTCAACGGATTCGTCGGTGAGTTCACCATCTTGCTGGGCGCTTGGGGCGCCGGTGAAGGCGGCCCGCTTGGCTCGAACTGGTACACCATCATCGCCGCGCTCGGCGTCATTCTGGCTGCGGTCTACATCTTGTTTATGTTCCAGAAAATGTTCCTTGGCCCCATCACCAAGAAAGCCAATGAAGCGCTCAAAGACTTAAGCTGGCGCGAGATCGCCATTCTTGTCCCCCTGCTAATCCTGATCTTCTGGATCGGTCTTTATCCCCAGCCGTTCTTTGCTTTGATGCATCCTACCGTTGAGCAGTTCCTGACTATCTTCCAGACCGGTTCCGGTCTGGCGCTTCACTAATTTATGGCCAACGCCGATCTGCAAACTATCCTGCCGCTCATCTTCCTTACGAGCTGGGCTTGTTTGCTTTTGCTCGTAACCGTCCTGAGCCAAATGGCTCGCCCGGGTTTGATTCCGCTGCTCACCGCAATCGGCTTGCTGATAACCGGCGTTTTGCTCGTTCCTCAGTTCGGCTTGGAAGTCGAAGCCTTCAACGGCATGCTAGTGTTGGATGGCTTCGCTACGTTCCTCAATATCTTGCTGGTCGTTGGCGGTCTGCTCACTGTCGGACTTTCTTATGATTACTTGCAGCGCATGGGCATGGCCCGCGGTGAGTACTACGCGCTGATGCTGTTCTCGATCAGCGGAATGATGCTCATGGCTATGGCTGCTGATCTGATCGTAGTTTTCCTTGGTCTTGAATTGCTTTCCATCCCTTTGTATGTGCTCGCAGCCTTCGGTCGCCCCGAGCCGCGCTCTGAAGAAGCCGGCCTCAAGTATTTCTTGCTCGGCGCGTTCGCAAGCGGCTTCCTCCTTTACGGAATCGCCTTAGTTTACGGCGCAACCGCGACAACATCTTTTACGGGAATTCTCGCTGCTGTGCAAATCGGCTTAGACCAGCCGCTGTACTTGGTCCTTGGCGCCGGGCTCATCCTGGTTGGCCTGGGTTTCAAAGTCGCTGCGGTGCCATTCCACATGTGGACGCCCGATGTCTATCAAGGTGCGCCCACCGCTGTTACCGCTTTTATGGCGGTCGGCGCCAAAGCTGGCGGGTTCGCTGCTCTTGTGCGCACTTTCGTCGTTGCGTTTCCAAGCATCAGCGAACAGATCACACCTGTGCTATGGGTCATCACTGCCGCCACCTTGCTGATCGGCAATCTGCTTGCGATTGCCCAAAACAACGTGAAACGCATGCTGGCTTACTCCAGCATTTCGCACGCTGGCTTCATTCTCATGGCTGTCGTCGCCTATGGCAATGACGCCGCTCGCTTTGACGTCGTCGCCTCCGCGCTCTTTTACTTGCTCGCGTTCGCTTTTGCCAGCTTCGGTTCTTGGGCCGTCGTCATGGCGCTGGAGCAGCGAGAGGGCAGGGGGCTCGAGTTCAAGGACT
>JANWHN010000048.1 GCA_025450445.1 Anaerolineales bacterium | reverse complement strand
TGTGTGAGTTGGGCATGAATGTCCTAAGAGATGGTGGGTGCGATGTGTGCAATTCTAAGCCCTAAAGTGTTGCGGGAAACGGTAATTTCGAAGAAATGGTCATATGAATTCCATTCGCTTCGCTCGAGGGCAAGCTTCGCTGGCGTGGGTTCGGCAATTTGGTGAATATTTCATTTTTGCAGCTCAGAATGACACAACAAAAAAAAGAAGAGGCCAGCGAAAAGAACGCTGGCCTCTTCTTTTTAGTAATTCACGAATAGATTAGTGAGAGACTTCGATATCGAGCGGGATGGCTTGTTGGTTCACGCCGGCGCGCTCGGCGGCGGCTTTTACGAAAGCGACAAAGAGTGGGTGCGGGCGGGTCGGGCGCGAGAGAAATTCCGGATGGAATTGGGTGCCGAGCATAAAGGGATGGTCGGCCAGCTCTGAGATCTCGACCAGGCGATCGTCCGGAGAGATGCCGGAGAGGCGCATGCCGTGCTGCTCGAAGGCTTCGCGGTAGGCGTTGTTGAACTCGTAGCGATGGCGATGGCGTTCCTGGACGACGCCGTTGTTGTAAGCTTCTGCAGCTATCGACCCCTGCTGCATTTCGCAGGGATAGACGCCCAGGCGCATCGTGGCGCCCATGTCGGCGATGTTGCGCTGATCGGGCATTAGATCAATGACCGGGTATGACGAAACAGGGTCAAACTCAGTCGAGTTTGCTTCTGTGTAGCCAAGCACGTTGCGAGCGAATTCCACCACCATGAGCTGCATACCGAGGCACAGACCAAGATAGGGAACTTTGTTTTCGCGGGCATATTGGGCGGCCTGGATCTTGCCTTCGATGCCGCGGCCGCCAAAGCCGCCGGGCACGAGGATCGCATCGGCAGCTTGGACTTCGTTCCAACCGCGGCCCTTCTCAAGCTCCGCTGAGTGGAGCCAATCAATTTCGACCTGCACACCGAGCGCAAGGCCTGCGTGATAAAGCGATTCACGCACGCTCATGTAAGCATCGTGCAATTCAACATATTTTCCAACCAAGGCAACGCGCACAACCGGTTTCTTCGTGCGAGCTTGCTTGACCAACTTCTCCCAATCCGTCCAATTTGCTTGCTTACGCGGCTTGATATTTAGCGCTTCCATCAGGTAATCACCCACCCCGAGGTTCTCGAGAAGCAGGGGAACCTCGTACATAACGTCAGTTGTGTGCATGGGGACAACAGCGCGCTGTTCGACGTCGCAGAACTGGGCCATCTTGGCGCACAGGTCGGCGGGGATTGGGTAGTCAGCGCGGGCAACGATCATTTGGGGCGAGATGCCCAGGGCGCGTAGTTCACGGACGGAGTGCTGGGTGGGCTTGGTCTTCAGTTCGTTAGTGGCGCCGATATGTGGCAGCCAGGTTGTGTGAATGTAAAAAGTATTGTCGCGGCCGGCATCGGTGCGCATTTGGCGCAAGGCTTCAATAAATGGCAGCGATTCGATATCGCCGACAGTGCCGCCGACTTCGACCAGGACAACTTCGGCGCCTGTGTCTTTAGAGACAAGGCCAATGCGGCGCTTGATCTCGTTGGTGATGTGTGGGATGACCTGGATCGTGCCGCCGAGGTAGTCGCCGCGGCGCTCTTTGCCGATGACTTCGGCATAGACCTGGCCGGTGGTGATATTGCAGACAGAGCTGAGGTTGATGTCGACGAAACGCTCATAGTGGCCCAGGTCGAGATCCGTCTCAGCGCCGTCGTCAAGGACGTAAACTTCGCCGTGTTGGTAAGGGCTCATAGTTCCCGGATCTACATTGATGTAAGGATCCAGCTTTTGGATGGCGACTTTGATGCCACGCTCCTTGAGGAGGCGGCCAATGGCGGCGCAAGTAACGCCTTTACCGACCGAGCTGATCACGCCGCCGGTTATAAAAATATATTTAACATCCATGGCTGCTCCTCCTTCTGGCATCAATTAGCTTAAAAGAAACGGGAGGGGCGTTAGTAGACCCCTCCCGAAGAGAGTATGTTTGACGTTTGGTCGATTGGAGGGCTTATGCGACATAAGCTTCCAAGTCGGCGGCGGCACGCCGCATCTCTAAGAACATAAGGCCGAGCTTGGCCTCGCTGCGCGAAAGAGCCGTCAGGACTGCATCGCGTCCAACGGCGGTGAGGAGAACCATGCCCTCTTCGCCGCGAATATAGACCTCTTCCAGGGTGCCGCGCTGCAGTTCGGCCGAGATGCGCTCGCCGAGGCTGAGCATGGCGGCGGACATGGCTGCCACGCGCTCCTCGGGAACATCAGAAGGCAGCGCGGTGGCAAGCGACAGACCGTCGGCGGTGACTAGAGCAGAAGCGATGATGTCGGGGGCGGTGGCCTGCATGTCCCGGAGGCGATTGACCATTTGGGTGGAACGTGTATCGGCCATGAAATTAACTTGACCAATGTATCACAACGGCCTAGCGAACGCAACATTGTGAATAGAAGTGCTAAAATGTTTTGGCAACAAATTTTTCGACCACCCGCGCGGGCGCTCGGGTGGTGTACGCCATTTAAGACGGCGTTTGTGCATTTAAGAGAAAGCCTATGTTTCGGAAACAGAAAACAGACGACAACCCACCTTTCCTGATCGTTGGGCTTGGCAACCCCGGACCCGAATACAAGTTCACGCGCCACAACGTTGGCTTTTTGGTGCTGGATGAGCTGGCCAAGGAGCTGGGCGAGACTTTTGGCAAAGTGCAGGGAAATGCCATGGTGGCAATAGCCAAGCAGGCCAATACGCGGCTTGTCCTGGCCAAGCCGCGCACCTTTATGAACAATTCCGGGTCTGCGGTTGGGACTTTGCTGCGTTTTTACAAGGTGCCGCCGGAAAAGCTGCTGATCATCTATGACGACGCCGACCTGCCCTTTGAGACCCTGCGCATCCGACCGGATGGGGGCTCGGCCGGGCAAAAGGGGATGCGTTCGATCATCGAAAAGCTGGGAACGCAGGATTTCGCCCGCATGCGGGTGGGCGTGAGCCGGCCCAAGGGACGGATGAGCACGCCCGACCATGTGCTGCAAGAATTCTCGGACGAGGAACAAAAATGGTTGCCCCATGTTTTGAAGCGAGCGGCCAAGGCGACCATGAGCTTTGTGAATGAAGGCATCGTGGCGACGATGAACAAATACAACACCAAGGAAAATGACCGCGATTCTTGATCGCGTTAGCGAACAGCAAGCCTTTAAGGAGCTCGAACAACAGCTAGCCGCAGGCCAGACCCCGGTCAAATTGGGGCTTATGCGCTCGGCCCGGCTACCAGTTCTGGCGGCCCTCTCCGCGCGCCTCGAGCGCCCCATCCTGCTGCTCACTCAGCGCCGCGACCGGGCACTTGCTCACCATGAGGAGCTCGACCTTTGGGCGCCGCAAGCGGAGCGCTTGTTCTTCCCGGAGCCAAGCGCGCTTTTTTATGAGAACGCCCCTTGGAGCGAGACAGCCCGGCGCGACCGATTAAGCGTGCTGGCTAAACTCACATTGCCGGAACAGAGGTCTCAGCAAACCATCATCACCGCCAGCGCGCGAGCGCTTATGGCGCGCACGCTGCCGAAAGCTGATTTCGCCGGGGCAGGCAAACTGGTGAAGCAAAGCGGGCGAACCAATCCAGTTGCATTGTCGCAGGATCTAGTGCGGATGGGTTATGAAAACGTCAGCACGGTGATCGCGCCTGGCCAGTTCACCCGCCGTGGCGGCATTTTGGATCTGTGGCCGATGCAGGACGAGCTGCCCAGCCGCTTGGAATTCTTTGGCGACGAGCTCGAGAGCCTGCGCCGCTTCGACCCAGCCAGCCAGCGCACTGTGATCGAAACGAAAGAATTGTTGATCTCACCGGCCCGCGAATATCTACTGGATGAAAGCCGCCAACCCGAAGCGAAGGATCTATCCGAATTTCATATTCCACTATTGCATCCGCGCAGCGTGAGCTTGCTGGATTATTTGCCGAAGGACGCTCTGGTGCTGGTCGACGATCTGGAAGCGCTACAGGACCAGGTGAGCGAGCTGGAAACGCAGGCGGTAGCCTTGCGGCAGGAAAGCATCGCCGCAGGAGCGCTGGACGAAAATTATCCGCTTCCCTATCTAACTATGGCAGAAATTGAAGACTTGCTCGCTGAAGCAACAGTTATCGAGCTTGGACCTGCGACCGACTTGGACGAGGCAGCGGGGCTGAGCAACATGTTCCGACCGGGTCCGCGCTTTGGGGGTCAGCTCAAGCCAATGCTGGATCAGGTGGAGCGATTCCTCGATGCCGGGGACGAAGTACAGATCGTCTCGCGCCAAGCCGCTCGCTTGCAAGACCTTTGGCAAGAACGCAGCTTCGACAAGGGAAAAATTTCTGTGCCGCTTTTCAAGGAAGGCAGTCTTGCATCGGGCTTCAGCTTCAACCCACCGAACCAGCCCGCATTGCATTTGCTGAGCGATGGCGAAATATTCGGCTGGGATCGGCCGCAAGCGCGCAGGCACCCGCGGGCAGTCAGCGAATCGCCGGAGGCGCAGTACATCGACTTGCAGACCGACGAGATCGTGGTCCACATCGATCATGGCATCGGCATGTTCAAAGGCTTGGTCGAAGCCAAGATCGAGGGCGTGACCCGCGAATTCTTGCGGGTGGAATATGCAGGAGCGGACCAGCTTTACGTCCCCGTCCATCAAGCCGACCGGCTGACGCGCTACGTTGGAGCGCGCGGCGAAGCCCCGGTGCTAAGCCGCCTTGGCGGCACAGAGTGGCGCGGCACAAAATCGCGCGTGCGCCGGGCGGTCGAGGCAATTGCCGAGGACCTGCTCGAGCTGTATGCAAAGCGCGAAATGGCGCGCGGCTACGCCTTTCCGCCCGATTCCACATGGCAGCGCGAGCTGGAAGCCAGCTTCCCGTACGTGGAAACCGAGGATCAGTTGCGCGTACTGCAAGAAGTGAAGGACGACATGGAGGGCGAGCGCCCCATGGATCGCCTGGTGTGCGGCGACGCGGGCTACGGCAAGACCGAGATCGCGCTACGGGCTGCGTTCAAAGCCGTGATGGCCGGCAAGCAGGTGGCGATGCTGGTGCCGACCACGGTTTTAGCGCAGCAACATTACGAAACATTCCGGCAGCGCCTAGCGGCGTTCCCGGTCAAAGTTGAAATGCTGTCTCGTTTTCGCAACGAGAAAGAGCAAGATGAAATTGTGCGGCGTTTGAGCATCGGCGAGATGGATATTGTGATCGGCACACACCGCATGGTGCAATCGGATGTCAAATTCAAAGACCTGGGCTTAGTGATCATCGACGAAGAACAGCGCTTCGGGGTCACACACAAGGAACATTTGAAGAAGCTGCGCACCGAAGTGGACGTACTCACTATGACAGCCACACCGATCCCGCGCACCTTGTATATGGCTCTTACCGGCGTGCGCGATATTTCCACCATCAGCACGCCCCCGGAGGAACGTTTGCCGGTGGTTACGCACGTTGGGCCTTATTCCGAGCAGCTGGTGCGTCAGGCGGTGCTTCGCGAGCTTGACCGCGGTGGACAGATATTCTTCGTGCACAATCGCGTGCAGACCATTGATGGCGTGCGGCGTCACATCCAGCGCGTTGTGCCCGAGGTGCGGGTTGGCGTGGCCCACGGGCAGCTTGGTGAGAAAGATCTGGCTGAACGCATGGGCGCGTTCACTTCAGGGGAAATCGATCTGTTGCTCACCACCACAATCATTGAATCGGGATTAGATATTCCCAACGCAAATACACTGATCGTTGACCGTGCCGATGCATTCGGCCTGGCGCAGCTGTATCAGTTGCGCGGGCGCGTCGGCCGCGGAGCGCAGAGGGCCTACGCGTATTTCTTCCGCCACTCGCAAAGCGCGCCCACCGACGATGGCCGCCAGCGGTTGGAGACGATCGCCGAGAACACGCAACTCGGCGCGGGCTTCTCGGTGGCGATGCGCGACCTGGAGATCCGCGGCACCGGCGATCTGCTGGGGACACGCCAGCATGGCCTCATCGCCGCCGTGGGCTTTCATCTTTACACGCGCCTTTTGACCAAAGCGGTCAGCGACATCAAGCGAACCGGGCAGATGGGACCAGAGATGGGCGCGGCGCAGGCCAGCTTGTATCACCCGATGATCAACATCGACCTACCGTTCGAGGTTGGCATCCCAGCCAGCTATGTGACCGATAAGACTATGCGCCTCAAGCTGTATCGCCGCCTAGCTGACCTGCACGACATGGCCGAGATCGAAGCGTTGGACGAAGAATTTCGCGATCGCTTTGGCAAACCAACACAGGAAGTTATGAACTTGCTTTATCAGCTAAAAGTGAAGGTATTGGCCGAACAGACCGGGGTCGCTTCGATCAGCGTTGAGAACAAGCAACTGGCGCTTCGCTTCCCGGCCAAACGAGCCGGCGAAGAAGAGCGCCAGTACCCGCCTCTGGGCGCTGGCGTGCGCACGAGTAAAAATACCGTTTGGCTATCTGCGATTGAAGATGGCGACTGGCAAACGCGCTTGGTGGATGTGTTAGAGACCTTGCGCGATCATCGGGGCGAGCTGCAGCCCGCGTAGCTACTGGGCTTGGGCGACGAAGTCCAGCTCGAGGACGACTTGTTCTTCCACACCAGCGACCCGGGGGACGGACGGGATTGTCAGCTCGAAGTCTGCGCGCTGGATGGTGGTGGTTGCAAAGCCGCGCAAGCGCGTATCCGATTCCGCTGTCACGCTGACATCAAACGTAACCTCTTGGGTGATATGACGGATTGTCAGGTCGCCGACCATTTGAAAGGTGAAGGTATCGCCAACCGTCCCACTCGTCGGGAAATTGCTGAAGCTCGTTGGCGTGAACGTAATGAATTCGAATTCGCCGGTATCCAGGATCTGGTTTTGCATTGCACGATTGCGGCTTCCGCTATCGGTTTCCAAGGTGCGGGCGTTTACCTGGACGACGCCCATCTGCGTGTTGGTCGGGTTATTGATATCGACAATAATTTGAGCCGCGATTTGGTTGGTGATACCTACAACAGTCTTGGGATTGCCATCCAAGATCTCGTTGATGATGAAGCGGGCTTCGCTTTCGGCTTGAACGATCTCGAGCACCACAATGCCAGCTGGCGGCTCGGTAGCTTCGGCTTCGGCTGCAGTCGCTTGCGCAGCCGTAGGTAGAACGGGGATTGCGGTGAATTCACCGCTGGAAACGGCTGGCGGGCGCAAGACATAAGCGGCAGCAGCGCCAACGACTAAGAGGCCGGCAATGGCAATTCCGGCGATGATGGTAATGGTTTTTCGGGGCATTCTAGGATCTCCTACTTTAATCGGATAGAGAAGTAATTCACAAGACTATAGCAAGCACTGATTAGATGGCGATGAAGAGAACAAGGTAAATTTTTTCCAATCCTAGCAAAACCCCGTATGTTAGGATTCCGCTTCCAGGAGCAAAAATTGGCCAAGACCCCAGAAGAAGCTACGCAGACGATGATCAACAATTTGCCGGAAAAGACGGGCAAGAGCCTGGAACAATGGTTCGCGCTGATCAAATCAAAGAAACTGAGCAAACACGGCGACATCATGAAGCTGATCAAAGGCGAGCATGGGGTTTCGCATGGGTTCGCCAATTCGATCGCGATTCTCTACAGCCGGCAAGCGAAGGGCGCTCCAAGCAACGTTGAAGAGATTGTCGCCGCTCAATATGCTGGCCCAAAGGCGGCGCTGAAGCCACTCTACAACGAGATCATTAGGGCGGTAAAGGGATTCGGTAAGGATGTACTCATCTCGCCAAAGAAAGCCAACGTAAGCTTGCGCCGCAACAAGCAATTTGCGCTTATTCAACCCACCACAAAAGATCGGATCGACCTGGGCTTGATCCTGCGCGGAGTGCCGGTCAAAGGCCGGCTTGAAGAAGGCGGCACCTTTAGCGGAATGTGCACTCATCGGGTGCGCCTGCAAAGTAAAAGCGACCTGGATAAAGAAGTGTTAAACTGGTTGAGGCAGGCTTACGAACAGGCATAGACCTTACATTTCGGCTCGCAACGCAGGATGATGTTCCCTTCCTCAAAGACATGCTCTTTGAGGCTTTCTTTTGGCGTCCCGATCAATCGCGTCCCAGCCAACAAGCGTTCAACAAGAATCCTGAATTCCAAAAACTGAGCCGCGACTGGGGCAAACCCGGTGACCGCGCCATCATCGCCGAAAAAGATGGCCAGCCCGTTGGGGCGGCCTGGTTTCGATTTTGGACCGAGCAGGAGCATTCCTATGGCTACGTGGAGGATGCAATCCCCGAGCTGGGCATCGGCGTCGTAACCGAGCAGCGCGGCCGCGGCGTTGGGCGCAAGCTGCTGCGCGCCCTGCTGGACCAGGCGCGAGAAGATGGGATCAAACAGATCAGCCTAAGTGTGGAGCCAGACAATCTGTCGCTTTGGCTCTATAAAAGCGAAGGCTTTGCAAAAGTTGGGGAATATGGAAATGCGCTTACGATGGTGAAGCAGCTTTAGTTTCGTGATCCAGTTGTTTCAAAATATCTTCAACAATTTCATCGACTGACCCGGCAACATCCACAACAATTGCATTCTTAGGCACTTCCAAAGTCTCGAATTGACTTTCCAGCATACCGGCTTTCATGAAATGGCCTGGCCGCGCCTCGAGCCTAAATTTGAGCAGGTCGTAGTCCCCGGTTAAATGTACAAAGATTATGTTGGGACTACTTTGTCGCAAACGCTCACGATAGATCTCTTTTAGCGACGAACACGCTAAGACGAGCGACTCGCCGCTGGCGGTTTTTTCCGCGATCAAATTTTGCAAGAAATCCAGCCATGGGAAACGATCGCCATCCGTGAGTGGCGTGCCACTGGCCATCTTGGCCACATTGACGGCTGGCATAAAGTCGTCGCCGTCATAGAACTCCCAGCCGAGTGCACCTGCTAGCGCACGTCCCACGGTGCTCTTGCCGGAACCGGAAACCCCCATTACCACGATCGCGCGGGCCATGCGTGAATTATATGTCAGCCCCAATGTTACAATGCCGCGCTGTTATGGACTGGCTGAAAGATTTATTCGGGACGCACAAGCCGATCATCGGCATGCTGCATTTGCACGCGCTACCCGGTGACCCGCATTACGATGCAGCAGGCGGCATGGATGCAGTCATCGAGCATGCCCGCGCCGACCTGGCTGCGATGCAGGATGGCGGCATCGATGCGATCATGTTCTCGAACGAAGCCAGCCTGCCTTATCTGACCAAGACCGAACGCGTCACCGCCACCAGCATGGCCCGCGTAATCGGTGAGCTGCGCAGTGAAGTCAAAGTGACCTTTGGCGTGAATGTGCTGTGGGATCCAATCGCGTCGCTGGACGTGGCGGCGGCCACCGGCGCCGCATTTGTGCGCGAAGTTTTCACCGGCGCCTATGCCAGCGATTTCGGCGTCTGGGCGCCCAACAGCGGCGAAGCCCTGCGCCACCGCAAAACCGTCGGCGCCGAGAGCGCGCGTCTGTTCTTCAACATCCTGCCTGAATCAGCGGTGTATCTCGGCGAACGCAAGCTGGAAGATATTGCCAGGTCGACTGTGTTTAATAATCGCCCAGACGCGTTATGCGTCTCCGGACTGACCGCTGGCGCCGAAACTTCGACCCAGGCGCTGCAAGTTGTGAAAGAAGCTGCGCCGGATGTCCCTCTCTTCGCCAACACGGGCGTGAGGGTAAGCAATGTGCGCGAGCAGCTAGCGATTGCCGACGGTGCCATCGTGGGCAGCAGCCTCAAGCGCGATGGCCACACCTGGAACGAAGTCGACACAAAACGGGTGAAGGGATTGATGAGCGTGGTAAAAGAACTGCGGAAATAACAAAAGACCGCCTCTAGGGCGGCCTTTGTTTCAGTCTGCTTTTGAAATATATTTCAGCATCAGGTCACGGGCTGTTCGCGCCCCGCCTAGGCTTTTGAACGTGACCTCAGCCTCGCCGCTGCCCGACGTCTGCAGGTTTAGTGTGCCGTATCCGAAAATGCGACCCATCAGGCTTTGCGAGAGGGTTACGTCGGTGATCTTCGAAGTCGGGATAGAGCGCTCTTTTTTATCGAAGAGGCCCTCAAGGTAAACGATGCTGTCTGGGGAGACGACCAGAACCTTGGTCGAGAAAAGATTGCTGAGCGGGGCCAACAGGAATGAGGGCTTAAATCGTTTGGTTGTTTCAGTGTCCATTTTTCTCCTAAGATAATTTCTGCATGAATTATAAACTTTAATCTTGTTCGAATCAAAAAGTCGCCTTTCGGCGACTTTATCAGGTAGCGGGGGCAGGACTCGAACCTGCGACCTTCGGGTTATGAGCCCGACGAGCTGCCACTGCTCCACCCCGCGGCGAGGTTGGATAATATCACGCCGCATTTGGGAGCGTCAAGGGGCCCCCGAGAAAAGCCAGCTGATCCAGGCTTCCCAATTGCTTGCAGATGATGCAATCGCACCATCTTCGACTGGGGCTTCGGGCGTAAAGTTTGCCGGCGGCAAAGGAATGATGGGGAAATCGCCTTCTTGCGCCCAGCGCGCTTGTTCACGAGCCCACTCTTCGACGGCAGCTTCGGAGGTTGCGTAGGCGATCTGGTTTTCGAGATAATTCTGTGTGCTGACTAATTGTGTGAGGGCTGCCGCTTCACGCTCCATTTGCGAATTCAGCTGGCTGTATTGGGCGATCTGGCGGCTGAAACCGAAGAGGACAAGCAGCAAGACTGCCAACCCAACGATGATCAGCAGACGTTGCACGTAACTTTTAGCCCTCCACCACAACATAACGTGAGTTTACCCGGTGCAAGATACGGGCGCAACTGAACAATCGATAGCTTGCAACATCGAGAAATTAAAGCAAAAAGCGCAGTCAACCTGCGCTTGAGTGCCGAAGGAGGGAGTCGAACCCTCAAGAGCTTACGCTCACTACGCCCTGAACGTAGCGCGTCTGCCAATTCCGCCACTTCGGCTTATTCCGCCTAGTATACAAGCAGGAGTTTCGTGCTCTGCGAAGCAGAGTAGAAATCTCCAAAAGCAAGCGTGCTTTCCGCTTGCGTACGCCACTTCGGCAAGATAAGTATTCTAGCGCGAAACAAAGTGGTGTCAACGCGACCAACCTTGAGGCAAGCGCCGTCTTAGCCTACGACTATAATTCCTCGAATCGCACCGCATGCAATTTATTTTTGAAACCTTGGTCCCGATCGTCGAAGGTCCGGTGGGCAGTGCTTTTTACGCCCTGCTGATCCTTTTCCTCCTCTCAGTCGTGTATTTGGCGCTAAACAAGCGCGCCGAGCCGGAAAAGCTGGACACGCGGATCAATATTGGCTTGGGCATATTGATTGGGCTGCGCATGATAGAGTTGCCTGTTTTCATCCTGGCTTGGATGGGCCAGCCGGCCGCTCTGCAAACCATGCCAGCAGTGGAGCGCGCCGTGCATATTGCCAGTCTAGCGATCTTCGCCTGGCTTTGGACGCGGGCCGACAGCGAAGGCGGCCGTAAACAGATTCTGTTCATCGCCGAGTTGCTGGCTGCGATTACTGTCGCCCTTGCCCTTCTCGCCGTGAGCAACGACCTCGGTGCCAGCGTGCCCTTCAACTACACGAGCATCGATTACGTGTGGGGTGGCGTCTCCTTGACGATTTTGGGCGTCAGCTTTTACCAAGTAATCTCGAGCAACCAAACCGACCAGAGTTTTGGGCTTGTGCAATTCGGAGTTCTGATCCTGGGACACGGATTGCACATGATTTTGGCCGAACCAAATGGCCGGATGCCGCTCCTGGTTGAAGCTGCGAATTTGCTCGCAGTTCCTCTGCTAATGGCTTTGCCGATAAAAATGCAGGCGATAAAACAGACGCAGCCGCAGACCGTTCCCGCGAAGGCGGAGCAGCCGGCTTTTACGCCGGCCTTCATTGATCTGGCAGAACTCAGCCCAGCGGCGGAACGACCGCCAAGCCAGCCCGCGGAGGACTTAGCTCAACAGATCGCAGAAGAATTCGGTGCCGACCTCGGCCTGCTGGCCACAGTGAACGAAGCTCAGATGCAATTGGAGTTAGAGTATGGCTACAACCTCCTCCGTTCAGCGCCAGTGGAGATGACTCGTATCCCATTGCGCGAAGTCCCCCGGCTCGCTTCGGCGCTGATGCGCGGGCGGTCCCTGCGATTGTCCGCCGACCAGCGGCTCTCAGAGCTGGCTGCGCTTTCGCAGGCATTGCGACTCTCCTTCCCCGGCCATTTGCTGGCGACGCCGTTCACACATCCGCGTGATCTGCGCCGCTGGGCGCTGTTGTTAGTCAACCTGGAGCGCAACTGGCAGCTCGAGGACGAAGTCAACGTGGAGCTAGCTGTTGCGCAGCTAGGGGCCAAGCTGGCCCGCACCATGGGCACTAGCGAGGAACCAATTGGCGACACGGCCGCGCCGGTAAAAGAAGAATTGGGCCGAGTCAAGCAAGAAGTTAGATCTTTGGTTGCTGAAAACCACCGCTATCGCGAGGATGTAAATCGGTTGTTAGCGCACATCGATGAACTGGAACGCGGCAAAACCGAAATAGAAAAGCAGGCTGAGAGCAATGATGTGGTTACTGCTTTGCAGGTGGAGAACGAGAAATTGAAGCAGGCCATGATCGCACTGCAAGGTGCGCGTCCTTCAGCGAAGCCAACGCTGCAAGTTGAGCAAGCCAAAGAGGAGTTGAGATTAGCGCTGGAAGAAGTGGCCGGCCTGCAGGCGCGGCTGGATGCGGCCCAGCAGGCGATGCTGGAGGCGGGCGTCGAAGAGAATGGGAATGGCAAAGTCAGCGCTTCACAAGTGGAGTTGATCGCATCGATCGCCCAGGAATTGCGCCAGCCACTTTCATCGGTAATGGGCTATACCGATCTGCTGCTTGGCGAGTCGGTTGGCATATTGGGAGCCTTGCAGCGCAAATTCCTGGAGCGCGTGCGCAATTCCACAGAGCGAATGAACAAGCTGATCGATGATCTGATCCGCATTGCCCACTTGGACAGCGCAGGATACGCAGTAACGCGCAAGCCGGTGGATTTGAATTCAGTGATCGATGACGCGATCGGTTTGCTGCGCACACAACTGCAAGAGAAGCGCATCGCCTTACGTGTCGACTTGCCACGCCAAATGCCTCAGCTCAACACCGATCGCGATGCTTTGCAGCAGATCCTGTATCACCTCTTGCAAAACGCGGATGCAGCCACGCCCGCTCAAGGAGCCATCAGATTGCGAGCATTGGCTGAGGAGCAAGCCGAGTTGGGCGAATACGTTTTGATCCAGATCAGCGATACGGGCGGCGGCATTCCAGAGGAAGATCTTTCGCGAGTTTTCTCACGAGTTTATCGGGCGACCAACCCGGTCATTCAAGGGGTCGGGGACACTGGCGTTGGGCTGACCATCGCTGAAACGCTAACTCAGGCCCTTGGTGGGCGTATTTGGGTGGAAAGCCAATCGGGCGTAGGCGCCACCTTTAGTGTGCTGCTGCCAATGCAGCCGCTGGGAGCTGAAAACGGGAACAAATAGCTCCACTGTTCGTTAATCATCCAGCTGGCTCAATAATTGCATCTCACCCTGTAAATGAACAGTCGCGCTGTTTTGTTTCCCTTGTTAATCCTTTCCTTGCTGATTTGCTCCTGCGGTTTCAGCCCAGGCGGGTTTGCCGGTTCCACTCCTACACCCACGCCATTTTTGCCCAATTTCGGCGATGAGGTTCCTGAAGAGGAAGTGATTATTGTCGAGGGCGAGCCGGCACCAGCCAACGTAGGCAACTTTGCTCCACCCAGCGCGGCTTCAGACATCGCCGTGCCAGAACCGCTGGGCACACTGTCGCAGCCAGAAGGACAGATCAATATCCTGCTCATGGGCTCGGACCTACGCCCTACCGACGGCGGTTTCCGCACAGATGTAAATCTATTGTTGACTCTGAATTTCGAAGGGCAGAGTGTCAGTCTTACTTCGTTCCCGCGCGATCTTTACATCTATCAGCCCGGTTGGCGCGTGGATCGTATCAATGGCGCGCAAGCCCGCGGCGGTTTTGAGCTCAGCGCACAGACCATGGAATACAACTTTGGCATGCGCCCCGATCATTACGTATTGATCAACTTTGCCGGCTTTGTCAGCCTTATCGACGCGCTGGGCGGCATTACTGTAAACGTGGGCGAGAGCGTGACAGACGAACGCGAGGGCCCCGGCGATTTCTCGGTGCCGGCCGGTAACGTAAACATGGACGGCGAGACCGCGCTTTGGTACGTGCGCTCGCGCGGTACATCCAGCGATTTTGCCCGCACGCGTCGTCAGCAAGAAGTGCTAATCGGAATCTTTTTCCGTCTCCTAAGTCTGAACGCGATCACGCGCGCTCCCGAGCTTTATGAGCAATACAAGCAGACTGTGGTGACTGATCTTGGAATCGCTGATCTGCTGCCCTGGCTGCCACTCGCCGCAAGCGTGAACGGCAATGGACAGATCCATCGCTACGCGATCGGAGCGGACAACGTGGACAGCTTCACCACTTCGAGCGGTGGAGCGGTCCTAATCCCGCAACGCGAAGATGTGATAACAATAATGAAGCAGGCGCTCAGTTCGCCGGAGTAACTCAGGGTTGTGTCAACTCAGGAGGCGCGATTGCGCCTCTTTTTATTTCGACAATCTGATTCATTTTTTAGTTGACGGATAAGAGTCACTGTCCTACACTCGCAATATGGCTATACGCAACTCATTAGGGATCTTTCATGCCAACTAAAACAAAGCCCATCGAAGCGGTCACCGCGCGCAGCACGCTGCCGCCCGCCATCCGCGCCTGGGAGGTTTATTTGCAAGATCAGGCTAATTCCTCCCACACGGTAAAAGCTTTCAGTGCGGACATGCGTTTG
>JANWHN010000047.1 GCA_025450445.1 Anaerolineales bacterium | reverse complement strand
GGCCCAATCCTCGCGGCCAATCGCTTTGCAGAACCTAGCCCATTGCAGATCATTGCCGGCGGCAAACGCGAAATGCCCGTCGCTGGCTGCAAATCCTTGGTAGGGGACGATGTTTGGGTGGGCGTTGCCAAACCTTTTTGGGAGGTTTCCGGAAACCAAATAATTACTTGCAACATAGGACATGCTCCCAACCATGGAATCCAGGAGCGAAATATCGATGCGCTGCCATTTTTTCTGGCGCTCACGCGCGAAAAGCGCGGCCACGATTGCGTTGCATGCATATATTCCTGACAAAAGATCCACAATTGCAACTCCAACTCTTATCGGCTCCCCGTCCGCAGAGCCAGTGATGCTCATTAACCCCCCTCGAGCCTGTGCAATAAAGTCGTACCCCGGCTTTTCGCTCTCAGGACCGCTGTAGCCGTATCCAGTGATCGTGCAGTACACAAGATCGGGATTCAGCTTTTTAAGGGCCTTCTCGCTCATCCCAAGCCGTTCCAGGGTGCCTGGCTTGAAGTTCTCGACCAAAACATCCGCTTTTTTCACCAGATCTTTCAGGACGGCTATTCCGGCCTTGGCCTTGAGATTCAGTGTCATGCTGCGTTTATTCCGGTTTGCAGAAATGAAATATGCTGACATGCCTGATTTCGTGAACGGCGGTCCCCATTGCCGGGTGTCGTCACCCCGTCCTGGTTCCTCCACCTTCATCACATCAGCACCCAGGTCCCCCAGCATCATTGTGCAATGCGGGCCAGCCAGCACCCGCGTCAAATCCAAAATGCGAATTCCGGATAACAGCCCTGCGTTTTTTTTCTTTGCCATGGGAAAGTGATTATAGGGCAAATATTCTATTGCCAATTCTTAACGAACCTTGATAAACGAAATTAGGGTTGGAGAATCTCAGCTAATAACCCAGGTCCTCGATAAACCAGGCCAGTAAAAATTTGGATTAGGCCAGCACCGGAATCCATGGCAGCCTTCGCGTCATCGCCGCTCATGATGCCGCCGACGGCGATGACGGGTAATTTTCCCTGACTTAAGGTATTGATCCGCCTGACGGTCTGAAGAGATATTTGGCGTAAAGGTTTTCCGCTAAGCCCCCCGACCTCCATCGCCATCGAAGATTTCAAATCCGGCCGGGAGAGGGTCGTATTTGTAGCGATTAATCCGTCGATTTTGGTGTCCACAATAATGCCAATGGCTTGCTCTAATTCGGCTTCGCTCAAGTCAGGGGAAAGCTTCACCAACAACGGCTTCGCCTTCCGTTTGGACAAGCTCGACAACAGCCCTTCCAAATGCTCGCGCAATTGCAGCTGTCGCAACCTGGGCGTGTTAGGGGAGCTAACATTTATCACCAAGTAATCAGCCAGGGGGGAGAATATTTCCATAAGCTGAGCATACTCATCCGCCGCATGCTCGAGTGGGGTGTTTTTGTTGATGCCAAGATTCACGCCGAGAATTACGCCGCTAGGGCGCGGCCTTGCTAAGCGCCGCGCCACAAATTCCGCCCCCCGGCTTGGGAAGCCCAGGCGATTGATCAAGGCTTCGTCCTCGATCAAGCGAAAGATTCGGGGCCGCGGGTTGCCTGACTGCGGCTTTAGCGTCACGGTGCCGATCTCGATGTGCCCGAATCCTAGATTAGCCAATCCTCTCCAGGCGAGGCCGTCTTTGTCGTAGCCAGCCGCAAGCCCCAGGTGGTTTTGGAATCGCAAGCTAAACAGATCAACAGGCGCAGTTTCTCGAGCTCGGAATGTTTGTCGAACGAGAAAACCACGAGAAGGGAAAGCCCCTAAAAGCTGCAGCAATCGCAGGGTCGCCTGGTGGGTGCGCTCGGGATCGAGCGCGAATAGGGCAGGACGCAGAAACCGGTACATCAATTGCTTTGCAGAAACCCTAAAACGCGTTCGTATTGCGCCGTATCAATCGATTGACTGGCTCGCCAATATTCGAGCAATTCTGCCAGCCGAAAAACTGAATGCAACTTGTAATCTTCAAACTCTTTACTTGCACCCGATTGGCGGTCAATCAATACGACAATATCCTGCACTTTCAAGCCGGCAGATGTAAGCTTTTCAATGCCCTCAAGCTTGCTGCCGCCGGTCGTGATGAGATCGTCAATGACGATCGCAGTTTCTCCCGCGTTGAATGGTCCTTCGATCGGCGACTTTGTTCCGTAATCCTTAACTTCCTTGCGCGGGTAGATAAGCGGCCAGCCAGATTGCAGGGAAACGGCCGTTGCAATAGGCAAAGCGGCATACGGCAGTCCGGCGAGCCGATCAAATTTAAGGTTTCGCATAATGGCGATATAAGCTCGGGCCACTTGCGATAAAGCAACCGGATCGCCAATAAGCCGCCTTAGATCTAAATAAATCGGCGAATTCTTTCCAGACTTCAATTTGAAGTCTCCAAATTGAACGCAGCCCAAACGGAGTAAATCGTTAGCCAATTGTTTGTTTGCAAAAATTTGCTTATGGTTCGGTCGATGCTTGCCTGCTTTGTTGATTTCGTCTCTAAGCGTCTGCGCAGCTTCGGTGGGGTCTTGCGCCCGGCTGATCGCCCGCGAGACTGGCAGCAACATCCCAAGCCCGTCATCTCGCAAGCCGGCCGCCAATGCTTCCTGCAGGTCCGCACCTTGCGTACCTACGCCCGGTGTCAGGAACCAGAGATTAACTTCAGCACGCAATTCGGCCAAGACCTCTGGATACGTCGCTCCCACAACGAGTCCCACATTGCCTCGTCGGTTCCATTGTTGTGCCAGGCGAGCAACGTGCCTATAAACCGGCTCGCCGGCCGCGCTCAAATCCTGCACATCGCCTGCCCCCGGGTTCGATGTTTTGCAGAGCAAGAATATTCCTTTTTCTGAATTGGAAATGAAAGGCTCAACCGCATCTTGACCAAGATAAGGGCTGACGGTCATTGCGTCAGCGCTCAAGGTCGTATACGCAGCCTCCGCATAAGCCTCAGCTGTTGACGCAATATCGCCGCGCTTTGCGTCGAGAATTACTGGAATTTCGCCGCCTACATGCGCTATCACTTCTTTGAGCGCGGCAATTCCCTCGGCGCCGTGGACCTCAAAGAAAGCCGAGTTGGGCTTGTATGCGGCTGCTACCGAGCGAGTCGCATCGATGAGCCGAAAACAAAAATTTCGGGCAGACGCCGCGCTTTGCTCAGCGAGATCGTCTTGATGCGGATCGAGGCCGACGCAAAGCAGCGAATCTATCTCCTTACACCTTGCCTCGAGCCGCTCAAAAAACGAAACCGACATTAAGCCTTTCCTAGGACCATCGCCAGTAGTGCCATGCGCGTGTATAGGCCATATTCCATTTGGCGGAAATATGCTGCCCTCGGATCAGAATCCACGCCCTCGCTTATCTCGCCGACCCGCGGCAGCGGGTGCATGACGATCATTTTCGATTTAGCTTTCTTCATCGTTTCCGCGTCGATGACGTAAAGACTTTTTACCTGCTCGTATTCATCCAAATTCTCAAAGCGTTCTTTTTGCACTCGCGTAACGTAAAGCACATCGGTGGCAGCCAGCACCGCCTCAAGGTCGGAGTGTTCGTTTTGACTAATTTCCTTCTCTTTAATTTCGGAAACAATCTCGGTAGGCATTTTTAGGATATCCGGCGAAACATAATTCAATGTCACCCCATAAAGTGAGAGTAGCCTCGAGAGTGAGTGTACTGTTCGACCATATTTCAGGTCACCAAGCATCGTCACAGTTAAACCTTCGGCATTGCCTAATTCTTCAATAATCGTGAAAAGGTCGAGGAGCGCCTGGGTGGGGTGCTCGCCTGCGCCATCGCCGGCGTTGATGATCGGCTTGCGTGCGTACTTGGCAGCCAGCGCGGAGGCGCCCATCTCCGGGTGGCGCAGCACGATCACGTCCGCATAGCACTCCAGAGTCCGCACGGTGTCCGGTAGCGACTCGCCTTTTTGCACCGACGAATAACGGACTTCGTTGATCGGGATTACGCTGCCGCCGAGGCGCTCCATCGCAGCTGTAAACGAGGACGATGTACGCGTCGACGGCTCATAGAAAAGATTGGCAAGTATTTTTCCCTTGAGCAGATCAAACGTGCCGACCCGCGCAACCATCTCACGCATCTCATGCGCCACCTCAAAAATGTATGCTAAATCCGCTCGCGAAAATTGCTTGACGGAGAGGATGTCGTGTCCATAAAACGGGGCGCCGCGCTGATCCCCAAATGGAAGATGCGCACTAGCTTGTGATCTTGTTTCAATATTCGTATCCATGCTTCCTCCAAATTGTTGTCGAACGTTTCTGCCCGTCCCTGGTTTGCTGATAACTTTTCCGTTTTCGTAGGCTGTTTGGCCGCGCAGCACGGTCCGCACGACCCGCCCCTTAACCTTCCATCCCTCGAACGGCGTCCACCCGCAGCGGCTGTGATGATTTGCGGCCAGAATTTCATATCTGGAATCCAGGTCCACTTCGCAATAAGTGTCGGTCTGAACGGCCAATCCAAAGATGCGGTGCGGGTTGGTATGCAGCCTCAAGATGATGTCGTCGATCGTCAGCCTTTCTTCGCTAACTGCTGCGAGCAGTAACGGCAAGATTGTTTCCAACCCCGGGAAACCGGGTGGCGGATTCTCCCCGTCTTTTTCGGCCAGCGTATGCGGTGCATGATCGGTTGCGAAGCAATCGACCACGTCCAGGTTTGCCCACAGTGCATCCTGATCTGCTTTCGTTGCCAGCCGCGGCCGCACCTCTCCTCGTCCACCTTGCAATGTTGAGAAATCTTCTTCGCTCAAAAATAAATGGTGCGGGCACACTTCGCAAGTAACCTGTAGCCCTTTTTCTTTTGCTGCCCGGATCAACAGAATTTCTTCACGGCGCGAAACATGGCAAATGTGAATGGGGTGATCGAACATGGCAGCGTGCAAAATTGCAGCCGCCATCGTTTTGCCCTCGGCATGCACGGCAAGCGTCGCATTTCGTGGCCATTTCGCAAAATGGGTTTGCCAATCGCTCATGTCGTCGATTTTGAGATCACCGAAAGTTTGGTCGAGATAAAGCTTCAGTCCTACCACCTTCGCCGCGTGAGCTGGGAGCTCGGTGCGATTGCTCGAGTTGCCTCCGAAATATTGGCCGTAATCGCAGCGCGCTTTTTGTTTGGCTGCGGAGAGTGCGATTTCGAGCGTGTCAGCATTGGTTATCGCCGGCTGCGTGTTGGGCATGGTCAACACGGTGGTGATGCCGCCCGCCAGCGCGGCCGCGGTCCCGCTGTCCCAATCTTCTTTGTGGGTCTCACCCGGCTCGCGCATATGGACATGCACGTCCACTAGGCTGGGAAAGCGGGTCAGCATGCGTCACCCGACCAAATAAAAAAGCGCTCAAGAGAATGTTCTCTTGAGCGCTCGACTGGAAGGTCCAATTTTCTTTTCGCTGGCATGTCTAGACGATTATATAAATAACTTCTAGCCTGTCAAGCTAGTACCTTTATGCACAATCCGGCTTTTCTTTCCTTACAAAGACGTAGCTTTAAGCCATAGGGCGGGTTTTCACCATAGAACTCATGAGCAAAAATTCCAGCAACGGAGGTGGCTAGGACCTACTTAAATTGATAGCCGGTTTTCTATCAACCACGAGTGAAGAGGAGAATACAACTAATGGCTGCAACTAAACCCATGGGCTATCTGCCCAATGAAACTCCCCCAACAGGTCAATTAATTCTTCTAGGTTTCCAGCATGTGCTCACCATGTTCCCTGCGACTGTTTTCGTGGCCGCGTTCTGTGGTTTTCATGTTGGCACCGTCCTGCTGGCTTCCGGAGTTTCAACGATCGTTGCTTTGATTTTGTCCAGGCAAACGATCGGCAAATTTATCCCGCTTTTTTACGGCTCAAGCTTTAGCTACATCGCCGCTTACATCGCCGTTGCAACGGCAATGACCGGCGCTGCTCCCGTTCCCTTCGGGCCTCCCTTGCCAGACGAGGTGATCTCGACCATGCAAACGGGCATCATTGTCACCGGCTTGATCAATGTCGCGATGGGCTTCATCATCCGCGCCGTTGGCAAACAAGCTGTCGACAAAGTTCTGCCTCCTGTGGTGACCGGCTCTGTTGCCGCCATCATCGGTTTCGGCTTGGCCTTCGCCGCGCTCAACCTGGCTGCTGCCGGATGGGGCGTCGCGTTGTTGACCTTGCTCGTCACGATCTTGTTCTCCGTGTACTTGCAGAACCGCGGCTTCATCGGCATGCTGCCTGTATTGTTGGGCGGGCTTGTTGGTTACGTCGCCTCAATGGTGATCACGCCTGGGTCTGTGAACTTGGCCGCTGTGGGTGATGCACCTTGGTTTGTTGTTCCCCACATCACGTTGCCGATCTTCACTGGCGCCTTCCTGATAACCGCGGTCGTCAGCATTTCCATCATGGCAATCGCAACGATCCCAGAATCAACTGCTCACCTTTACCAGATGAGCTTGTACGTAGATCGCTTCGCTGTTGAGAAGAAAGCCAAGAAATATGAACTCGACAAATACGTCGGCTTCAACTTGGTCTTCGACGGTGTTGGCGATTTCATCAACGGCTTGATGGGCGCAACGGCTGGCACCAACTACGGCGAGAACAACTCGCTCATGGCCATCACTCGCAACTACTCCGGCCCGGCTTTGATCGCAGCTGGTGTGATCTCCGTCTTGCTCGGTTTCGTGGGCAAGCTTGCTGCAGTCGTGAGTTCGGTCCCGTTGGCAGTTAGCGGCGGTTTGGCAATTTACCTGTTCGGTGTGATCGGCATGCAGGGTATCGCCCTCATGCAAGAGCACAAGGTAAATATGTTTGAGCCCCGCAACCTGGCTGTCGGCGCCACCATCATGGTGCTTGGCATCGGTGGCAACATCGGTTTCGCTGGTGGTTTCCTGCCGATCCCGTTCCTGCAGGGTCTATTCCCTAGCGGTTTACCCGCTATCGCAACTGCAGCTGTTGCCGGCATTTTGCTGAATGCGGTCTTCCTGATCTTTGATCCGGCTGGCCGAACTGCAACTCGCCGCGCTCCTGCTCGCCGTTCGGCAACCCGCCGAGCGCGCGGCCGCGCATAGGTTTCAATCTCGAAACAAAAGAGGAGCAGCAACGCTGCTCCTCTTTTTATTTCTCTAGTGTCTGAAGATATTCAGAAAAAGCCGTTGGCAACCTTTGAAGCAATGAGTGGGCGACCATTGAACTTGCTTGTAGTCCGTGTTGATCGTAGTGAACGAACATTTTGCTCAGGGCATCCAGCGCGTATTCAGCCATCCCTTGGGCTTTAGCCCTGCTTTGCCAATCTTCTAAGTTTTGTTGCCTCGCCACAATCGGTCGGCCCAAGTATTGGGAAATCTGCTCAGCCATTTGGACCGTGCTCAACGCGGTCCGGCCGGCCAATTGATACGTTGAGTTGTCAAAGGCCGTTCGCGCAAATGCCATCAGGGGAATTTCTGCCACATCGCGCAGATCGATCATGCTGAACTTGGCGTCGACAGTGTAGGGCACGCTGAGGGCGCCGGTTTGCTTGATCGCCTCCCAACTCGTGCCGATATTTTGCATGTAGCTTGCGGGTTGCAGGATCGTGAAAGTCAAGCCAGATTGAATCAAAGCTTCTTCGATTTGCAGCTTTTGCCAATGGTGAGGCATCGCCTTAATCTGCGGATAAAGGACGGAATGATAGATAAGCTTTTCCAGCTTGGATGATTTCGCCGCTTCGATAAATTGTTGGCCGATCTCAAATTCGCGTGGGTGAACATTCGGGCAGATTAAGTACGCTCCCATGACCCCATTGAGGGCCGTTTTCAGTGAAGCAGCATCCTCTAGATTTCCGATGGTTACTTCGCTGGCTCCAGCATCCATAACTAGAGGTTTCTGATCATCGCGGCGTACCAATGCGCGAACGGGGGTGCCCTTAGATGCAATTGCCTTTATGATCGCCAATCCGGTCTTTCCGGCGGCTCCTGTTACTAGAATCATTGGTTGGTTAACACGCCTACGAAGCCGCCAAGGGCATCAGCCCCCGAAGTATGACCAGTCGGCAATATGCGCATAGCCATTAGCTTTAATTCAGCTTCATTCTTATTGTTTATTGCTTGAAACAACAAGTGCCAAGGCTCTGCCACGTCACCTCGCGCGCCGGCATTGAGCCATGCGCCAGATAGGGCATGGGTTCGCGGCGTCGCAGCCGCGGCAATTGTTGTAGAAAACATTGACGCTTTTTCTGCTGCCAGCGTCGCCCATAATCCATGTAATACGCCAAGCAGCAGATCATCACCGGCGGGGGTTAGCCCAGGCCCGAGACCTGCGAGCCGTTTTGCGGCTGCAGCTGCGGCTGAGCTATTCCGCGTTGCGAGAGCTTCGAAAAGCTGCGGAATCGCCTGCTGCGCGGCTTCCAGAATCCGCGGAGGCAGTGGAATGTTGGCAGTCGATTTCAGAACGATATGGGCCATGCTGTCTACCAGAGCTTCTCTTTTCAGCAGGGGAGTAAGGACTTCTGCGGCCCAAGCACGGTTGGTTGGTTTGAGTCGCAAGGCTTCCCAATCTGGCTTGGATTCCCATAGCTGCGCATCGGCGACGTCGATTAAGGTATCGCCCAGCCAGAAATAATCATCAAAGATCTCTATTTGTGCGTCTGCGTGAGTTTCGGGAAATAAATTTGTTGGCAAAACCACAGAGAACGGCCCGTTGCCAATTTCAGCATTTACTACCGAGAGCACATTGCTCTCCTGATTGACAATATTCACGACGGGCTTGAATGCTTGCAGAACGTAGGCTTGTTGAGTTTCTGCTAACCAGGTCTTGGCCGCAGGTGCAATTGACATCGCCCGAATTGGCTCAGCGCTAGCCCTCAAGCAGCGCCCCGTGGCTGATCACCTGCACAGGCGGTCGGTGGTAGCGCAATGCCTCGCGCACGTTGGGCGCATCCAAGACGACCAAGTTGGCGGGAGCCCCGACCTTGATTTCGAAATCCTTCAAGCCGATTGCTTTGGCGGCTCCGGTCGTGATCATGTCGTAAAGAATATCCATCTCCGCCGCTGATGTCATCCACAGTAGATGCGAGGCTAAAAATGCCACCTCGAGCATATTATTTTGGCCATATGGGTAATAAGCGTCTGAAATATCATCCTGCCCTAGGCAGACAAATGCGCCTTCCTCCAGCAATTCTTTCACCCGCGCATGCAATGGTCCGGTTTGCGGGTCGGTGACGACAAACATTTGAGCCTGTTTGAGCAGCGCAATGACCTTTTGCAAATAGGGTTTGGGATACAGATCCATTGCCCGCGCGTGGTGGGCAAGTGCGCGGCCCTGCCAGCCCTGCCTGATCACGGACAGCGCCATCATTTCGAGCGTGCGCAAGCCCGCGTCACCGGCATCGTCGACCAGCATCGAGATTGGTTTGTCGAATTCCTTGGCAATCGCGAACATCGCATTGACGTGCTGCTGCGCGTCGGCCTCGGTGAATTCGATCCATGGGATGCCGCCAACCACGTCCGCTCCAAGTTTCATCGACTCGCGAATTAATTCTTCTGTTCCCGGCTCTCGCGCAACCCCATCTTGCGGAAAGGCGACGACTTGAACATCGACGCGTCCCTTATATTCCTCGCGTGCTTTGATAAGCGCCTTTACGCCGATCAGGTTGGCCTTGCTATCCACATCTGCGAATCCGCGAATGTGAGTGTTGCCGTTCTTCGCTGCTAGGTCAAGCGCTTTCCGAACGTTCTGCAAAATCCAACTTTCGTCGTAATCAGCCTTGACCCGCGAAGCTAGCTCGATTGCGTTCATCGCTTTGCCCATGCCGGCAGCCTGATAGCTTTGCAGCGCCAGCTCGTCCATGCGATCGAGGGTGTAAACCTTGTCGAGATGCAGATGCGGGTTGACGAATGATTCCGTCACGAGGTTGCCAGCCGCGTCTAAAGTTATTTCAGCCTTGGCTTTTAGCTTAGGCTCGAGTGCAGCAATTCGTCCATCCAAAATGTGAAGCGCCACCAATTCCCCGGCAGGGCGGTGGCGCAACTGGGCGTTTTCTATCAGGATGCTTTTTGAAGCCATCCTACTTCCCGGCTTTGTGCTCGTTCACCAGTTCCCACAAGCGCAGCGGGCTTAGCGGAATCTCGCGGATCTCAAATCCTTCAATCCCCAGGGCATCTTCGATTGCCTGACAAAAAAGCGGCCCAACCGGGATTGCGCCCGCTTCTCCGGCGCCTTTGACGCCAAGCGGGTTGAGCGGCGATTTCGTCACCTGATGACCAATTTCCATCCGCGGCACGTCATGCGCCCCCGGGAGCAAATAATCCATAAAGGACGCATTCACGATCTGTCCCATGTCGTCAAACATGAGTTGTTCGTAAAACGCGTTGCCGATACCTTGGGCCACGCCGCCGTGGATCTGGCCATCAAGGATGAGCGGGTTGATCACTTCGCCGCAATCGTGGACGGTGATGTATTTCTTGATCTCCAGCATCATCGTTTCGGGATCGAGCTCGATGATCATGGCGTGCGCTCCGCTAGCGGTTGCGCCCATCTCCGGCCCGAAATAATCCGTGGCTTCGAGCCCAGGCTCGCTCCCTGGCTTTACCGCGCCGCGTAATGGGTTGGCCTTGCTAGCCAGATCGCCCAGCGAGATCGCAGTATCGGGTGCGCCGAGAATTTGCACATTGCCATTGACCAGCTCAAGCTTGTCGGCCGTTACTTCGCCTTCAAATTCCTCAATGGCTTTATCCAATATTTTCTTGCGTACCTTCAATGCGGCTGCATGGATCGCATTACCTGCCACTACCGCACCGCGGCTGGCAAAGGTTCCGACTCCCCAATGGAATTGGTCGGTGTCCCCTGTCACAAGATCGATCTTGTCGACCGCCACGCCAAGCTGCTCGGCGACGATCTGCGCGTAGCTGGTGTAGTGCCCCTGACCCTGTGTCCCGATCCCGGTTGCCACGCTTACACGGCCATTTGGCTGCACCTGAATTCGAGCACCTTCATACGGGCCGATGCCGGTGCCCTCTACGTAACACACGATTCCTAAACCGAGCTTCTTTCCTTCTTTTTCTGCTTGGGGCTTTAGCTCTTTATAGAACTTGTCATACTCGATCATCTTCAGCGCTTTGTCGAGGATGGGTTCGTAATTTCCGCTGTCGTACGTGAGCTCGGTGAAATCCTGGTAAATGATCTGGTGCTTGTGCGGGAAATCTTCTGGCGCGATCAGGTTCTTGCGCCGGATCTCGACCTTATCCATCCCCAATTCTTTCGCAGCCGCGTCCAGCAAGCGTTCCATCACATAGATGCCATGCTGGCGGCCAGCGCCACGGTATGGGCTGACGATCGGTTTATTCGTAAAGACCGCCGTGAATTCGCTGTAATAGTTGGGCACAAGATACATGCTCAGCAACGTGCATTGCGTATTGATCGGCACGGTAAGCCCATATGGATCGTAGGCGCCGTTATCGTGCCAGAAGACGTCCTTGACTCCGACTATGGTGCCATCTTTCTTCAGCGCTAATTCCGACTCGTGGAATTGCCCGCGTTCCTGCGTCGTGGCGTAGAAATTCTCAGAGCGATCTTCGATCCATTTGACGGGACGATTGAGCTGCATTGCGATCCAAGGCACCAGCATCTCTTCCGGATAGAACATCAGGATCTTCGGCCCAAAGCCGCCGCCAATGAATGGGGCGATCAGTCGCACCTGATGTTCGGATAGTCCTAGCATCCCAGCAATGCCATTGCGAATAATTACCGGCGCCTGGGTCGTGTCCCACATCGTAAGCCTGCGGGCTTTGTCATCCCAGTCGGCTACGATGCCGCGGTTCTCCATCGCCGCGGCCGTGCCGCGGTCGTAGAAAAATTCGCGCTTCACGATCACATCGGCTTGCGCTTTGGCTTTCTCGTAGTTGCCCTTTACCTGCACAACATGCGCCGCGACGTTGTTATCCAAATCATCATGAATTAGCGCCGCGCCATCTGCCAGCGCCTTCCGCGGATCGATATGCACCGGCAGCGATTCATAATCGACGACTACCAGATTGGCTGCATCTTCGGCGATGTAACGATCTTCGGCCACAATGCAAACGACGGGCTCGCCGACATGGCGTACCTTATCCTTTGCCAAGATCGCATGCAGCCGCTCGTTGAAGAATGCGTCCTTGATCGGCGGCATGTTGACATTGAGCACGCCGGTGCGCCAATATGTGCCCAGATCAGCGGCGGTGTAAACCGCCACGACGCCAGGGAATTCCCTGGCGGCGCTTACGTCGATCGATTTGATGCGCGCATGCGCATACGGGCTGCGCACAAAAGCAATGTGCGCCATTCCGGCAAGATTGACATCATCCACAAAGAGGGCGCGGCCAGTCAGCAGCCGCGGGTCCTCGTTACGTTTGATGCGTTCGCCGAAATAGCGAGTTGCCATCTAGTTTTCGGTGAAAGCCACCGCGCGGCAGAATGCTGCTTCGCCGCCTTTGAACATCCACGGGAACGCACCCAACACGATGCGCTTGTTGTGCAGCTCGGGGTTGCTCATTTCGCCACCCATGTTCTCTACATGGACGCAATCGTGCGGGAACAGCGCGTTGTGGGTCAGTTGGTAAGCTTCAGCCGGAAACATCTCATCTACTTTTGCTGAGCCATCAAATTTCTTTTCCACTAGAGCGCGTACCTTTGCCCAATGCTCGAGCCCGCCCTTGCCCAAGAAGCGTCCAATGGGCAGGTTCATCGGATGGTCGGTCGAGATCATGTCGACACCCCACAGATGGATCTTCTTGTCGAGCAACCATTCGCAGATGCTGTGATGCGGACCCGGATGACGCTGGATATAACGCTCTTCGTCAGCTTCTTCGCTGAAGAAGGAGTATTTTCCCCAGCCGGTATGGATAAACAAAATGTCGCCGTTGTTGATCTTGGCTTTCTTCTCGATCATTTCAGGCGTGAAGACAGCCAGGTCGTCAAGCTGGTCGCTCAGATCGACGATCACCCCTTCGCCATACAACCAATCAAGTGGCAACTGGTCGATGGTCTTGCCCTTGGTCACAAAATGTCGCGGCGCATCCAAATGCGTGCCCATGTGGTTGCTGGTCTGTATGTATTGGGCATTGACCCCATGCTCGGATTTGCGCTTGATGTACTTGACCTCGAACGGGGGATAAAACGGCCAGAACGAAGCGTCTTGATTAAGCGGTTGAGATAGGTCATGAATTTTCATGTGTAACTCTCCTAGAGTTTGTATTTCTTCGCGTAAGCTCGAACTGCGTCTTCAAAAATCTTCATCGGCGGGCGCACAAGTCCCGCGCCGACCTGGCCCACGCCGGCCTCTTTGTGCGCTATGCCCGTGTTTACCCGCGGCGGAATTCCCAGCTCGACCACTTTGCGAATATCGATGCCAGTTGGCGTACCCCGAAAATCGAGCTGTGGAATAGTGAAATGTTTGTGCTCGGCGACGGTGATCTCGTACATTTCGAGCGACGCATTGATCGCGTCTTGCGGCGTGCCGCTGATGAATGTCACGATCGCTGGCGCGGCCGCCATGGCGAACGCGCCAATGCCTGCGGTCTCCGTAATTGTGCTGTCGCCGATGTCCGGGTTGGCGTCCGCGCTCGTGAAGCTGGGGAAGAAGAGCCCATCTGGGATCTCGGCGGGTGCAGTGAACCACTCGTAGCCCAAGCCACTTACGCGCATGCCGAAGTCAGTCCCGTTGCGCGCCATAGTGGTCACCATTGTGCTGCCTTCAACCCCGTGAGCCGAGTCGGCCATGGCCTTGCAGCAAGCCATCACCGGGTTGAGCACGCTGAGCGCATTTTCGCCCAGCGCTTTCAATATCTCAGATTCGAGCGCACTATCGTCTGTAACTTTTGCGATCCAAGGTGCCAGCTTGGCGGTGTAGATGATCGAGCCAGCTTTATTTCGATTGTGGCCCTCGTCGCCCATATGCAACGATTCCGACAGCAGGGCGCGGATGTCGATCCCGCCGCTGGCTTCGATGGCTTTGGCCAAAATCGGTCCCATCTTTTCGTTCATCCACTTCAGCTTGGCAATTACTTCATCGCTGAACGCACCGTATCTCAATACCTTGCCATAACCCTCGTTCAAATTCGAAAAGGCTTTGTTTCCATGCGTCTCGTTTTCGAGTATGTAAACCATCATCGACGCCGAGGTCACACCCGCCATCGGACCAACTGTGCTGTGATGGTGACAAGGCGCAAAATCGACTTCGCCTTTTTCCACGAGCGAGGTCGCGTCCTTTTCGTTCTTTGCGAGGCCTTCAAAGATCAGCGCGCCGATCACTGCGCCACGCAGCGGACCGGACATCCGTTCCCATTCGATAGGGGGGCCGGCATGCAGCAGCAAGTTCGGCTTCATCCCCGGGATCACGTCGCGAGCCGGCGCCACGCCTTTCAATATCGGGCGTGCATCCATCATCCGCTCGACTGCTTGTTGGTTGGCTGAATCAATATTTGCCATTAGGCCTTCATCTTCTCAAGAATACTGGCTAGTTCTTCGTTGCCCAAGGCCGGCGGTCGCCAATCGACCTGGATGGCTTGCGCGCCCTGCGATTTTAGGCTGTCGAAAAAGCTCTCGACGCCCACATTGATCGCGGCCAGCGGCTCGCTGAATTTGCGCAGCAGCACGCCTATCGCTTTGCTTTGTGTGGCTAACCGCGCCGCAACGTAAGCCACTGTGTCGGCGACGTTGCGCAGCACAGTTGCGCCAGCATCCTCAAGCTGCTTGATCTGCTCGTCGATCTTTTGCGGATCAGCATCTGTGCCGATAACCAGCGCGACAAATTCCAAATCTTTGCGCGTCTTACGATTTGAAACAATTGCAGGCCCAAGCTCGCTAGCTGGATTCGGATGCGATCCCTCACCCAGCACAACGTCCAGAAGAATTAATCCGACTTCTTTGTCTTCAGCTTCTTGCTTCATTCGTCTGAGGCGCAGGTCATTGTCCATCATTGGGTGCAACCGGCCGACGGTGAAGTCGTCCTCACCCAAATCCAAAATCGTGTGAGCCTTGCTGTTCAACGGATTCTCAAGCTCTTGTGAATCGCGAATTGCTACGTTGGAATAAATAGGGTAAAGGAAGTTTTGCAAACCCGCGAGGACTTCGTAAGCCAGCGTTCCGCCGGAGAAAAGCCCGCGCACGAAACCATGAGAGTTCTCAACCACTTCCGGCGTTCGCATGTTTGACTTCGATAGTCCCACCGCCAACTGCGCGGTTTGGTCCAAGCCAGCGGCAAAATAAATATTGCCGATCTCGCTCGCAGGCGCTGCAAAACCGATAAAGTCGACCACGACCGGCTTGCCGCACTGAGACGCAACCGTCAGCAGTTCCGCAATGACTTCTTCGTCCGGTGGCTTCGAGATCAACACGATAACTTTCGTGTCGTCATCTTTGGCCAAATAGTGCAATGCTTGCAACATGCTGCGTGCACCAACCGCCGCCTTCAGGTCTCGGCCGCCGGTGCCGATCGCCTGCGAAACTCCTCCGCCAAGGTTGTGAATAGCCGTCGTAACCGCCTGCAAGCCGGTTCCCGAAGCAGCGACCACGCCGATCGACCCGCGATTGACCCGGTTTGCGAACCCTAATCCGATCCCGTTGATGATTGCTGTTCCGCAATCCGGCCCCATCACCAGCAATCCCTTTTCGCCTGCCCGTTGCTTGAGTTCGATCTCATCCTCGATTGCAACGTTGTCGCTATACAGAAATACGTGCTTGCCAAGATCAAGCGCCTCTTGCGCCACTTGGGCAGCGTAGCGGCCGGGCACCGAGATCAGAGCCCACTCCGCGGCTGGCAAATTCTTGGCCGCTGCTGCCAGCGACTTGGGGCGATACGCCGAGCCAGTTGCCGAGCGGCGTGCTTTCAACAATTCGTCAACTTTGCCTATGGCAGCTTCTGCATCATCCGCGCTGCCGGCTTTCACAACAATCAACAAGTCTTCTGGTTTTGCGGTCTTGCTTTCATCGCTGAGCAATTCACTATCAGCGAGCAATTCCAAATTGGCAGGCGTAGCCATCACAACGCCTGCATCTTCAACTCCTGGCAGCGTCAGCAGATTGCGCTGCAGTTGCATCAGCACCACAGAGTCGTAATAGCTTCCCGAGCGGATCTGGCTTTTGGTAATACTCATTCTTTTTCGGCCAGCAGCGCTTCGATCTCGGCGCCCCAGGCGAAGAGGTCTTCGTCGCGATTGAAATCGGCCGTCATTTGGAAACCGAGCGGCATGCCCGCCGCGTTTCGTCCTAATGGAATGCCCAGAGTTGGCAGGCCAGCTTGGGTCCAGGGCAAGTTCATCACCGGGTCGCCGGTGCTGGACAAACCTTTGGGCGCCGCGCCGGTCGCCGCGGGCGAGATCCACAGATCGATTCCGTGAATATCCATCTGTGTGGTCAAACTCAAGCTGAACGAGCGTGCGTCGTCTAATGACTTCTTGAGCATGTCTTCAGGAATGTTCATTCCTTTTTTGATCAACTCTGCGGTCTTTTCGTGATAAAGCTGGCTGTACCCCGCAAACCAGGCCGCGTGTGCTTGGGTCGCTTGAGCGGCCAGAATCGTGCTGTGCCGTTCAACAACTTTCGCGAAATTAGGCAACGCGTTTACCCGCTTCACTGAATAGCCAGCTTGTTTCAGCCGCTCCACAATGTTTTCAAAATGCACGTGCGTTTCTTCGTCGGCGTGCTGCAAATATTCGCCTTCAATCACGGCCAGAAACGGCTTGTTGCCAGATGCTTTTTGTTTTTTCCACGCCTTCACCAATGCCGCAGCACCGCGTGCAGCCGTGCTCACGTCGTGAGCGAACAAGCCGACATGATCGAGCGACCGGGCGAGCGGAATTACGCCTTCGGTCGAAATGCGGCCATAGCTTGGCTTATATCCAACTACTCCGCAATAGCTCGCCGGGCGAATAATGGAGCCGATCGTCTGCGTGCCAAGCGCAAGGTCCACCAGCCCCGCAGCCACCGCGGCCGCCGATCCGCTGCTCGATCCGCCGGGCGTGTGTTCCGGATTGTTTGGATTGCGCGCCCGGCTTGGCGCAAAATAAGCAAATTCCGTCGTGTTCGTTTTTCCAGCGACAAGCATGCCGGCGTCCTTCAGCAATGTGACGCTCTTAGCTTCTTTGCCCTTCAGCGCGCCGGCGGGCAGCCGGCTGCCTCCATGAGTCGCGAAACCATCGACATGGAACATATCTTTGACGCCCAGCAGCAACCCAAACAGCGGACCCCGTTTTTCGGGTTTGCGGTACTTGTTTGCAAGCTGAACGGCTTCACGGCGCAAGCGTGCAAAGCGATCTGCCTCAGGCAGGAACGCGTGAATATGTGGCTCTTTGTCGATATAAAATTTTTCAAATTGATCCAGCCGCTCTAGCAGGGCGGTTGGTTTTACGCGTCGCGCTATTCTCATTTCGCAGCCTGCATTGTCTTCGCCGCCAACAGGGTCGCATCTACGATGTGCTGATAGCCTGTGCAACGGCACAGATTTCCCGATATCGCCTCGCGCACGTCTTGCTCGCTTGGCGTTTTGTTCTCTTGCAAATAGGGCACAAGTGTCATCAGGATTCCAGGCGTGCAAAAGCCGCATTGCAAGCCATGAGCTTCCCAAAAAGCTTGCTGGATCGGGTGCAGCTTCTCTTCGCTTTCCGCCAATCCCTCAACCGTTGTGATCTCGTGCCCATCGGCTTGGACAGCCAGCATAATGCACGAGCGCACCGCTTTGCCGTCCATCAATATCGTGCAGGCTCCGCAAACCCCGTGCTCGCAGCCCACGTGGGTGCCGGTTAGCTCAACATCGTGGCGAATGTAATCTGCAAGCAGCAAGCGCGGCTCGACCTCATGCTCGAAATTCTTGCCGTTGATCGTGACTGAGATTGGATGCTTGCTTGCCATCAGGCTGCCTTCACCCGTTCGTATGCTTTCGCCAAGGCGCGCTCAGTGAGCACTGCCGATAAATGGCGCTGGTAATCCGCGCTGGCGTGCAGGTTTCCGAATGGCTCCATATCCTTCTGGCTGGCGATCTGCGCAGCTTCCTTGAATGCTGCGTCACCTGGTTTTTTGCCAATTAGGCTTGCGCAAGCCGTCACCGCGTCCACGGGTCCATCACCCACGTTGAGATAAACCAGGCGCGATTCTTTGATCGTTCCCTCCTCATTCAGCGTCACCAAAGCCGCAAGACCAGCCATGGCGTAATCACCATGCCGCCGGGCTAACTCAACAAACGCATATCCGGTTCGCTCAGCCATTTCGGGGAAAGCGATTCCTACAAGCAGCTCGTCTGGTTGCATTGAGTTGGTGAAAAGTCCGGCGAAGAAAGCTTTGGCTTCGATCCAGCGATCGCCCTTTGCACTTTGGGCCCGGAAGCGCGTGTTCAATGCCGTCGCCACAACCGGCAGCTCGGCTGCCGGGTCAGCGTGCGCCAGGCTTCCGCCGATGGTGCCGCGGTTGCGGATCTGCGGATGAGCAATGTTTGGGATGGCTTCGTGTAGCAGGGGAGCGTGTTTGGCAACGAGCGGATCACGCTCAGCGTGTGACTGCTGCGTCATAGCGCCGATGTGAAGCACTCCATTCTTGCGTATGTATCGCAGCTCGCCGATTCGGTTAAGGTCTATGAGCAGAGTTGGCTGAGCAACACGGAAATTCATAGCGGGGATGAGGCTCTGGCCGCCGGCTAACGCTTTGCCTTCGTCGCCATGCTGCGCCTTGAGTTCCAAGGCTTCTTCTAGCGTATCGGGTGCGTGATATTCAAATGGGGCGGGCTTCATGGGAAGCGCCCATTTTAGTCTTCCAATTAGAGCCTAGCAAGGCTCTAATTGCACAAGTCCTTGTGAGGACATTAACCTTACTAGACTACATCCGCCATTTTTGACGCTTGTTTTCTTTGCGATATTCGGCGATAACCTGGGCCATGATCGCCAAGGCAATCTCTTCGGGGGTCTCCGCTCCGATTTCTATCCCGATAGGTGCGTGTAAACGATCCAGATTTTCCTCACTGACCCCGGCTGCACGCAGTCTTTCGCGACGGGCAGCCTGCGTGCGGCTGCTGCCAAGCGCGCCCACGTAGAATGCCGGGCTATTCAAGGCCGCGATGAGCGCTGGGTCATCGATCTTTGGGTCGTGGCTCAGCGAGGTCACTGCAGTTGCTTTGGAGAGGTGTAGTTCATCCATCGCGTGCTGGGGCCATTCGTTCAACACCCGTTTAACATGTTCAAATCTCTCTTTGCTTGCAAATGCCTTCCGCGGGTCGATGATGACAGAGCGGAAGCTCATCTCGTCAGCCAGCTTAGCGAGCACCGCGGCTATATGTACCCCGCCGATCATGATCAATGTCGGCGAAGGATGAATCGGATTAACGAATTCCTCAACGTCCCCGGTTTTATTGACGGCTGGCAGGGCAGAAATGACTGCGCTTTGATCGGCATTGGCTCCGTTGCTTGATGCAACTGCAAACGATTGCGCTCCTGCGTCTGGTCCCGTGATCACGGTGCTGATGGCCACTGGCAGGTCGGCTTTGATTTTCGGCAGCAGATCTTGCAGCACGGATCTGTCCGCAGCATGGACAAAGATATCGATCTCTCCGCCGCAGCTAAGGCCCACGTTCCAGGCGGTTTCATCCGCCACGTTGAAATGCAATCGTTGTGGCTTTTGATTCTTGAGAACTTCTTTCGCCGCATTGACAACAGCGCTTTCAACGCAACCGCCGCTCACTGAGCCAGCAATCTCGCCATCTTCGTTAATCGCCATGTAGGAGCCCGCTGGGCGAGGGGCTGAACCCCAGGTGGAAACCACTATGGCGATTGCAACTCGCTCGCCGTCCTTGAGCCAGTCTTCTAGTTCAGGCATTAATTCGCGCATGTTGATGAAGCTATCTTAACCAGTTACCCCTCAATTTGCTTTTTTACGCAGTCAAAGAATTGCCCGCTTAGCTTTTGCGTAACGCTGCTCATCATTCGCGAGGCAAGGCTGGCGATCGTACCGAGCACATTCACATCGGCGCTCCAGTCCATGATGGTTGCGCCGTTCTCGCCATCGCGCAGTTTCATCTCGGCCGTCCCTTCGACTGCGCTGCCAGGCGCGCTGCCACGGCCTTTCATCACGGCCCGGTTGGGCTCATCCAGTTCTACGAATTCGATATCTCCGGTGAAGCGAACTTTAAGATTACCTAAGCCAACCGAGCCAATGGCTTTGAATTTCTTGTTTTCCTCAACAACCTCCATGCTCTCCAAACCGGGGGCGCACTTGGAAACGAAATCCGGGTTGGTGAGAAACGCCCACACCTTTGCCCGGGGAGCATTGATCGTAGTAGAACCACTGAGCTGCATAAATCTCCTTACTGAGGGAAGATGATTTAACAAACTAATGCGCATAGCCAATTAACTTTATTACTTGGAATACTACTTTTTTTACACTAAGCTGAAGACCCCACGACTCCCACGTGCTTAGTGTAAAAGCCGCGATTTTTTTCGGGCAGCAGACGGGCGATACGAACCATGATCTCATCCGTTTGCTTGCGAAGGAAAACATCTCGGTCCACCTTCGGCAGGGGAGGAACTCTGAATGCCTCGCCGATGTTCAAGATAATCCGCGGTCGTCTGAACTTACGCAGCTCGCCCATTACAATGCGGTCCTCGCTGCCGGCAATCCCAACCGGAATTACGACCGCGCCGCTCTTGGCCGCCAAATACGTCGCACCGGGCTTGCCTTCAAGCAGGGCTTCCGTCGTGCTGCGCGTGCCCTCCGGGGCGATCATCAGCACGCCGCCTCGATCCAATCGGCGCAGGACTTCTTTTAGCGTACCCAGGTCGGCCCCAAAGCGCTCCAACCAAAGCAGATCCAGCTGCTTTACGAGAAAGCGGAAGATCGGATAATCCCGATACTTTTCCGCCACGACAAGGATGATATCTTCACGTTTGAGGATCAAGAATGCCAAGCCTGCATCCAGCCGGCCCAGGTGATTTGAAACGAAGATCGCTTTCCCCTTTATGTCGCGCACCTTTTCTAGCCCATGGATCTCGACGCGGCAGATCGTCCGCATGAAGAATGCGACGATCGCTTGCAGAATGCGCCGCTTGAACCCTACAAACATTAGGCAGTTCGTTTCCGGTTGCCGGTATAACCCCGTTTCAGATGCACTGGCTTTCGCGCCTGGGGCCGCAGCCGCAGATTGAGAAACTCGACGAAGACCGAGAAACCCATTGCAAAGTAAATGTAGCCTTTCGGAATGTGCTGGTGCAGACCTTCTACAACCAGCGAGAATCCGATGAGCAACAAGAAAGACAAAGCCAACATCTTCACAGTCGGGTGGTCATTTACGAAATTACTAATGGCGCCAACCGAGAGCGCCATTACGCCGACCGCGATAATGATTGCCGCTACCATCACCCAAACTTCATCAACCATGCCCACCGCAGTGATGACCGAGTCGAGCGAAAAGACAATATCGAGCAGCATGATCTGGAAGATCACAGACCCAAACGTGACCCGCTTAACCTTTGGATCGCTGTGGCCCTCTTGCCCCTCCAGCTTGTCGTGGATCTCGAAGGTGCTTTTGCCGATCAGGAAGAGACCGCCAACCAGCAGAATAATGTCCCGCCCGGAAATGGCTTGTTCCATGACTACAAATAATGGGGCGGTCAGCCGCGAGATCCAAGCGATCGAGAGTAGCAGCAAAATTCGCGTTCCCATCGCCAGCCCCAGGCCCAGCCGGCTGGCCCGCGCCTGTTCCTTGGCCGGCAGCTTGCTCGCCAGGATCGAGATAAAGACCAGGTTATCGATGCCCAGCACGATCTCCAGCGTGGTTAGGGTTAGCAGGGCGATCAGGATTTCAGGGTTGAGCAAAAAGTCCATTCAATCTCCTCTTTGTGGCGGAATTATAACGGTGGCTACTTAAACAAAGCCGTCACGAGATCGACAACCCCGAGCAGATAGATCGCCGAGACCGCTACCGTCGCCACCAGCACCCAGCGCACCCAGGCTACGCCGCGCTTCACCGCCATGCGCGCCGCCACCCATGCGCCCAGCATATTTCCGATGCCGAGCAGCAATCCTGCGCCCCAATCTACCTGCGCGTTATTTGCAAAAACCAGCAGCGAAGAAACCGTGAACGCCAAGACGATAACGATCTTGACCGCATTGCCGCGCACCAGGTCGTACCCAATCGAGAGCACCAGCGCGGCGAGCAAAAAGATGCCGACGCCCGCTTGGATAAATCCACCATAGACGCCGATCGCAAACATGCTCAGCGTTTGCTGCCAGTTATAGCCGCCATCCAGGTTTTGCATCTTGCCTTCAAGCCAGCGCCGCGGCCGCAGCAAAATGACGAAAAGCATCAGCACCATTACCACGCCGATGACGCGCCGCATCATCTCCTCGTCCAGCGACACCGCGATCTGCGCGCCCAGCAGGGAGCCCAGCACAGCCGGCGCGCTCAGGATCAGTGCGCCGCGCAGATCCAGCACTTTGTCGCGGCTGAAGCTGTAGCCAGCCACGATGTTTTGCAGCAGCACGCCAACCCGGTTGGTGCCATTGGCTACCGTCGCCGGCAGACCGATGAAGATCAAAACTGGCAGCGTAATCAGCGACCCGCTTCCAGCTAGCGTGTTGATCACGCCCGCAAAGAAGCCGGCAACGATGCACAGCAGGTAGATGGCTGGGCTCATGGTCAATTCAGTTTGTGCATTCTGAAACGGCGAGCAACTCTGGCTCGGTCAGTTCGTGCAAATCGACCACAGTGTCCGAAATATCTACGAATTGATCATCTCCAACAACCTCGCGAATGCATGACCGTTGAGCATCATCGAGATTTAGCATGAAACGACTGGAGTTGTACTCAAACTTCAACTCGTCTCCCTTCAAGAGCTCAACACCATTGAGCGAAGTCAGGAACCAGTCGCCCAGCCTGTTGCCGCTAAATGGCTGCCCTGTAATTGAAACTTCCTTGTCCACAACGTCGCGCAGTGCCAGTATGACCCTGGGGTTGGTGGAATTCATTATGAATATTCGCGCGCTATCCGTTTCAACGTAGAACTGCTCGCCGTCAATCACTAAAGTTCCTGACGCGAATTGCTCCGTCTGCAACTCATAGGCCTCAGGTTCCGCCGCCGCAAATGTAGCGCCGTCCTGCCAGGCGATGCTCACCGGCGCCAACACAAATCTTTCAACGCCTGGCCAATTTGCATACCAATCCAGATTGATATCGTGCGACCCAAAAATCCGCGGGCCTGCGCCGACAAAGTTCACAGGCCATGACCCCTCGCGCTCATCGATCGTGTCTGCCCGATACGCGAAGAGCACCAGATCTACAGCTGGGTCGAATTCGGTTGAAGCGTTCGCTGGCAGCTCGCGGTTACCGAGCAACTCTCGGGCGGCTGGCGTCACGTAGACGCTCTGCTGCTCCTCAGCCGAGATCGCCGCCAGCGCTTCGGTAGCAAATCGATCACTGCGCCGATCTTGAATGGTTCTTGCGGTGTAGCTCAACCAGAAAATGTTGGTGGCTACCAGGATTCCGAGACCACCAGCGAGCACGGCGCGCCAAACAGGCTTGTCGAGCCGCCGCCCCAGCCAACTAAATCCAAATCCAGCCAGCACAGCGATCGGCGGAAATAACTGGATCAAGTTCCTAACAAATAAAACCCGATTTGTGGCGAGGAAAAGAATGTAAAGAATTGGAACTCCGGCCAATGCGATCAAAAGAAATATGTCCTTGTGATCTTTCCCCTTGCGCAAGGAATAGCCACCTACGATCGCTAGGGCGGGCACAAAAGTGGCCAGCAATCGGTAGTGAGAGAAAGCCGCTTGAGTTAGGTAGCTGACGATCCGCGCGAGATGGTCCAAGCCCGGACCTACGGTCTGCAATCCATACCCCGCCGCATAGATCTGCTGGTCGCGAATGATCTGGTAAACGAAGATCGAATTCTCCATGATCGCGCCGGGAACGAAAATCAAGAACACAGCCGCGTAGGTGACCACAAGACCCAGCATCCAAAGCACGCGCTCGCGAACCTTCGGCATCATCTCCCGGAAGATCGAGTATGCTAGTATCAGCACAACGAGCAGGGAAATCCCCGCGGTGTATTTGGTCGCTGTTGCAATCGCCGCTGCGGCGGCCGCCAAAATAAACCAAACGCCCGGACTAAATGGCCTGCGCTTGTAAAAGCCAAGCATTGCCAGCAACAGTGTGAGCGCGACAAATTGCGTCGTCGGCCCATCCGGATGAATGATCCGCGATTGGTAGCCCAGCTCCCACGAAAAGGCCAGCACCGCCGCCGCCACCGCGCCGGCCAGCCAGTCCTTTTGCCCGGCCGCCAATCCCGTCCACAAGATGGCTGCCATCGTGAAGACAATAAATGTGCGGCGGACATTCAGCGTAAAGCTGGTGTTGTTGCGGTCCAGCACGTTCTCCAGCAGATGACGCTGAGTTGGGATCCAGTTGGTGCCGTACTCTCTTACCAGCGGTAGCGCGTACGGGATTAGGGCGGAGGAGGCAATGTACGAATTGACCGGCGGGTAATGGTATTCGCCGGGCAGAATGGTTCCATCCCGAACGTAGAGTTTTACGAAACCTTTGATAAGGTTCGCGTCCCACTGCTGGCCAAAGTCCACGCCGGCCAGCGCAAAATACAGCGCCACGGCAAAGACCGCTATGATTGCAAAGATATACAGGATCGATCTATTCATAAATCTATCCAGTTGCAAACTGGCCGAGCTAATTTGAAAAGCTGCTCAGCAATCTCAACACGAGATTCTCTAAAACCCCCAGGTCGTTCAGCGCGGCAAATTCGTCCCCAGTGTCAATGCCGGTGAGCGCCAGCTGCAGCCGCTCCTGCATTTCGGTGATGAGCGCGGAATAGTCCGCGCCGAGCTGAAGGCGCAGGCGGCTGAACTTGGCCGGCGTGGTGGCCAGGGCGGCCTCAGCGCCCTGCAGACGGTCGCTGGCGAGCTCGTAGCGGGCGCTGTTGACATCTACGAGGATGTCGTAGATGTTGCGCTCGACTTCTACAGCTTGCAGCTCTTCGAGGGCAAGCTCGAGTGTAGCTACCTGGGTCTGGGCTGCCGCTTGCTGAGTGTGCAGCGCATTGATCTCAGCGGCGCGCGGGCCAACATAGGTAAGCCAGATGATCACGAATCCGATTACGAAGATCAGCAGGCCAAAGATAAGCCAGCGCACCACGCGGCTCGCCGCGCTATGTAAGCGGCTGGGCTCTTTTTCTTCGAGGTCTTGTGGCAGTTGGTCCGGATCTTTAGCCATGATCAGTATTTGTGAATTCTACTGTAGATAGACATTGCGGCTGTTTATAATTGGCGATGATGAACTTCGACGATGCATTTGCGGGCGCCAAGCCGGCCATCCAGAAGGTCGCCAAACAACTGCGCGCATTGGTCCAGGAGGAGCTGCCGACGAGCACCGAAATGGTCCATGGTGGCAAGGTGCCCACGGTGCTCTATTCGGTGGACAGCCCCAAGAATGTGATCTGCGGGCTCCAGGCCACCGAAGGCCATTGTGTGCTTTTCTTGCATCGCGTCGACGATAAAGATTCTGAACTGCTGAATATTGAGGACCATGGCCAGCACGCGGTGCAGGTGCGCTTTGCGGAGAGCCTGGATGGGGATGCGGCGGACGAACTGCGCCGCCTGATCTACCTGGCCGCCAGCCGGGCCGAGCCGGATCCTCAATAGCCATCCCGCCCTAAAAAGATCATAAAGTTATTGCTCCAAAAACCGGGGGCTTAAGGCAGTAGCAACAACTTTAGGTGGGGGAGTGAAGCTAGCCGCGACAGATTCGTGACGGAACTCCTCTGCTCCTTCATTACAGAGCTATTTATGCACAGATTTCCGCGTTCGTGTGATTTAAGAATGCTTTGTCAAGTAGGGGAGATAGAGAAAGGGCAAATCTAGAGATTGATTTCGATAAGTATTATTATCGCAAACAGTTAATTTGTCAAGAGGTTCTAGGGAACTCGCACCGTCCAGCTTAAGCACACCATAATTGCCACAAACACGATAACTAAAGTGCCT
>JANWHN010000046.1 GCA_025450445.1 Anaerolineales bacterium | reverse complement strand
TCTTCGGGCTTCGCGAGCAGCGCTTTCATGCTTAGCTTGATCTGCTTTTTGCGCTTATCGACATCCAGCACTTTTACGTCGATCTCGTCGCCAACCTTAACCACATCTCCGGGCGTCTTGACATATTCATTCGACATTTCGCTGATGTGCACCAAGCCGGGGCGCTCAGCCCCGACTTCGACGAAGGCGCCAAATTTATCCAGCTTGGAAACCTTTCCTTTGAGAACTGAATCTTTCTTAATTTCACCCCATTCGAGACCCAAAGGCTGGATCATGGTCAGCTCGATTCGCTCTTGCTTTGGATCCATCCGCCATACCCAAGCCTCGATCTGATCGCCTTCCTTGACCACATCTTCGACCCGGCTGACCCGATCTTTGCGCAATTGCGAGATCGGGATCACGGCATGCTTACCGCTCCCAATGTCTACCAACGCGCCGGCTAAGCTAGTCTTGACCACCTTGCCGCTTACGCGATCTTTTTTCTTTAATTCCTGGGACGATTCAGTCATCAAAAGGCTCTCCAACATCTGTTTGTTACTGATTTCACAACGGAAGCAGGGATTGTACTTGCGCCCGATTCAATTGTAAAGGCGGAGAATAGGAATGGAATTAAGCTTTCGAAACTGCAGTTTTTGCATTCGCCAGAACACGCCTACCAATAAACAGCATAAAGACTAAGGTCACCAGCGCCACGCTGCCAGCAGAAAGGAACATGCCGTCTAACCCAACCTGATCAATAAGGACGCCGCTAACCAGGTTTCCAGCCGCCGATCCAAAGCCCATCAGAACTACGCCGAACATGCCTTGTGCAGTCGCGTTCAGCCCTTTTGGCGCGGCTTCGGCGGCGAAGTTGACACCCGCAATCCACATCGCCGGGAAAGTGAAACCATGCAAAGCCTGCAGCGCCATTACCTGCCACGGATCTGTGGCAAAAGCGTAAAGCACGTTGCGCAGCCCGATAACTGCCATAGCGGTTAAAAGCAAACCATTACTTCCGAAACGACGGATCAGATTAGTAGAAAAGAACATGACTGGAGCTTCTGCGATCGTGGACAGCATGATCGTGATCCCCAGAATGGAAGGTGCAGTCCCCATATCCTGAAGCAAAAGGGAGAGATAGGTTCCGTGCGGCGCCATGCCCATCGAGGCCAGAAAAGCAGTGACCAGAAACAGGATCCACGCCCGATTGCGCAACAAGCTGCGCACATTTTGAAAATAGGGAATTGACTCGCTTTTCTTTTCGAACTGCAGGTTGGTGACCAGCAACAGGTTGAGCAGTGTCATCCCGCTGTAGATCCAAAAGATCGTATGGAGCGGATTCGTATCCAACCACCATCCCACAATGGCGACCATAACGCCCCACCCGATTGTTCCCCATAGGCGAATGCGCCCATAGCGATCCTTCTGATCGCCCAGCATGTGAACCGTTGCGCTATCCATTAACGGGTAGTTCTGCGATGACAACGCGGCCACTGTGAAAACAGCGACCATGATCAGGCCATAACTGTTAAGGAACGGGACCAGACCGTAGACAATTATTGCAACGGTCATACCCCCCATCAAGATCAGCCGATGCCTGCCCGTCGCATCCGCCAGCCCAGTCCAGAATGGCACCGCGACCAGCCCGATGAGCGGCCCTAGGCTTAGCAACAGGCCGATCTGTTGGCCATTAAATCCGAGCGATTCAAAATAAAGCACCAAGTAAGGCGCGACAGCTGCAAGCGCGGCGAAGGAAACAAAGTAAATGACCGACGAGCGAATTACTTTGGCTGGAGTTACCGGCGAGACAACTACTGGGTCGTTTGTTCCTTGCATCAGCGTGTATGTGTCACTTTCTTGAGACCGCGCGGCTGTTCGGTGTCGTAGCCTTTGGCCACCGCTAAATGGTAGGCAAATAATTGTCCTGGAGCAATTGCAACTGCCGGCGATAACCACTCCGGGACGCCCACCGGTAGAGATATCGGATGCTGTGCAATGTCTAGCGCCTCTGGTTTATCCGAGAGGACGACTAGTTCCGCGGCTAGCTCCTCCCGCAACTTGAGGAGCGTGTCGCGCATCGAATCGAATACGGGTCCACTGGTCGCCACGGACATGACCCGGAAGCCTTCTTCCACAATGGCTATTGGCCCGTGCAAGAAATCGGCAGAAGAATACGGCTCGGCAACCACATAAGCCAGTTCTTTTATTTTCAACGCCCACTCGAAACAAGTGGCGTAATTGAACCCGCGCGCTAGCACCACGCAACGCTGCATATCGCTCACGGCCTTTGCCGCGGCTGCAATCGCCGCCTCTTGCTCGAGAGAGTGCTCCAGCCAAACAGGTAACTGATCAATTTGGTCCCAGCTAGCTTTGTCGCCTTTAAGCGCCGTTGAAATCATTGCCAGCGCCACGAGTTCTGCTGTATAGGTTTTGGTGGCAGCTACGGCTTTCTCCTCGCCCGCGCCGAGTTCAAAGAGCAGATCAGCTTTTTCTCCTAATGGTGAATCGGGCTCATTCGTAATCGCGAGAGTAAGGGCGCCCTGTTTGCGACCCTCGGTCAGCACATTCACGATGTCCGGCGATCCCCCCGATTGCGAAATGCAAACGACCAGCGCGTTCTTCAAAAGCGGCGGCGCTTGGTAATAAGTAAATAGCGAGGGCGTCGCAAGCGCGATCGGCAAACGGTTGTGCGCGCCCCACAGGTAATTCGCGTATCTTCCTGCATTATCTGAGGTACCCCGCGCCGCCAAGAAAACGAAGTTGACCTCGTGCTTGCGGATCTCTGCGGCGATCTTCTCCGCCGTGGCGCGCTGGCTGTCTATCAGCCCGCGCAGGCGCGCCGGCTGCTCAAAAATCTCGTCTCGTAATGCCATTTGCTTAGTTTACTGCTCGATTTCTTCTACTAACGCATTTTTCTTGATCACATTTCGATAGTAGAGGGCCGAGTCTTTCAACGTGCGTTCTTGAGTCTCGAAATCCACCCACACAATCCCAAATCTTTGGGTGTAGCCAGAACGCCACTCGAAGTTGTCCAACAAAGACCAAGCGAAGTAGCCGGCCAGCGGTACGCCCGCTGCTAGGGTGCGCTGCATCGCGGCGACGTGGTCGCGATAATAAGACACGCGATATTTATCGTGCACGCGGCCATCTTCATCTGGACCAATCGAATACGACGCCCCATTCTCGGTTACGTAGATCTTACGCGGTTGATATTCAAAGGCAACGCGCGTCAGCAAGAAATGCAGGCCGTCCGCATACTTTTCCCATTCCAGCTCTGAGAAATTCTCAGGCGACTTCTCAGCTCGGAATCTCTCCTGCGGTTCATTCCCCTCTTCCGCTGCTCGATGCAAATTGCGCGTGTAGTAGTTGATGCCTATAAAATCCAGCGGGGCCGAGATGGTCGCCAGGTCACCCGGCTTTACACAATCCATGAAGTCGGGCTTTGCCCCTTGGGCGATCACATCTCGGACTACATCTTGGGGGTAGCCGCGGCCAAACACCGGGTCGATGAACCAGCGACCCCACAACCCGTCACCCTTGCGGGCATCATCCAGGTCTGCGCGGCTGTTAGATGCCGCCTCGGCCCAGCTTGTATTCAGCACGATACCTACTTCCGCTTTGGGCGCATTCTTGCGTAGTAGCGGCACAGCCAACCCGTGGGCTAGTAGCAAATGATGGCTGGCTAGCAAGGCTTTATTGATGTCCTTGATTCCGGGCGCATCGATGCCAAGTAGATGGCCCAACCATGCAGAACAAGCTGGCTCGTTCAATGTCGCCCAGCTCTTGATCCGGTCACCCAGATGCTTACTGATCGCTTCGGCGTATTCGGCGAACGCCTCGGCGGTGCTGCGCACAGTCCAACCCCCTTCGTCTTCAAGAGCTTGGGGCAGATCCCAATGATAGAGGGTTGCGAACGGCATAATGTCCGCTTCCAGCAATCCGTCCACTAAGCGACTATAAAAGTCCAACCCTTTCTGATTTACCTTACCCCTACCCTCTGGCAGGATCCGCGCCCAGGAGGTCGAGAAACGATACGCCGCTAATCCCAGGTGCTTCATGAGCTCAATATCCTCGGGATAGCGATGGTAATGGTCGCAAGCCACATCGCCAGTGTGACCTTCGAGGATCTTGCCCGGTGTGTGCGAAAAGCGGTCCCAGTTGGATTCGCCTTTGCCATCCTCATTCCAAGCCCCTTCAATTTGATAGGCGGCCGTAGCGGCGCCCCAAATGAAATCTTTCGGAAAATGATTATTTTCAGACATGTGCTCCTTATAGATCGGCAAAAGTAATAAGTTTGATTTCCCCAGCCTTCACAGCTTCCAAAACGTCGGGGTCTGTGAGGATGGTTAGCTCTCGCTCGCGCTGCGCGTTGTAAACCGAACTCAAGGCTAGATCTGTATCCGTGTAACCGGGATGGCACATCAATTCGTAATCGCCATCTGGCAATTTGTTGATTAGATCCAAAATATGTTCCTTGGTCGCGTTTTCGTCATAGAAGGACGCAAAGAAGGAATCTGGTCGCGGCGGATCGAATTCCTCGATAAGCTGTGGCGCGTAGCTGTTGATCGCGGCGCGTACCACCGGTGGTAAGCCTTCCATGCCATCTTCTATGCCGTAGCTCCTCGGAAGGCGAATTCCGCAACCGTACTCCTTTGCCAGCTCCAGCATAGCCCTGAAAAGTCCAGCACTGAAATAAGAAGAGTGATGGTGTGAGTCCAAATGGGTAGGGTTTTTGCCCGCTGCCGAAACAAAGGCTTCGATCTGAGCGCGCCATTCCGTTTGCGCTTCGGCCGGGTCCAAGTCGGCAATGTGTTCGGTCAAGTCCGCAAGCCCATGAAAGCCGGTTCCCAAATTGACTAAAGACTTGATCTTCGCCGGATCCGTGAGTGGCTTGCCTGCTGTCAGCACTAAATGTGTGCCAAGCCCGAGTTTGGGCGCCACCTTGAGCGCTTTGCGAATATCATCCGCTGTGGTCGGGAAATTCATCATGCACGTCGTCGAGGTGACGATCCCGCCGATGTGCGCCTCACGAATTCCCTTCGAAATATTCGAACTCCGCCCGTAATCATCCGAGTTGACAATCAATCGCTTCATGCGTTCTCCAATGCTTCCAGATAATTTTTGTAGTACGCTCGGATGTTCGTGTTCGGGTCCTGATTAAATTTCTGGACATCCATGCCCAACTTGGCCCAATCCGGGATCGGTTGCACCGTTGGCTTTGTTGCCGCGAACTTCTTGATCACTTCTGCATGTGGTTTCAGGCTGCCATCCGGCCGCACAAGCCCGAAAAAACGCTCATGTTTTTGCGCGTCACACGGCGGGCGATCCCAGAGCTCCTCGATGTAATCGGCGAAGCACCACAAGACCGCACCAGTCGCGCCGATTTGCTGCAGCTTTGGCAGCACCAGGCGCAGGTATTCGGCCAGGTCTTCCTCAGAAGCCATAAATTGTTTCCGCTCGCCCCCGAGCGCATCCCATTCCCAAATGAAGGATTCTTTACCAGGCGGCGCGGTGCATCCACCGAACTCTTCCATCAGCACCGGCTTGCCACACATGTCGGCCGTGATCGCGCAGGTATACGGAACAAAATCCGGGTCTAAAGGTTGCCGCGCCCAGTCCGTATACATCGGATACGAATGCATCACTGCCACATCCGTCTCCGCATACTGCTCGCTCACCGGCAATCCGTTGCGTTCGTGCAAGCTGCCTCCATGCAAGCCGATTGTCACTGGGTGCTTCGCATCGATATCATGAATAATTCCGACCATCTCCCGCGTCCAGGCACGGCCTTCAGCGTCTGAATTCGGCCAGGCAAACAGATCAGGTTCATTGCCGAGATTCCACAGCCAGATGCCCGGATGATCCTTCAATCGCGTAACCACAGTCTTCAGCAGCAAACGCGAAGCATCTAACGCGACCGGATCATGAAACATGTTGCGATAGCCCTCGTCCGTCAGGTTGCCTGCCGTCATCACTTGGCGGATCCAGTTCAAATGCGGCAATGGACCGCCGACCAGCCAGCGTGGCGACCAGTTGGGTCCACTCATGTGCCCGGTGAAAAATGTGACATCAAGTCCTAATCCGTTTTCGGCTGCAATATCGCAAACGGTCTCCAGGTCGCTGAGGGCGGTCGGCGACACCTTATCGGGTTCAGGCTGAAAGTCGTCCCACAACAGGAACAAGCGCACAACGTTCAAGCCGATCTCGCGCATCACCGCGAATTCTTCGCCCACTTCACCCGCGTCAAAATTGCTCCACCAATACATTGCCTTGCGCCGCGGCCAATAGTTGGCGCCCAAAACAAAAGGCTGGCTCATTGCGCGCCCTCAACAACTGCATTGATTGCACTGAGCAACGAAAGCTCGCCCTGCGCATCGTGATCCAGATTCCAAAACATCACCCCGCTCGCCCGCTCCATCGCCAAACGCGTTTTGGCTTGGATCGTGGGGACACCGTTGTACACATTCGGCGTCCCAAAATGGTCTAGGTCATCGATCTGGGAAGCATCAGGATTTGCGGCTACGACCTCGCGATAAGGAACTTCGCTCGGTCGGCTATAAAAAGGCAAGCCCAAGACCGCTTTCTCCGCGGGCAGCCCACGCCCCAACCAATAATCCAGCGAGCTTTCGGCTTGGGCCATCGTGCCGTGGTCATCGCCGTCGTAGGCCATCAGATTGACAAAATCCATAAGCCCAAAAGATTCGACCGGGATGCCAGCTCCGTAGAAATCTCCACCGGAGACCACAGCCGCAGTCAGCAGCTTGCCTTCCGGCAGCGCAGCCCGCAGCTCAGTCATTAGTTTCAAAAAGTTCTGCGAAGATTCGCCGGCATCCGGATATTCCCAATCCATATCCACGCCGTCCAGATTTTTCTCCTCAATAAAATTGACCATGAATTCGATCGCTCGCGCTCGCGCCGCGGGATCAGCCGCCAGTGCCTCGAATTGCGCGTCCCAGCCCCATCCGCCCACCGAGATCAGAACTTTGGCGCCGTGCTGGTGAGCACTGGTGACGATCGCGTCCAGTTTCCAGACATTGCTCATTGGCGCAAAAGTTCCATCCTCATTCGGGATGAGGAATGCGTAATTGATGTGTGTAAGCTTGTCGTATTGAATGATTTCCGGAATGCTGGCATCCGTTGCGTAACCGATCACGCGAAATTCGGTGGTCACGTCAGTTTCCGTTGGTCGACCTGGCGCGACGCACGCTCCGAGAATGGAGAGGATAAGAAACGCGGTGAGAATTCTCGCCACGCCTTCCTCATACCTTTTCGGCGATAGGCTGCCGCAGTGTATCGATCAACTTACTGCGCACAGCCGCGCTCGGATCCGCATTGCCTTCGGTCATTGCCATCAGCACCGCGCCCAGCACCGGGGGGTGCTCTAAACGCACCAGCCGGGCTCCGGGCGCCAGTTCGTGGATCGCGTCCTGCATTGGCTCAGTGAGAACTGATCCGGCCTTGTACATGCCTCCCAGCAACACCACGTCGAATTCAAGCTGTTCAAATTTAAGTTGGCGGATAACGGACTTTGCCATCTCAGCCAGTTCAACGCCGGCCCAGTTGATCAATCCCTGGGCTACCTTGTCGCCGCGGCGAGCAACTTCAAATATTTTTGGAGCGTGCTCAGTTCCAACGGAGAGCCGCGCCTCTGTAAGTCCCTCAATAAGGTCCTCTACATCCTTCGCTCCAGTTATGTCCATGAAAAGATCGGTGAGCTTGGTCGGTGGCAAGCGCATCGTCCAGGATTGGCACACCAATTGCTTGGCGCGATAGACCAATTCCGTGGCGCCGGCATACTCGCCGGTCTGGATCCCATAGCCGG